>NZ_JBIAGO010000007.1:0-344211 GCF_042869775.1 Streptomyces sp. NPDC006711
TGTTGAGTTCTCAAGGAACGGACGCTTCCTTTGTACTCACCCTCTCGGGCTTTCCTCCGGGCGCTTCCCTTCGGTATTTCGTGTTTCCGACTCTATCAGACTCTTTCGTGTCCGATTCCCCGTCGAATTGGGGTTCGCTTCGAGTTCTTCGCTCTCGCGTTTCCCTCTCGGCGTGTCCACTACTTTAGCGGGTTTCCCCGGCCCTTCATAATCGAGTCATTCGCGTACGAATTTCGGCACGCCGAAATGCACACCCGTTGGGGTTCGATCGAAGGTAGTGGATGGCCGCTCGGGGATGCTGAACAGCAGGGCCCGTGTCAAGCGGCTCGGGCTACGTTAGGCGCCCCTTGAGGCCGAGTCAAGTTCGGCGCTTGCGGGGCTGGTGGGCCCGGTAGGGGCTCACCGTCGGGTCGTCGGAGATCCAGAACCGCCACGGGTGCGGGGCTCCGTCGCCGCCCACTCCGGTGCGCGGGCCACTGCGTACCTGGTCGGGCGCGGGAGGCGTACCCGTGAGGATGGACAGGGGGGACTCGGGGCCCGCGCAGACGTCCTCGCCGTTCAGGGCGCGGCCGACGTCGAGTGCCGTGGCCAGGCGTGCCGGGCCTTTGGCCAGTTCCCTGTCATGGCGGGCCGAGAGTCGACGAGGCCGGGCCAGGTCGGAGCCCACCAGGACCTCGCCCGCCCTGAGCAGCACACCGCTTGCCTGTCCTTCGGGGCCGCACACCAGGTTGAGGCAGTGCCACATGCCGTAGGTGAAGTAGACGTACGCGTGTCCGGGCGGGCCGAACATCACGTCGTTGCGGGCCGTGCGGCCGCGGAAGGCGTGTGAGCCCGGGTCGTTGGGGCCGTCGTACGCCTCCACCTCCGTGAGCCGGACCTCCAGGGGACCGTGCGGAGTGAGGCGTACCAGCGTGCGGCCCAGGAGGTCCGGGGCGACTTCGAGGACAGGGCGGTCGAAGAAGTCCCGGGGAAGCGGCGTACGTTCGGTGGCCGTGATCATGCCGTACGAGCGTACTTGACGGCCGGAGGGAACCGGAGGTCGTCGTCACGCGTTCGTAGGTCCAGATCGTAGGGATGCGTGGGAAGGACTGGCATGGGGTTCAAGCGGCTGCTGGCGAGCCTGGGGGCGGGCGGGGCGTCGGTGGAGACCGAGCTCACCGAGACCCATGTGGTGCCGGGCGGCGTCGTCCAGGGTGAGGTCCGGATCCAGGGCGGGTCGGTCGACCAGCACATCGAGGGCCTTTCCGTGGGTTTGCAGGCCCGGGTCGAGGTCGAGGGCGGTGAGCACGAGCACAAGCAGGACATCGAGTTCACCAGGGCCCGCCTCGGCGGGGCCTTCGAGGTGCGGGCCGGGGCCGTGCACGTGGTGCCGTTCGGGCTCGAGATCCCGTGGGAGACGCCCGTGACGGCGATCGAAGGACAGCAGCTGCGGGGCATGCACATCGGTGTGACGACGGAGCTGGCGATCGCTCGCGCGCTCGACTCCGGTGATCTCGATCCGGTCCAGGTGCATCCGCTCCCCGCCCAGCAGGCGATCCTCGACGCGTTCATCCAGCTCGGGTTCCGCTTCAAGAGCGCGGACATGGAGAAGGGGCACATCCGCGGGACCCGGCAACGGCTGCCGTTCTACCAGGAGATGGAGTTCTACGCGCCGGCGCAGTACCGGGGTCTGAACCAGGTGGAGCTGACGTTCGTCGCGGACGACCGCGAGATGGACGTGATCCTGGAGATGGACAAGAAGCCGGGCCTGTTCACCGAGGGCAGCGACTCCTACCGCTCCTTCCAGGTGGGGCTGCGCGACTTCCAGGGGACGGACTGGGCGGCGTACCTCAACCAGTGGCTGGCCGAGGTCGGCGGGCGGCGCGACTGGTTCTAGGGAGTGTCTTCAAAGTGGCGTCGTCCGCCCGTAGGGCGGGGCCGGCGGGGTCTGGTGCGTGCGATCGCAAGGCGGAGGAGGGAGTCGACGCGGTGGGGGTCCCCCCTGTTCGAGCGGAGCCGAGACCTTGGGGGAGTCGGCGACCGACGACAACGCCGCGAGCGTGCGTGCCAGACCCCGCCGGCCAGACGGGACTTTGAAGACACGACCTAGGGGCGGACCCCCTAGGCTCGGCCGTGCCAGTTGACGCAAGTGACGCGATTCAGGAGGTGTTGACGTGAGCGAGCTCAAGAGGCCGCCGCTTCCCCATGACTTCCATCCCGAGGTGCCGTCGTTCACGGTGGTGAGCGAGGACGTCGAGCCGGGTGCCCCGCTCAAGGACGCCCAGGTGTACGCGGCCGGCAACACCTCGCCGCAGCTGCGGTGGGAGGGGTTCCCCTCGGGGACGAAGAGCTTCGCCGTCACGTGCTTCGATCCGGACGCGCCTACGGGCAGCGGGTTCTGGCACTGGTCGGTGTTCGACATCCCGGCGTCGGTGACGGAGCTGCCGGCCGGGGCGGGCAGCGGGACGTTCGAGGGACTGCCGGCCGGCGCCGTCCAGGTGCGAAACGACTACGGGACGAAGGACTTCGGCGGCGCGGCGCCGCCGGCCGGTGAGACGCACCGGTATGTGTTCACGGTGTACGCGGTCGACACCGAGAAGCTGGGCCCAGGCGCGGAGGCGTCGCCCGCCGCGGTCGGCTTCAATCTGCGCTTCCACACGCTGGGGCGCGCGCAGCTCATCGGTCAGTACACCGCGCCCGCCGAGAGCTGATCGTTCGTTTTCCGTTTGCCCTGCCCTGGTCCTGGAGAGATCAGGGCAGGGCATTTTTTCTGTTGCCGGGGCCGGGCGGTCGCTCGGCCGGGCACGGAATATTGCGTTGTCCATCGTGGCGAGCCCGGCCAGAGTTGATCCAAGCCCGCCAGGGAGTGGGCCGGCACTACGGAGGTGGGCACGATGAGGGACACGCTGGTACTGAACGCGAGCTTCGAGCCACTGTCGACGGTGACGCTCAACCGTGCCGTAGTGCTGGTCCTCCAGGACAAGGCCGTCGTCGAACAGTCCCACCCCGGTCTGCGGGTGCGGGCGGCGGCCGTCGATCTTCCGGTGCCCCGGGTGATCCGGCTGTGCAGATACGTACGGGTGCCCTTCCGAAGACACGCGCCGTGGTCGAGACGGGGGGTCCTGATCAGGGACCAGCACCGGTGTGCGTACTGCGGGCGGCGCGCGACGACCGTGGACCACGTGGTGCCACGGGCGCAGGGCGGCCGGGACGTGTGGCTGAACACGGTGGCGTCCTGCGCCGAGGACAATCACCGCAAGGCGGACCGGACGCCGGAGGAGGCGGGGATGCCGCTGCTGCGCCAGCCGTTCGTGCCGTCGCCGGCCGACGCGATGCTGCTCGCGATGGCGGCCGGTGACCGCTCGGAGCTGCCCGAGTGGCTGGCGACGGGCGCCGCGCCCGCGGCCTGAGCCGCGGGGTCGATGACCGCCGCTCTCCCCCGGCCAACGTCCTTTATTTCAGGGTCAGTTGGAGGATCGCGACGATACCGACGGCGATGATCACCCCACGCAGCACGGCGGGCTTGAGGCGGCGGCCGACCCTGGCGCCGATCTGCCCTCCTATGGTCGCGCCGCCGGCGATGAGCAGCACGGCGGTCCAGTTGAACTCGGCGACGAAGAGGAAGAAGACGGCCGCGATGCCGTTGACCACGGCGCCGAGGACGTTCTTGACGGCGTTGACGCGTTGCAGGCTGTCGTGCAGGAGCAAGCCCATCAAGGAGAGGTACAGAACGCCCTGGGCGGCGCCGAAGTAGCCGCCGTACATGCTGGCGAGGAAGAGGCCGACGAGGAGGGCGACGCCGCCTTCGGGGTGGGCCTCGGTGCCGCTGGCCTCGCGGCGCCGCGCGATGACGGCGGCCAGGCGCGGCTGGAGCAGCACGAGCACGAGGGCGATGCCGACCAGGACGGGGACGATCGCGTCGAACGACGAGGACGGCAGGGCGAGCAGCAGGATCGCGCCGGCCAGGCCGCCGAGGAGGGCGGCGCCGGCCAGGCGCAGTACGCGCCGGGTCTGGCCGCGCAGTTCGTGGCGGTAGCCGATGGCGCCGCTGATGGAGCCGGGCACCAGGCCGAGGGAGTTGGAGACGTTGGCGGTGATCGGTGGCAGGCCGGTCGCCAGGAGCACGGGGAAGGTGATCAGCGTGCCGGATCCGACGATCGTGTTGATGGTGCCCGCGCCGATACCGGCCGCGAAGACCGCGAGTGCTTCCCAGATGGACAAGGCCATCTCCTTAGGCATTCAGTGAGTCGCCTCCCCGCCGTGGAGGTCGAGGGGCCGCACTGATCATGCATGAAGGGTGCCCGGGGCCGTCAACAGCCCTTGCCCCGGGACCGGTTCACTCGACGCTGGGAGTTTCGCGGCGCTCGGCGTTGGCGCCGTTCCCGCCGTTGCCGGTGTTGAAGCCCGGCATGCCGCCGCCGAGGTTGCCGAAGGCGCCGGAGAGGCCCTTGAGGGCGTCGCCGATCTCGCTGGGCACGATCCAGAGCTTGTTGGCGTCGCCCTCGGCGATCTTCGGGAGCATCTGGAGGTACTGGTAGGAGAGCAGCTTCTGGTCGGGGTCGCCCGCGTGGATCGACTCGAAGACCGTACGGATGGCCTGGGCCTCGCCCTCGGCGCGCAGGGCCGCAGCCTTGGCCTCACCTTCGGCGCGCAGGATCGCGGACTGCTTCTCACCCTCGGCGCGCAGGATCTCCGACTGCCGTACGCCTTCGGCCTGGAGGATCGCGGCGCGCTTGTCGCGGTCGGCGCGCATCTGCTTCTCCATCGAGTCCTGGATGGAGGTGGGCGGCTCGATCGCCTTGAGCTCGACGCGGTTGACGCGGATGCCCCACTTGCCGGTCGCTTCGTCGAGGACGCCGCGCAGGGCCGCGTTGATCTCCTCGCGGGAGGTCAGGGTCCGCTCCAGGTCCATGCCGCCGATGATGTTGCGGAGCGTGGTGACGGTGAGCTGCTCGATCGCCTGGATGTAGCTGGCGACTTCGTAGGTGGCGGCCCGGGCGTCGGTCACCTGGTAATAGATGACGGTGTCGATGTTGACCACCAGGTTGTCCTGGGTGATCACCGGCTGGGGCGGGAAAGGCACGACCTGTTCGCGCAGGTCGATGCGGTTGCGGATCGAGTCGATGAACGGGACGACGATGTTCAGGCCCGCGTTCAGCGTCCGGGTGTAGCGGCCGAAGCGCTCCACGATGGCGGCGCTGGCCTGTGGGATGACCTGGATGGTCTTGATCAGGGCGATGAAGACCAGCACCACCAGGATGATCAGGACGATGATGATCGGTTGCATCGCGTACCCCGTGCCCTTCTTGCTCTCGGATGGCCCTGGAAACATTGGGAGTTGCCGGGCCCGATGATCCTGGCATGGTTCACATGACGATGGCAGTGGCTCCGTCGATCTCGACCACGTCGACCTGCCGGCCGGCCTCGAACACCTCGTCGGGGCCCAGTGCGCGGGCCGACCAGACCTCCCCCGCGAGTTTGATCCGGCCCCCCTCGGCGTCCACCCGTTCCAGGACGAGGGCCTGCCGGCCCTTCAACGCGTCGGTGCCGGTGGCCAGTTGGGGCCGTTCGTCGCGGTGGCGGGCGGCGATGGGGCGTACGACGGCGATGAGCGCGACCGAGACGGCCACGAAGAGCAGCACCTGCGCGACGCCGCCGAGACCGAGGGCCGCGCCGATGGCGGCGGCGATCGCCCCGGCCGCCATCATGCCGAATTCGGGCATGGCGGTCAGGACCAGGGGGATGCCCAGACCCGCCGCGGCCACCAGCCACCAGATCCATGCCTCGATGTCCACCAGGTCATGGTAGGTGGGCGCGTCCCCTCACCGACAGTGCGCCCGGTCAGCCGAGCGGGAGGCCCGTGGCGGTGTAGCGGTCGCCGCGGTGCTCGACGAGCAGCGGGAGGCCGAAGCAGAGGGAGAGGTTGCGGGAGGTGAGCTCGGTCTCCATGGGGCCGGCGGCGAGCACCTTGCCCTGGCGGATCATCAGGACGTGGGTGAAGCCGGGGGCGATCTCCTCGACGTGGTGCGTGACCATGATCATCGAGGGTGCGTACGGGTCGCGGGCTAGCCGGCCGAGGCGGCGGACCAGGTCCTCGCGGCCGCCGAGGTCGAGTCCTGCGGCGGGCTCGTCCAGGAGCAGGAGCTCGGGGTCGGTCATCATGGCGCGGGCGATCAGGGTGCGCTTGCGCTCGCCCTCGGAGAGCGTGCCGAACTTGCGGTCCAGGAAGTCGGTCATGCCGAGCCGGTCGAGGAAGGCGCGGGCGCGGTCCTCGTCGACGGCGTCGTACTGCTCCTGCCAGGTGGCGGTCATGCCGTACGCGGCGGTGAGCACGGTCTGGAGCACGGTCTGGCGCTTGGGGAGCTTGTCGGCCATGGCCACTCCGGCCATGCCGATGCGCGGGCGCAGCTCGAAGACGTCGACCTTGCCGAGCCGTTCGCCGAGGATCCTGGCGGTGCCGGTGCTAGGGAAGAGGTAGCTGGAGGCGATGTTGAGGAGGGTGGTCTTGCCGGCGCCGTTGGGACCGAGGATCACCCAGCGCTCGCCCTCCTTGACCGACCAGGAGACGTCGTCCACCAGAGCGCGTCCGTCGCGGACCACGGATACGTCCACCAGCTCCAGTACATCGCTCATGAGCGCGTTGTCTCCCCATGCCATCGTCTTGTGTTCGCGAGTGCGGTGCGGGGCGCGCCGGTGGGCGCGGTCCCCAGGGAAAACCTACGCCACTGGGGAAGTGATCCTGCCTCTAGGTCCGGTCGTGCGGTTTCTCTAGGCTTGTGGTCATGTTCTCGGAACCACGTTCAGGTCGGCTGGCCGCTTGGGGAAATGCCCTGTTGGCCGGAAATGTCTCGCCGGACGACGCGGCGCTCGCCATCGTCGGGGACGACGCGGTGCACCGCGTCGAGGGGCTGCCCGGCGAGTCCGCTCCCGTGGGGCTCACGCTGGCGCTCGGGCGGCTGCGTGCGCTCGGGGTCAGCGGCTGGCGGGTCGCGCTGCCGGTGGCGGGGCATCCGCTGGGGCTGAGCGGTCCCCCGGAGTTCAATGCCCGGGCGCTCGCGGCCGAGGAGGCGGTGGTGGGGTTCGGGGCTCCCTATGGTCTGGTCCCCGAGGTGTACGAGGCCGGGCCCGCCGGGGACGTGCACACGGAGGTCGTCTGGCACTGCCTCGCGGTGCGTGCGGCGCCGCCCGCGGACGTGCCCTCGCTCGGGGAGGCGGAGCGGGAGCTGGCGGAGGCGCTGCGGGAGGCGACGTCCACGCTGACGCGGCTCGACGTCGCGGGGTCGGGGGCGGCGGCCTCGGCGGCGATCGACGCGTACCGGGCGCGGGCCGAGGGGCCCGACGAGGACGTTCTCGCGCCCGGGTATCCGCCGCGCGCGGTGCGGGTCCTTGAGCTGGCCCGGCGGGTCGGTCTGCTGGTCGCGCTCGCGTACGAGAACGGGCACGGGGGTGCGGTGAGCGCGTCGGAGATCGCCGCGCGGGGGGAGGCGCTGCGGCCGGTGGAGCGGGTGGCTCGGCGGGCGCGGGTCGCGGCGTACAACGCGTACGTCGAGGAACGACAGCGGGGCTGACCCCCAACGCCCGTCCTCAATCGCCGGACGGGCTGAGTTTGCCGGTGCGGGCCAGCGCCAGCCCCGCCCAGGGGCGCGGGGAACTGCGCGACCAGCCACCCACCACCCGCAGCCCGGGTCCCTGAGGCTCCGCCCCAGACCCCGTTCGGCCTGAACGGCCTCGTCCTCAAACGCCGGACGGGCTGGGTATGCCTGGGCTGGCCAGCACGCACCCCGCCAGGGGCGCGGGGAACTGCGCGACCAGCCACCCACCACCCGCAGCCGAGCTCCCTGAGGCTCCGCCCCAGACCCCGTTCGGCCTGAACGGCCTCGTCCTCAAACGCCGGACGGGCTGGGTATGCCTGGGCTGGCCAGCATGCACCCCGCCAGGGGCGCGGGGAACTGCGCGACCGGCCACCCACGGCCCGCACCTGAGGCCCCCGGGGTGAGGCCGGGGGCC
Source organism: Streptomyces sp. NPDC006711 (assembly GCF_042869775.1). Taxonomy (NCBI): domain Bacteria; kingdom Bacillati; phylum Actinomycetota; class Actinomycetes; order Kitasatosporales; family Streptomycetaceae; genus Streptomyces; species Streptomyces sp. NPDC006711. The sequence continues at coordinate 7,987 of NZ_JBIAGO010000007.1, forward strand.
GGGGCGGGGCGGCGGGGGTTAGAAGTTGGCGCTCTGGTTGCCGAAGACCGGGTTCAGGAGCCCGACCACGTTGACCGTGTTACCCGTGGCGTTCACCGGCACATGCACCGGCACCTGGACCAGGTTGCCGGAGACGACGCCCGGGGAGCGCTCGGTCTTGCCCTCGGCCTGGGCCCCGCCGTGGGCGGAGGCGGCGCCGGTCGCCGCGGCGAGGGCGCCGCCGGCGAGCACGGTGACGGCGAGAGCCTTGTTGAGCTTCATGGTGTGGATCCTCCTGGTCGTCGCCGCGACCAACCGCCGCGGCATGCCATGGAGAACGCCCACCGCCCGCAAGGGATGCGCCATGTGGGTGACATTTACACGACGGTATGAATCTCGCACCGGATCCTGACGTTCCGCTTCCTCCCCCGTGAACATCCCGTACAGGCCCCGTCAGCCGGCCGCCCCGTGCCGTACCGCCCACAGCGCGGCCTGAGTGCGGTCCGCGAGGTCCAGCTTCATCAGGATGTTCGAGACGTGCGTCTTGACGGTCTTCTCGGACAGCACGAGATGGCGCGCGATCTCGCGGTTGGAGCGGCCGTCGGCGATCAGCGCCAGGACCTCCTTCTCCCGCTCGGTCAGCGTCGTGCCGCGCCCGGTGCCGCCGCTCGCGTCGTCCTGGCTGAGCAGCGCGCCCGCGACCTCGGGCTGGAGCAGCACGTGCCCGGCGTGCACCGAGCGGATCGCTCCGGCCAGCGCGTCCGGATCGACGTCCTTGTATACGTACCCACACGCACCCGCGCGCAGGGCGGGAACCACGGTGCGCTGCTCGGTGAAGCTGGTGACGATGAGGACCCGGGCGGGGTTGGCGAGCTCGCGCAGCTTGCGCAGCGCCTCGATGCCGTCCATGCCCGGCATCTTCACGTCCATCAGGACGACGTCCGGCCTCAGCTGCTCGGCGCGGGCCACGCCCTCGGCGCCGTCGGACGCCTCGCCCACCACTTCTATGTCGTCCTGCACTTCGAGGAACGTCCGCAGGCCCCGGCGGACCACCTGGTGGTCGTCCACGATCAGGACCCTGATCACCTTGTCAGCCACCGGGGACCTCCATCTCGATCGTGGCGCCCGCGCCGGGAGCCGAACGCACGGTGAGCCGGCCGCCGACGCCGCCGGCCCGGTGCCGCATGGAGACGAGCCCGAGGTGGCGCCCGGCGCGGCGGACCCGGCCGGGCTCGAAGCCCCGGCCGTTGTCGGTGACCCGCAGGACGGCGCCCGCCCCCCTGCGCTCCAGGACGACATCGACCCGGCCCGCGCCCGAGTGGCGCAGCGCGTTGTGCAGAGCCTCCTGGGCGACCCGCAGCAGCGCCTCCTCCTGGGAGGGCGGCAGGGCGCGCACCCCGAGGTTGTCGAAGGTGACGCGGGCCGCGTGCGCGCGGTCGAGGACCTGGATCTGGGTGCGCAGGGTGTGCACCAGGCCGTCCTCCTCCAGGGCGGCCGGCCTCAACTCCACGACGGCGGCGCGCAGTTCGTCGGCGGCCTCGGCAGCGAGCGCGGTGACCTGCTGGAGCTCGCCCTTGGCGCGCGCCGGGTCGCGGTCGACGAGCGCGGCGGCCGCCTGGGCGGTGAGGCGCAGCGAGAAGAGTTTCTGGCTGACCGCGTCGTGCAGCTCGTGGGCGAGCCGGGAGCGCTCCTCGGCGATGGTCAGCTCGCGGCTGCGCTCGTACAGGCGTGCGTTGGTGAGGGCGATCGCGGCGTGCTGGGCGAGCAGGCGCAGCAGTTCCTCGTCCCGTTCGGTGAAGCCGCAGCCGCCCTCGGGGGCGCGGCCGCCCTCGGGGTCGCGGCCGCCCTCGGGGTCGCGGCCCCGCTTGTTGGCGAGGAAGAGGGCGCCCAGCGTCTCCTCGCCGTCGCGGATCGGCATGCCGAGGAAGTCGGACATGTCGGGGTGGGCGGCGGGCCAGCCCTCGAAGCGCGGGTCCTCGCGGACATCCGCCAGGCGCTCGGCCCTCTCTTCGTGGAGCATCGCCGCCAGGATGCCGTGCTGGCGCGGCAGCGGCCCGATCGCGCGCCACTGCTCGTCGCTGACGCCGTCCACCACGAACTGCGCGAAGCCGCCGTGGTCGTCGGGGACGCCGAGCGCCGCGTACTGCGCGTCGAGCAGTTCACGGGCGGACGCGGTGATCGTCTTGAGGACGTCCCTGACTTCCAGGTGCCGGCTCATGGCGAGCAGGGCGGTGCTCACGGCGGCGAGCCCCGCGCTCGGCGACGGGGTCTGCCCTGGTCCGGCGGGGTGCGCGGGGCGGGGACTGCTCATGTGGTCACCGTACCGGCGGGGTATGACAGCGCACCTCGGTCCCTGGACGGCCGCCCCTGGGCCGCGCGACCTAGGCCGAAGGGCCCCGCCCGGGTGCCCGGGGTACGAGTTCGGCGGCGTCCCTCTCGTCCTCGCGGATGACAACCCTCACGCTATGCATTGCGCCAGCAACTTTTCGTGATTCCGTTTGCCCTCCGATGTGAGCCCGCACATAGGACGCACATCACTTACGAAGCCGTTTAGTGGACAAATAAAGGTGGTGTGAGCCGCGTACGCGTGGGTATGGGGCGGCTTTCGCGCTGCCCTGATCCACTACCCGGCATCGTAAGTGGCACCTTTGCCTCCAGTTTTTGCGGCCGCTAACAATGGCTCCCGTCGCACAGCGCTGCGGCCCAACCGCCGCGGCGCTTCATCGCGCCGTCCCCGCCATTCGGAAGAGGTCCCACCACCATGCCCGAGTCCAGCAACCTTGGTCATAGTCGTCTCAACCAGACGCACAAGATCTCGATTGCCGGTGTAGCCGCCCTCGGCGCCGCCGCTCTCGCCCTCTCGGTCTTCCCCGGGACGAGCCAGTCGAGCGACGCCGCAGCTGCCGAGCCCGCCGCCTTCATGGCGACCGTCGCCAGCACCAAGACGGTCTCGGAGAGCATCTCCAAGCAGCAGGTGACCGCGGACAAGCAGGCCAAGGCCGCCGCGAAGGCCAAGGCCGACGCGGATGCCAAGGCCAAGGCCGACGCCGAGGCGAAGAAGCGTGACGAGGCCGCCGCGGCCAGCCGCTCCGCCGCCCGCAAGCCGGTCTACGCCAACAACCTCGACGGCTGGATCCGCCAGTCCCTCGACATCATGAAGAGCAAGGGCATACCCGGCACCTACGAGGGTCTGCACCGCAACATCATGCGCGAGTCGACCGGTAACCCGATGGCCATCAACGGCTGGGACATCAACGCCATCAACGGCGTCCCGTCCAAGGGTCTGCTCCAGGTCATCCAGCCGACCTTCAACGCCTACCACGTGCCCGGCACGTCGTGGAACATCTACGACCCGGTCGCCAACATCACCGCGGCCGCCAACTACGCGGCCGACAAGTACGGCTCGATGGACAACGTGAACAGCGCCTACTGAGTGACGTAGGACGGCACACGCGACGCCGAAGGGCGGCACCCCGTACGGGGTGCCGCCCTTCGGCGTGCGGGCTGATCGTGCCCAGGGCGATGCCGTTACTTGCGCATGACCTCCGGCTCGTGGCGGCGCAGCAGACGCGCGACCACGAAGCCGAGGGCGATGCCGATGGCGAGCAGCACCGAGATGTCGACGCACCACTGGGCGACGCTGTGCTTCCACAGCGGGTCCAGGTTGGTCGGGTCGCTCTGGTCCATCGGCCCCATCAGGTGGGAGAGGTCGAGGGTGGTACCGACGCCCGCGATGGCCCAGCGGGACGGCATCAGCCAGGCGAACTGCTCAAGGCCGACCGAGTCGTACACCTTGAAGAGGATGCCGGTGAAGACGACCTGCACGATGGCGAACATGACCAGGAGCGGCATCGTCTTCTCGGAGGTCTTCACCAGCGCGGAGATGATCAGGCCGAACATCATCGAGGTGAAGCCGAGCGCGATCACGACCAGGCACATCTCGACCGCGGGCGGCATCACCAGGCCCTCGGCGGGCAGCTTGCGCGTGGAGAAGCCGATGACGCAGAGGATCACGCCCTGGAAGGCGGTGATCACGCCGAGCACCAGGATCTTGGACATCAGGTACGCCGAGCGGGAGAGGCCCGTGGCCCGCTCCCGTTCGTAGATGACCCGTTCCTTGATCAGTTCTCGTACGGAGTTGGCCGCGCCCGAGAAGCACATGCCGACCGTGAGGATCAGCATGATCGTGCCGGCGTCCCCGTTGAACCGGGACGGCGGCGTCGGCGGCGCGAGCCCGAACTTCGCCGGGATGACGACGCTGACCGAGCCGATCACCGCGGGCAGGGCCACCGAAAGGGCGAGGAAGCCCTTGTCGGAGGCGATGACCGAGACATAGCGGCGCATCAGCGTCCACAGCTGGGAGACCCAGCCCTGGGGCTTGGGCGGCTTCATCGACTGGGCCGGCGGCATCTGCGCCGACTGCGGGGCGACGGCGTCGATGTCCGCTGCGTACATCTGGTAGTGCTGCGAGCCCTTCCAGCGGCCCGCCCAGTCGTAGTCGCGGTAGCTCTCGAAGGCGGAGAAGACATCGGCCCAGGTGCTGTAGCCGAAGAAGTTCAGCGCCTCCTCGGGCGGGCCGAAGTACGCCACCGAGCCGCCCGGGGCCATCACGAGCAGCTTGTCGCAGATGGCGAGCTCGGCCACGGAGTGGGTCACCACCAGGACGGTGCGGCCGTCGTCGGCGAGGCCGCGGAGCAGCTGCATGACGTCGCGGTCCATGCCCGGGTCGAGGCCCGATGTGGGCTCGTCCAGGAAGATCAGCGACGGCTTGGTCAGCAGTTCCAGGGCCACCGAGACGCGCTTGCGCTGGCCGCCGGAGAGCGAGGTGACCTTCTTCTCCTTGTGGATGTCCAGCTTCAGCTCGCGCAGCACCTCGTCGATGCGCTGCTGGCGCTCGTTCTCGGTGGTGTCGGCGGGGAAGCGCAGCTTGGCCGCGTACTTCAGCGCCTTCTTGACGGTCAGCTCCTTGTGCAGGATGTCGTCCTGCGGGACCAGACCGATGCGCTGGCGCAGCTCGGCGAACTGCTTGTAGAGGTTGCGGTTGTCGTAGAGGACGTCGCCCTTGTTGGCGGGCCGGTAGCCGGTGAGCGCCTTGAGCAGGGTCGACTTTCCCGAGCCCGAGGGGCCGATGACCGCGATGAGGGACTTCTCGGGGACGCCGAAGGAGACGTCCTTCAGGATGTCCTTGCCGCCGTCGACCGTGACGGTCAGGCCGCGCGCGGAGAAGGAGACGTCACCGGTGTCGACGAACTCCTCGAGCCGGTCGCCGACGATGCGGAAGGTCGAGTGGCCGACGCCGACGACGTCCTGCGGGCCGAGCAGGACGCTGCCGCCCTTGTCGATCGGCTGACCGTTGACGTAGGTGCCGTTGTGCGAGCCGAGGTCGCGTATCTCCATCCGGCCGTCGGGCGTCGCGTGGAACTCGGCGTGGTGGCGCGAGACCTGGAGGTCGGAGACGACCAGCTCGTTCTCGAGCGCACGGCCGATGCGCATGACGCGGCCGAGCGCGACCTGGTGGAAGGTGGTCGGGCTGCGGTCCCCGTAGACCGGCGGGGCGCCGGCCGGGCCGCCGCCCTGCTGCGGGAACTGCTGCTGGGGCGGCTGGTGCTGCTGCGGCCAGCCCTGCTGGGGAACCTGCGCCTGCTGGGGCTGCTGTGCCCAGCCGCCCTGCTGGGGCGGGGCCTGCTGGGGCCCCTGGTGGGCGGGGGCCGCCTGCGCCTGCTGGGCGGGGGCGGGCTGCGCGTAGGCGGCAGCGGCGGCGGACAGATTCAGCCTGGGTCCGTCGGTCGCGTTGCCGAGGTGGACCAGGGACCCGGGGCCGATGTCCATCTGGTGGATGCGCTGGCCGCGCACATAGGTGCCATTGGTGGATCCGTGGTCCTCGATGACCCAACCGCTGCCGCTCCAGCTGATCGTGGCGTGCCGCCACGAGACTCTGGCGTCGTCCACGACGAGGTCACCCTGCGGATCACGTCCCAGGGTGTAGGACCTGGACGGATCGAGCGTCCAGGTGCTGCCATTCAATTCCAGTACGAGTTCCGGCACTCCAGCCCCACTTGTCGTCCCCCGAAAGACCTCCGCGCCGGAGGCCCGTTACTCCCGACGCCGGGAGTCTAGGGATGGTGAACATCGTGGGGAACTATTTCAGGCCCGGGCTCGTATCCGAAACCCGGGCCGTGTGAATGACGTGCACAGACCGGGCACAGTCCCGTCGCGGTCCTGCAACAGGGCCCTGCCAAAAAGGGCTCTTCGCATCAAGCGGCGCAAGTCGCCCCGGCGGCCCGGGCGGGCCCGGCACCCCGGTCGCGCCGCCGCGCGCGCCACGACCGGGCGGTGGGGCCGTCGGTTTCAGGCCACGCCCTCTCCGGTGGGGGGCCGTTGGAGGGGGCGCCGTCCGCAGGGCGGGACGGCGTGCGGGACGCGCGGCGCGGCCGGTTACGGTGGTGGCACCATGACGCCATCGCCCCTGCCCCCCGCCGGCCTGCCTCCCGCCGGCCAGTCGTCCGCCGGTCAGAGCTCTGACGTACCGACCCTCCTCGTCAAGATCTTCGGCAAGGACCGCCCGGGCATCACCGCCGGGCTCTTCGACACCCTCGCCGCCTACGCCGTCGATGTCGTGGACATCGAGCAGGTCGTCTCCCGTGGCCGCCTCGTCCTGTGCGCGCTCGTCACCGAGCCGACCGTGGCCTCCTCCGGTGAGCTGCGCGCGACCGTGCACAGCTGGGCCGAGTCGCTGAAGCTGGAAGCCGAGATCATCTCCGGCATCGGTGACAACAGGCCGCGCGGCAGCGGCCGTTCACACGTCACGGTGCTCGGCCACCCGCTGACCGCCGAGTCCACGGCGGCCATAGCGGCCCGCATCGCCGGCACCGGCGGCAACATCGACCGCATCTTCCGGCTCGCCAAGTACCCCGTCACTGCCGTGGAGTTCGCCGTGTCGGGCGTGGCGACCGCGACGCTGCGCACCGCCCTTGCGACCGAGGCCAAGGCCCGCGGCGTGGACGTGGCGGTCGTCTCGGCGGGGCTGCACCGGCGGGCCCAGCGCCTCGTGGTCATGGACGTGGACTCCACGCTGATCCAGGACGAGGTGATCGAGCTCTTCGCGGCGCACGCCGGCTGCGAGGACGAGGTCGCCGAGGTGACGGCCGCCGCGATGCGCGGCGAGCTGGACTTCGAGCAGTCCCTGCACGCCCGGGTCGCGCTGCTGCGGGGCCTTGACGTCTCGGTGGTGGACAAGGTGCGCGCGGAGGTCCGGCTCACCCCGGGCGCGCGCACCCTGGTCCGTACGCTCAAGGCGCTCGGGTATCAAGTGGGCGTGGTTTCGGGCGGGTTCACCCAGGTCACCGACGCGCTCAAGGACGAGCTGGGGCTGGACTTCGCCTCGGCCAACACCCTGGAGATCGAGAACGGCACGCTCACCGGGCGGGTCACCGGCGAGATCGTGGACCGGGCGGGCAAGGCGCGGCTGCTGCGGGAGTTCGCCGCCGAGGCCGGGGTGCCGCTGGCCCAGACCGTGGCGATCGGCGACGGCGCCAACGACCTGGACATGCTGAACGCGGCGGGTCTCGGTGTCGCCTTCAACGCCAAACCGGTGGTGCGGGAGGCCGCGCACACCGCGGTCAACGTGCCCTTCCTCGACACCGTCCTGTATCTGCTCGGCATCACCCGCGAAGAGGTCGAGGCCGCCGACGGCGTCCTGGACTGACGGACCGCCGCGCCGGAACACGACCGCTCCACACCGAAGGCCCCGGCGCGCGCCGGGGCCTTCGGTGTGGAGCGGTCGGGCCGGGGTTCAGGCGTGCGGCGCCCAGAAGTCGGTGAGCCTGGCCGTCCCGTGCTCGACGGACTTCCAGGGGCCCTCGAAGGCCAGCACGGCGAAGGCGGCGGTCGGGAAGCCGCTGCGGTTCATCCGCGCCAGGGTGTCGCCGTCGGCCGAGCCGGCGAGGGCGTCGGCCATCGCGTGCGTCCCGGGGTTGTGCCCGATGAGCACCAGGTCCCCGACCTCGTCGGAGACCTCGTTGACCAGCGCGATCAACTCGCCGAGCGAGGCTTCGTACATCCGGCCCTCGTACACCGTCCGGGGGCGCTTGGCGAGCTCGGGCACGACGAGCTTCCAGGTCTCGCGGGTCCTGAGCGCGGTGGAGCAGAGGGCGAGATCGAAATCGATGCCCGTCTCGGCGAGGCGCCGGCCGACGACGGGTCCGTCCGCCCGGCCCCGCTCGGCGAGCGGCCGTTCGTGGTCGGGCACGTCGGGCCAGTCGGCCTTGGCGTGCCGGAGGAGGACGATCCTGTGCGGTGTGTCGGCGCTCATGCTCTCCAGCTTCGCATGGATCCAGTCGGTGGGCGCAGGGGTGCGAGGGCCGCGCGGGGGCGTCCGAGCGGGGGGGCGGCGCGGGGTGTGCGGGTCAGCGCGCGAGGGTCTGCTGGAGGCGGTCGACGAGGTGGGTGAGGGTCGCGTCGCCGGTGACCGCGTGGGCGTCGCCCGATCCGAAGACGAGGGCGAGCAGCGCGAAGAACGCGATCGCGGGCAGCACCATGCCCCACCACGGCAGCTTGAAGTCGACGCCACCGGCGCCCGGTTGGGGGGACCTGGGGTGGGTGTGCGCCGACATGACCGCCTCCGTGTGTTCCGTCTTCGAGTGCCGCGGGCGAACGGGCCGTTCGCCGCACTTCAGAAGGTACGGATCCACGGAGGGCCGGCCCATCCGGTGACCCACCCACTTCACCCTGACCCTGGCCCCCTAGGGGATGCGGGGGCTATCCCCACCGCGGCCGCGCGGGGCGGCGCGGCCCGGGGCGGCGGGCCAGGGGGCAGGCGGGTCGGACGGTCAGGGCGAGGCGATGGTGGCGATGATGGCGACGACGACCGTGACGGCGAGCATCGCGCCGAGCACGAGCAGCAGCTTCTTGTGGCTGTCCTGCGGATTGGGTTCGAGCACTGGCATGCGGTCAGTGTCGCATCCCGGTTTGGCCCGCTATCGCCGGGCCCCGGCCTCGTCCTCGATCGTACGGTCGCGTCCGGCGAGGACGCCCACGACGAGCTGCGGCACCATGAGCCCGGCCATCAGGGCGATGGGCAGGTCCCAGCCGCCGGTGCGGTCGTGCAGGACGCCGACCAGGAGCGGGCCCGGGATGGAGAGCAGATAGCCCACGCACTGGGCGAAGGCGGACAGGCGCACCACGCCCGCGTGGCTGCGCGAGCGCTTGCTGATCATCGTGAGGGCCAGCGGGAAGGCGCAGTTGGAGATGCCGAGGAGCAGCGCCCACGCCCAGGCGCCCGAGGCCGGCGCGAAGTAGAGGCCCGCGTAGCCGGCCAGACCGCACGTACCGAGCGCGATGACGATGGGGCCCTGGCTGCGCAGCCGGTTGACGAGCCAGGGGATGACGAAGCCGAGCGGCACGCCCATGACCATCGTGAGGGAGAGCAGCAGCCCCGCCGTGCCGGCCGAGACGCCCGCGTCACGGAAGATCGTCGGCATCCAGCCCATCGTGATGTACGCGCCGGTGGCCTGGAGGCCGAAGAAGCAGGCCAGTGCCCAGGCGGTGCCGCTGCGGGTGATGCGCGGCGCGGGCGCCGCCTCGTCCTGGACGCCGGGCGCCGGGTCCATGTGTCCCGAGCGGTCACGCGTCAGCGGGATCCAGGCGGCGACGGCCACGACGGCCAGCAGCGCCCAGACGCCGAGCCCCTGACGCCAGCTGCCGCCCAGGGCGTCGGTCACGGGGACGGTGGTGACGGCGGCCAGCGAGGTGCCGGCGGCCAGCGCCATCGAGTAGAGGCCGGTCATGGAGCCGACGCGGTCGGGGAAGTACCGCTTGACGATCACCGGCATCAGGACGTTGCTGACGGCTATGCCCATCAGGGCGAGCGCGCTGGCCGCCAGGAAGGTGACGGTGCCGCCGGCGAAGGGGCGAAGGAGCAGCCCCGCCGTGATGGCGGTCATGCCGGCGAAGACCACGGCGCCGGGTCCGAAGCGGCGGGCCAGGCGCGGCGCCATGATGCCGAAGACGGCGAAACAGAACGCGGGCACGGACGTCAGGACGCCCGCGATGCCGCCGCTCATGTGCAGGCCGCCGGTGACCTCCTTCATCAGCGAGCCCAGGCTCGTGATGGCGGGGCGCAGGTTGACGGCGGCGAGTACGAGCGCGAGCGGCACGAGCCAGCGCGTCCACGACGGCGCCCGGCCCGGGGCGGCCGGGTGCTCCGATGGGGCGGCGGGCGCGGGGCTCAGGGTGGCGGTCTCTTCGTCGGACATGGTGCCATCATAGAATCATGGGATGATTGGTTGTCCAATCCCGCGCGGTACCGTTTCGCCCCAGCCGCACACCGTCCGCCGTCCCTCCACCCCGGCCCGGCCCGGGGACCACCCCGGCCCGGCCCCGGGACCGACCCACCCCTTCACTCGGACAGGAGCACCATGACGCTCAGCTCGCCCCGGCGGTCCGCCCTCGTCGACCAGGTGATCGCCCAGCTGCGCAACCAGATCACCTCGGGCGAGTGGGCGGTCGGGTCGCGGATCCCGACCGAGCCGGAGCTGGTCGAGCAGCTGGGGGTGGCGCGCAACACCGTCCGCGAGGGCGTCCGGGCGCTGGCGCACAACGGCCTGCTCGACATCCGGCAGGGCTCGGGCACCTATGTGGTGGCCACGAGCGAGCTGGCCGGGGTGATGCAGCGCCGCTTCGCCGACGCCGATCCGCGCCATGTGGCCGAGCTGCGCTCCACGCTGGAGTCGTCGGCGGCCGCCCTCGCCGCCGACCGGCGTACCGAGCGCGAGCTGGGACAGCTGGACACGCTGCTCGAACGGCGCGAGCAGGCCTGGGCCGCCGGCGACCGCGAGGCCTTCATCACGGCGGACGCCACGCTCCACCTCGCGGTCGTGGCCGCCTCGCACAACGACGTCCTGACCGAGCTGTACGCGGATCTCGGCCATCTGCTGCGCGACTGGCTGCGCGACGACGTGGCGCTCGACATGACGCCGGATCACCACATGGACCACGGGCGCATGGTCGACGCGATCCGGCGCGGCGACGCGGACACCGCCGCGTCCGAGGCGGCGGCCCACGCCTTCATCTGCCTGCCGGAACGGCTCGCGGGCCGCTGAGCTGCGCCCTGAACGCCAGGGAGGGGGCCGCGACCCGCGCGCCGTCGCGCCGGGCCGTACGGTCCCCGCTCAGGTCACCTTCTCGTGCGTCACCCACACCGCGCGCACGGACTTCCAGCACCGGTCGGTGAGCCGCACGGTCCCGCCCGGTCCGACCTCCACCGGCGCCGCGTCCGCGTCCAGGTCCCACCACAGCGCGCAGTCCGTGTGCAGACGCACCCGGTCGGCGTCCGGATAGGGGTTGTGGCAGTACACCACGGCGTGCGAGCCCCGCACGGTGGTCCGGCACGCCGCGCCGAACGGCTCGGGCGGCGCCACCGGCGCGGCCTCGGGGGCGGTGGCCGCGCGCACCACGGACGGCGCGGCCAGACCTGCCGCCGCGGCGAGCAGCAGGAAGAGCACGGCCAGGGCCCGGCGCTGTCCGACACGCAGCGGGTGCACGTCCCCACCTCCTCCCCGGCCGGCGATCCGGCGGGTCCGTTTCGCCCAGTCTGCGGGGAAGTGGCGGCGCACGCACGGCGGCCGCCCGCCGGAAGGGTCCGGGGGGCGGCCGCCGTGGTGCGTTCGGGTGGGTGCTAGGCGCCCATCATGTGCACGCCGCCGTCGACGTGGATGATCTCGCCGGTGGTCTTCGGGAAGAAGTCCGAGAGCAGCGCGACGATGCCGCGGCCGGCCGGCTCCGGGTCGGCCACGTCCCACTCCAGCGGGGAGCGGCTGTTCCAGACCTCCGCCAGGTCCCCGAAGCCCGGGATGGACTTGGCGGCCATCGAGCCGATCGGCCCGGCCGAGATCAGGTTGCAGCGGAAGTTCTCCTTGCCGAGGTCGCGGGCGAGGTAACGCGAGGTCGCCTCGAGCGCGGCCTTGGCCGGGCCCATCCAGTCGTACTTCGGCCAGGCGAACTGGGCGTCGAAGGTGAGGCCGACGACGGAGCCGCCGTTCGGCATCAGCGGGCGGCAGGCCATGGTGAGCGACTTCAGGGAGTACGCCGAGACGTGCATCGCGGTCGAGACGTCCTCGAAGCTGGCCTCCAGGAAGTTGAAGGCGCCCTGCGGGGCGAAGCCGATCGAGTGGACGATGCCGTCCAGACCGCCCAGCTCGTCCTTGACCAGACCCGCGAGCCGGTCCAGGTGCTCCTGGTTGGTCACGTCCAGCTCGATGACCTTGGCCGGCTTGGGGAGCTTCTTGGCGATGCGCTCGGTCAGGGTGGGCCTGGGGAACGCGGTGAGGATGATCTCCGCGCCCTGCTCCTGCGCGACCTTGGCCGCGTGGAAGGCGATGGAGGACTCCATCAGCACACCCGTGATGAGGATGCGCTTGCCGTCGAGAATTCCGCTCATGTGATCAGTGACCCATGCCCAATCCGCCGTCAACGGGGATGACGGCTCCAGTGATGTACGAGGCGTCGTCGGAGGCGAGGAACCTCACCGCGGCGGCGATCTCCTCGGGCTGCGCGTAACGGCCCAGCGGCACCTGGGAGACGATGCCGGAGCGCTGCTCGTCGGTGAGCACCTTGGTCATGTCGGTGTCGACGAAACCGGGCGCGACGACGTTGAACGTGATGTTCCGGGAGCCGAGCTCGCGCGCGAGCGACCGGGCGAAGCCCACCAGACCCGCCTTGGAGGCGGCGTAGTTGGCCTGGCCCGGCGAGCCGTACAGACCCACGACCGAGGAGATCAGCACCACGCGGCCCTTCTTGGCGCGCAGCATGGCACGGTTGGCGCGCTTGACCACGCGGAAGGTGCCGGTGAGGTTGGTGTCGAGCACCGAGGTGAAGTCGTCCTCGGACATCCGCATCAGGAGCTGGTCCTTGGTGATGCCCGCGTTGGCGACCAGGACCTCGACGGGACCGTGCTTGTCCTCGATCTCCTTGTAGGCCTGCTCCACCTGCTCGGTGTCGGTGATGTCGCACTTGACGGCCAGACAGCCCAGCTCGGCCAGCGCGGCCGGCGGCTCTCCGGAGCGGTACGTGATCGCGACCTTGTCGCCGCTCTCGGCAAAAGCGCGGGCGATGGCGAGGCCGATGCCCCGGTTACCTCCGGTGACGAGAACCGAGCGGCTCAACGGATCACCCTTTCGATAGGCGGATTCGTACGCACGCAAAACTATCGGTACCGCCCCGGTTACGAGGAATCGAGCCCTGACAGCGGCACGCTACGAGCGCTGTGGGGTCCCTACAGAAGGCCGCCGCGAAAGGGCGTAGTCACATCGCGTCCGGGCGCGACATGATCGGGGGCGACCGGTCTCATACGACAGGAGACGTGCTGTGCCCTCTGGGACCCATTCCATCGACGAAGCCTTCACGGCGCTGCCCCTGCGGGCGCTCGCCGACGCGGCGCTGGCCCGGGCCCGCGCCCTCGGCGCCGAGCACGCCGACTTCCGCTGCGAGCGGGTGCGCGGCGCGGCCCGGCGACTGCGCGACGCCCGGCCCGCAGGCTCGTCGGACACCACCGATTTCGGCTACGCGGTCCGCGTGGTGCACGGCGGGGCCTGGGGGTTCGCCTCGGGCGTCGATCTGACGATGGACGCGGCGGCCAAGGTGGCCTCGCGCGCGGTCGCCATGGCCAAACTCTCCGCGCGGGTCATCGCGGCGGCGGGCTCCGACGTGGGGGCACCTCCCACGCCTTTCGGGCCGTGGGGGAGGGTCGAGCTCGCCCCCGAGCCCGTGCACGCGGACCGGACCTGGATCTCCTCCTACGAGATCGACCCGTTCACGGTGTCCGACGAGGAGCAGAGCGCGCTGCTCGCCGACTGGAGCGCGCGGCTGCTGCGCGCCGATGGCGTGGAGCACGTGGACGCCTCCCTGTACAGCGTGCGGGAGAACAAGTTCTACGCGGACACGGCGGGCACCGTGACCACCCAGCAGCGGGTGCGGGTGCACCCGGAGCTGACCGCGACCGCCGTCGACCGCGCGAGCGGCGAGTTCGACTCGATGCGTACGCTCGCCCCGCCGGCCGGGCGCGGCTGGGAGTATCTGACCGGAACCGGCTGGGACTGGGACGCCGAACTCGCCGAGATCCCCTCGCTGCTGGCCGAGAAGATGCGGGCGCCCGCCGTCGAGAGCGGCCGTTACGACCTCGTCGTGGACCCCTCCAATCTGTGGCTGACCATCCACGAGTCGGTCGGCCACGCCACCGAGCTGGACCGCGCGCTCGGCTACGAGGCGGCGTACGCGGGCACCTCCTTCGCCACCTTCGACCAGCTGGGCAAGCTGGCGTACGGCTCGCGGGCGATGAACGTGACCGGCGACCGCACCGCCGAGCACGGGCTCGCCACCATCGGGTACGACGACGAGGGCGTCGAGGCGCAGTCCTGGGACCTGGTGAAGGACGGCACCCTCGTCGGCTATCAACTCGACCGCCGCATCGCCCAGTTGACGGGTCTTGGCCGCTCCAACGGCTGCGCCTTCGCGGACTCCCCCGCGCACGTACCGGTGCAGCGGATGGCCAACGTCTCGCTCGCGCCCGACCCGCAGGGGCCCACCACCGAGGAGCTGATCGGCGGCGTCGAGCGCGGGATCTACGTCGTCGGGGACCGTTCCTGGTCGATCGACATGCAGCGCTACAACTTCCAGTTCACCGGCCAGCGCTTCTTCCGCATCGAGAACGGGCGCCTTGCGGGCCAGCTGCGCGATGTCGCCTACCAGGCCACGACCACCGACTTCTGGGGCTCCCTTGAGCGGGTCGGCGGCCCCTCGACATATGTCCTGGGCGGCGCGTTCAACTGCGGCAAGGCCCAGCCGGGCCAGGTGGCGGCGGTCTCCCACGGCTGCCCATCCGCCCTGTTCCGCGGCGTCACCATCTTGAACACCACGCAGGAGGCCGGCCGATGAGCCCCCGTTCCCCCCTCAAGCCCCACGAGATCGTCGAGCGGGCCCTTGAGCTGTCCACCGCCGACGGCTGTGTCGTCATCGCCGATGAGCACTCCTCGGCCAACCTGCGCTGGGCCCGCAACGCGCTGACCACCAACGGCGTGACCCGCGGGCGCACCCTTACGGTGATCGCGACGGTGGACGGCGCCGAGGGGACCGCCTCCGGGGTCGTCTCGCGCTCGGCGGTCACCGCGGACGAGCTGGAGCCGCTGGTACGGGCCGCCGAGGCGGCGGCGCGCGGCGCGGGGCCCGCCGAGGACGCCCAGCCGCTGGTCACCGGGGTCCCGGTGTCGGCGCACTTCACCGAAGCGCCGGCCGAGACCTCCTCCGAGGTGTTCGCCGGTTTCGCGCCCGCCCTCGGCGAGGCCTTCGCCCGGGCCCGCTCCGGCGGGCGCGAGCTGTACGGCTTCGCCCACCACGAGCTGACCTCCACCTACCTCGGCACCTCCACGGGCCTGCGGCTGCGCCACGACCAGCCCGGCGGAACCCTGGAGATGAACGCCAAGTCTCCGGCGGCCTCGGGCGGCCACGAGCGTTCGGCGTGGGCCGGGCGGGCCACGGCCGACTTCGCCGACGTCGACCCCGCCGCCCTCGACGACGAGCTCGCCCGCAGGCTCGGCTGGGCCGAGCGGCGCGTGGAGCTGCCCGCCGGCCGCTACGAGACGCTGCTGCCGCCGACCGCCGTGGCCGACCTGCTGATCTACCAGATCTGGTCGGCGGCGGCCCGGGACGCGGCCGAGGGCAGGACCGTCTTCTCCCGCCAGGGCGGCGGCACCCGCGTCGGCGACACCCTGGCCCGCCTGCCGCTCTCGCTGCGCAGCGACCCGCGCGAGCCGGGCCTTGAGTACGCGCCGTTCCTGGTGGCGCACGCCTCGGGCGACACGCAGTCGGTGTTCGACAACGGCCTGCCCGTCGGCGCGACGCAGTGGATGCGCGAGGGCCGCCTTGAGCACCTGGTCACCACCCGGCACAGCGCCGGCCTCACCGGTCTGCCCGTGGCGCCGGCCGCCGGGAACCTGATCCTGGACGGCGGGGGCGAGCGCTCCCTGGAGGAGATGGCCGCCGCCACCGAGCGGGGGCTGCTGCTCACCTGCCTGTGGTACATCCGCGAGGTGGACCCGGCCACGCTGCTCCTGACCGGCCTGACCCGCGACGGCGTCTACCTCGTCGAGGACGGCGAGGTGGTCGGCGAGGTCAACAACTTCCGCTTCAACGAGTCGCCGGTGGACCTCCTGTCGCGGGCCACCGAGGCCGGGCGCACCGAGCAGACCCTGCCCCGGGAGTGGAGCGACTACTTCACCCTGGCCGCGATGCCCGCGCTGCGCGTGCCCGACTTCAACATGAGCTCGGTCAGCCAGGGAGTGTGACCCGCCTAGACTGACCATCGGACCCATGCCATCGGACCCGGCCACCGGACCCCGGCCACCGGAAACAGTCCGACCCAGCACTATCCCAAGGAGACCCACAACCGTGACGGACATCGTCGACGAGCTGAAGTGGCGCGGGCTTTTCTCGCTGTCCACCGACGAGGAGGCCTTGCGCAAGGCTCTCGCGGACGGTCCCGTCACGTTCTATTGCGGCTTCGACCCGACCGCGGCCAGCCTGCACGTCGGCCACCTGGTGCAGGTGCTGACCGTGCGCAGGCTCCAGCAGGCGGGCCACCGGCCGCTGGCCCTGGTCGGGGGCGCCACCGGCCAGATCGGTGACCCCCGGCCCACCGCCGAGCGCACCCTGAACGACCCGGAGACGGTCGCGAACTGGGTGAACCGGCTGCGCGGCCAGATCGAGCCGTACCTGTCCTTCGAGGGCGAGAACGCGGCCGTGATGGTCAACAACCTGGACTGGACCGCGGGTCTTTCCGCGATCGAGTTCCTGCGGGACATCGGCAAGCACTTCCGGGTCAACAAGATGCTCACCAAGGACTCGGTCGCCCGCCGCCTGGAGTCCGAACAGGGCATCAGCTACACGGAGTTCAGCTACCAGCTGCTCCAGGGCATGGACTTCCTTGAGCTGTACCGGCGCTACGGCTGCACCCTCCAGCAGGGCGGCAGCGACCAGTGGGGCAACCTCACCGCCGGGCTCGACCTGATCCACCGCCTGGAGCCGGACGCCGAGGTGCACTGCCTGGCGACGCCGCTGATGGTCAAGGCGGACGGCACCAAGTTCGGCAAGACCGAGGGCGGGGCCGTGTGGCTCGACCCGGAGATGACCACGCCGTACGCGTTCTACCAGTTCTGGCTGAACGTGGACGACCGGGACATCTCGACCTACATGCGCATCCTCTCCTTCAAGTCCCGCGAGGAGCTTGAGGAGATCGAGAAGCTGACCGGGGAGCGGCCGCAGGCGCGCACCGCGCAGCGGGCGCTGGCCGAGGAGCTGACGACGCTGGTGCACGGCGCCGACCAGTGCGCGGCCGTGATCGCCGCGTCCAAGGCGCTGTTCGGCCAGGGCGACCTGGCGGAGCTCGACGAGGCGACGCTGGCCGCGGCCCTGTCCGAGCTGCCGAACGCGAAGGTGTCCGAGCTCGGCCCGGTCACCGACCTGTTCGCCGAGGTCGGCCTGGTGGCCAGCAAGTCGGCGGCCCGGCGCACCGTGAAGGAGGGCGGGGCCTACGTGAACAACGTGAAGGTGACCGCCGAGGACGCGGTGGCCACGGCCGGGGAACTGCTGCACGGACGCTGGCTGGTGCTGCGCCGGGGCAAGAAGAACCTGGCGGCCATCGAGGTCGTCGGGGCCTGAGTCGAGGCCGTCGGGCCTGAGCGGCCCACGCGCCCGGATCCGGGCGCGCGAGAAGGGGGCGGTTCCCGGCGGAACCGCCCCCTTCGGCGTGCCCTCAGGCTCGCTGTTTGTTGCCCCGCAGCGCCATGTACAGCATGTCGCCGAGGAAGACGATGACGACGGCGGCCGCGATTTGCAGTCCGTGCCGGCCCCAGTCGATGCCCTTGGTCTCGGCGATCCCGATGGCCCGGGCGATCGAGTTGCCGACGATGCCGCCGATGATGCCGAAGATGGTGGTCAGCCAGAGCGGACTGTGCTGCTTGCCGGGAATGATCGCCTTGGCGATGAGGCCGAGCACGAATCCGACGATGATGGCCCACAACCAGCCCATGGGTGCCTCCTAGTGCGGCTCGACGTGAGCGGGTCCAGCCAGTGTCCGCCCGTACCCCGTACGGCGCATGTCGGACTCGTCCGTACGGGGCGGGTACCGGGGTATCCGCGCGCTTTGGTACGGCCCCGGTCTCGAACGCGCCGGAGCCCCGGCGTACGGTGGTGAGCAGTCAGGGCCGGGGAGAGCCCGCCGTGGAAGCCGGGTGGTGGACAACGTGGTGCGGAAGCAGAGCAGCGGTCAGGTCTTCCGGATCACCGGGGCCCGTCAGGGGCTCGCCGAGGACGTCCGGGGACGCCAGCGCCGCTACGTGATCTCGATGTCCGTCCGCACGGTGTCGGTGATCCTCACGGCGGTGCTGTGGAACGTCGAGCGTCCCGTCGCCATCGTGACGCTGGCCCTGGGCGCGCTGCTGCCGTATGTGGCGGTCCTGTTCGCCAACGCGGGCCGGGAGAACGTGACTTCGCTGCCCTCCACCTTCATCCCCGCGCCCTCGCGTCCGGCGCTCGGCATGGCTCCGGCGGCCGGCGGCGCGCAGTCGCCCTCGTCACCGGCGGCCGGTGATCACGATCAGCCCTCCCGTGAGCAGGGCTGATCGGTCACCCTCAGCCAAGCTCAAGAAAACCTCAGATCAATCATGAAGTTCCGGTGCACCACACCGGGTCCCCCATGACATACTTCGTAGGCGCTCCGCATCCCCCGTCGGAGCGACGGACCGACGCCGGGCAGCTCCCCCCGTGGCTGCTCGGCGTCGCCATGTGTACGGGGGCGTACGGGCCCCATGCCGCACAATGTCTCTGTGAGTGACGAGACGAGCGACGAGACCCCCATCTGTTCCGCCAAGGGCTGCCGTGCCGCCGCCGTCTGGGTCCTGGCCTGGAACAACCCCAAGATCCACACGCCGGAGCGGCGCAAGACGTGGCTCGCGTGCGAGGAGCACCGCGAGCACCTGTCCCAATTCCTGGGCGTACGGGGCCTGTTGAAGGACGTCGTGACGCTCGCCGCGTGGCAGCGGACGCCTGGCTCAGCCGCCGATCGCTGACATCGGCCGGTCGGGCTGGAGGAAGGTCGGGTCATCGAGACCGGACCCGGCCTTCTTCCCCCACATGGCCACCTTCCACAGCCGGGCGATCTCCTCGTCCCCCGCGTCCGAGCGCAAAGCGGCGCGCAGGTCGGACTCCTCGCGGGCGAACAGACAGGTGCGGACCTGGCCGTCGGCGGTGAGGCGGGTGCGGTCGCAGGCGCGGCAGAAGGGCCGGGTCACCGAGGCGATGACGCCCACGGTGTGCGGGCCGCCGTCGACCACCCAGCGCTCGGCGGGCGCCGATCCCCGCTCGTCGTCGCCCTCGGGGGTGAGCGTGAAGCGCGTACGCAACGAGGCCAGGATGTCGCCGGCGGTGATCATGCCGTCGCGCTTCCAGCCGTGCTGGGCGTCGAGCGGCATCTGCTCGATGAAACGCAGCTGGTAGTCGTGCTCGATGGCCCAGGCCAGCAGGTCGGGCGCCTCGTCGTCATTGAGACCCGGCATCAGGACGGTGTTGACCTTGACCGGGGCCAGGCCGGCGGCCCGGGCGGCCTCCATGCCCTCGATGACGTCCCTGTGCCGGTCGCGGCGGGTCAGCGTCTTGAACACCTCGGGGCGCAGGGTGTCGAGGGAGACGTTGACGCGGTCGAGACCCGCCGCCTTCAGGGCGGCCGCGGTGCGCTTGAGCCCGATGCCATTGGTGGTGATCGACATCTGGGGGCGCGGCTCCAGGGCCGCGCAGCGCTCCACGATCCCGGTCAGCCCCGGCCGCAGCAGCGGCTCACCGCCGGTGAAGCGGACTTCGGTCACCCCGAGATCGGTCACGGCGATGCGGATGAGGCGGACGATCTCGTCGTCGGTCAGCAGGTCGGGCTTGGCCAGCCATTGCAGGCCTTCTTCCGGCATGCAGTACGTACAGCGCAGATTGCAGCGGTCTGTCAGCGAAACGCGCAGGTCAGTGGCCACACGGCCGTAGGTGTCGATGAGCACTGTGGGCCCCCTCCCCTGTCTCGGACGTCCATCGGATCTTGCGTACACATTCGAGCCTACGCGAGACGTACGACAACGACGGGGGCCGATTGTGACGAGGTGCGGCGAGAGCGTGTCGTAGGACCCTACGACACGCTCTCGGCCACGTTCCGTGCGGAGGTACGTCAGTGCGCGCCGATGCCGGTGAGGGACTTCACCTCCAGCTCGGCGTACTTGCCCGGGTCGGGCTCCTCCTTGGACAGGAGCGATCCGATCCAGCCGAGCAGGAAGCCCAGCGGGATGGAGATGAGGCCCGGGTTCTCCAACGGGAACCAGTGGAAGTCGACGTCCTTGAACATCGACGTCTTGGGGTTCCCGGAGACGACCGGCGAGAACAGGACGAGGAACACCGAGCTGAACAGGCCGCCGTAGATCGACCAGAGGGCGCCCTGGGTGGTGAAGCGCTTCCAGAACAGGCTGTACAGGAGGGTCGGCAGGTTCGCCGACGCGGCCACGGCGAAGGCGAGCGCGACCAGGCCTGCCACGTTCATGTCGCGGGCGAACGCGCCGAGCAGGATCGCGACCGCGCCGATCAGGACGGTGGCCCAGCGGGCGGCCCGCATCTCCTCCTTCTCCGTCGCCTTTCCCCTGCGGATGACGTTGGCGTAGATGTCGTGCGCGAAGGACGACGACGAGGCGAGGGTCAGGCCCGCCACGACGGCGAGAATGGTCGCGAAGGCGACCGCCGAGATCACCGCGAGCAGCGTCGCGCCTCCCGTGGTGCCGACGCCGCCGCCCAGGTACTCGGCGAGCTGGGGCGCGGCCGTGTTGCCGGCCGGGTTCTGCGCCTTGATGGCGGCCGGTCCCACCAGAGCGGCCGCGCCGAAACCGAGCGCGATCGTCATCAGGTAGAAGGCGCCGATGATGCCGATCGCCCAGTTCACCGACTTACGGGCGGCTTTGGCCGAAGGCACGGTGTAGAAGCGGATCAGGATGTGCGGGAGGCCGGCGGTGCCCAGCACCAGCGCGATGCCGAGCGAGAGGAAGTCCAGCTTGGAGGTGCCGTTCGCGCCGTACTTGAGGCCGGGTTCGAGGAACGCCGAGCCCTTGCCGCTCTTCTCGGCCGCCGAGCCGAGCAGGTCGGAGATGTTGAAGTGGAACTTGAGCAGCACCAGGAAGGTCATAAGGATGGCGCCCGCGATCAGCAGCACCGCCTTGACCATCTGCACCCACGTGGTGCCCTTCATGCCGCCGATGGTGACGTACACGATCATCAGGACGCCGACGAGGGCGACGATGAGGATCTTGCCCGCGTCGGTGGTGATGCCGAGCAGGAGCGAGACGAGCACGCCCGCGCCGGCCATCTGGGCGAGCAGATAGAAGATCGAGACGACGATGGTGGAGACGCCGGCGGCGGTGCGGACCGGGCGCTGGCGCATCCGGTAGGCGAGCACGTCGCCCATCGTGTAGCGGCCGGAGTTGCGCAGCGGCTCGGCGACCAGCAGGAGCGCCACCAGCCAGGCGACCAGGAAGCCGATGGAGTAGAGGAAGCCGTCGTAGCCGAACAGCGCGATGGCCCCCGCGATGCCGAGGAAGGACGCGGCGGACATGTAGTCGCCGGAGACCGCGAGGCCGTTCTGGAAGGCGGTGAAGCGGCGCCCGCCCGCGTAGAAGTCGGAGGCGTTCTTGGTCTGGCGGCCGGCCCACACGGTGATGGCGAGGGTGGCGGCGACGAACACCGCGAACAGCGTGATGATCAGCGGCCGGTGCTCGGTGGTCGAGGAGGCGGCGAGGGGGATGAGGGCGGTGCTCATACGTCGTCCTCCATGCGGGACTTGATGGCCTCGGCCCGGGGGTCGAGCTGGGCCGAGGCGTGGCGCGAGTAGAACCAGGCGATGAGGAAGGTGGTCAGGAACTGGGCGAGGCCGAAGACGAAGGCCACGTTGATGTGGCCGACGACCTTGGTGGCCATCAGGCCGCCCGCGTAGTTGGAAAGGAGCACGTACAGCAGGTACCAGCTGATGAAGGCGATGGTCAGCGGAAAGGCGAACGAACGGTGGGCGCGCCGGAGTTCACCGAACTCGGCGCTCCGCTGCTCCAGGAGGAACGCCTCGGTGCTCGGCCCGGCCGGGCCGGGGACGGTCCCGGTGTCGGGGGGTGACGCGTCGGTGGCCACAGAATCTCCTCGCGGTGCGGATGCGGCGGGCAGGGGCAGGTCTGGCATGGGGTCCTCGCGGCGGGACGGGGATGTGGTCCCCCCGACAAGGGCACGGGGCACGGGCCGCCCCGGTTCACCCCGGCCCTCATTTGCTCCGCCGCGCACGCCCGCCCGGGTGTGGCCGGTCCCCGGCCTGCGCGTGGCGCGATCGCGTGGGGTATCGGGGCGAGCGAGCGACTTTCCGCGCGGACTCGGCGCAAATCGTTGATCCTTCGAGATGATCGGCGATAGCTTCACTGCTCGATCGGCCCGTGGCGGCCCGCGGCCCCGGCCGCCGTCCCTCACATCCGTACGTACCGAGAGTTCCGCCAACCCCATGGAGACCCCATGACGTTGCACATCTCCCGTACGCGCCGCGCCATCGCCCTGACGGCGGGTCTGGCCACCGCCGCCGCGCTCGCGCTGCTCCCCGGCACGGCGTCCGCCGCGTCCTCGGCCCCCGCCGCGTCGAGCGCGAAGGCCGGCGACAGCGCGGGGCCCGAGCTGAGCTACATCGTCAACGTCCGCCCGGGGCAGGGCACTTCGGCCCGGGTGCAAAGGGCCGTCACCGAGGCCGGCGGCCGGGTCCTTGAGGCGTACGACCGGATAGGCGTCCTCGTCGTGCGCTCCGCCAACGCGGACTTCGCCAAGACCATCCGCGAGGTCAGAGGCGTCGACTCGGCCGGGGCGAGCCGGACCGCGCCGCTGCCCGCGCAGTCCACCACCGATGTGGGCACGCCGAAGAAGCTGACCGCCGACGAGCTGAAGGCGGTGTCCGCCAAGGCGGCGCCCGGCGAGGACCCGCTGGAGCCGTTGCAGTGGGACCTGAAGGCGATCAAGGCGGACAGGGCGCACGAGAAGACCCTGGGCAGCTCCAAGGTCACCGTCGGTGTGATCGACACAGGCGTCGACGACACGCACCCCGACATCGCGCCGAACTTCGACCGGTCCAAGTCGGTCAGCTGCATCAGCGGCAAGCCGGACACCACCGACGGCGCCTGGCGCCCCTTCACCACCGGCGGCTCACCGCACGGCACCCATGTCGCGGGCGAGATCGCGGGCGCCAAGAACGGCGTGGGCATCACCGGGGTGGCGCCCGGCGTGCGGATCGCCGCGATCAAGGTGTCGACGCAGGGCGGCAGCTTCTTCTACACGGAGTCCGTGGTCTGCGGCTTCATGTGGGCCGCCGAGCACCACATCGACGTCACCAACAACAGCTATTACACCGACCCCTGGTACTTCAACTGCAAGAACGACCCCGACCAGAAGGCGCTGGTCGAGGCGATCACCCGGGCGTCGAGGTACGCCGAGTCCCGGGGCACGGTGAACGTGGCGGCGGCCGGCAACGAGAACTACGACTTCACGTCCGGCACGATCACCGACCCGTCGAGCCCGGACGACGCCACCCCGGGCAGCCGGGTGATCGACCCGCGTGAGTGCCTGGACATCCCGACCCAGCTGCCGGGCGTGGTCACCGTCGCGGCCACCGGCGCCAAGGGCCTGAAGTCGTCGTTCTCCAACTACGGGCTCGGCGTGATCGACATCGCGGCCCCGGGCGGCGACTCGACCGCCTACCAGCCGCCGAAGGCCCCGGCGACCTCCGGCCTGATCCTCGGCCCCGTCCCCGGCGGCAGCTGGGCCTACATGGCCGGTACGTCCATGGCGACACCGCACGTGGTGGGGGTGGCGGCCCTGTTGAAGTCGACGCACCCGCACGCGTCGGCGGCCGCGATCAAGGCGCTGCTCACGCTCCAGGCGGACCGGACGCCGTGCCCGAAGCCGTACGACATCGACGGTGACGGGACGGCGGACGCGGTCTGCCGGGGCGGCACGTTCTACAACGGCTTCTACGGGGCGGGTATCACCGACGCCCTCAACGCCGTGCGCTAGCAACCGAGTTGGGGGCCGTCCGCGCCGGCGGGCGGCCCCCTTCGGCGCGTACTACGGCTTGACGAGGACCTTCAGGGCGGTGCGCTCGTCCATCGCGCGGTAGCCGTCGGGCACGCCCTCGATGCCGACGGTGAGGTCGAAGACCGGGGAGGGGTCGATGGTGCCGTCGAGCACGTCGGCGAGCAGTTCGGGGATGTAGGTGCGCACGGGCGCGACCCCGCCGCGCAGCGCGATGTTGCGGTCGAACATGACGCCGAGGTCGAGGCCTGTGCCGCTGCCGTGCGGCACGCCGACGTAGCCGATGGCGCCGCCGTCGCGGGTGATGTCGACGGCGGTGCGCATGGACTGCTCGGTGCCGACGGCCTCGATGACCGCGTGCGCGCCCTGGCCCCGGGTGAGCTCGCGCACCGCGTCCACGGCGGCCTCGCCGCGCTCGGCCACGACGTGGGTGGCGCCGAAGAGCTCGGCGATGTCGGTACGGGCCTTGTGGCGGCCCAGCGCGATGATCCGCTCGGCGCCCAGGCGCTTGGCGGCGAGCACCCCGCACAGGCCGACGGCGCCGTCGCCGACGACGGCCACCGTCGAGCCGCGCCTGACACCCGCCCCGAGCGCCGCGTGGTGTCCGGTGCCCATGACGTCGGACAGGGCCAGCAGCGCGGTCAGCAGGTGGTCGTCGGACGCGGCATCGGCGGGGAGCTTGACGAGGGTGCCGTCGGCGAACGGCACGCGGACGGCCTCGCCCTGGCCGCCGTCGGAGCCCACCGAGCCCCAGAAGCCGCCCTGCGGGCAGGACGTGGTCAGGCCCTCGGCGCAGAAGTCGCAGGTGCCGTCGGACCAGACGAACGGGGCGACGACCAGGTCGCCCGTGCGCAGGCCGCGCACCTCGGAGCCGGCCTCCTCGACGACGCCGAGGAATTCGTGCCCGATCCTCTGGCCGGGCTTACGGGCGGACTCGCCGCGGTAGGCCCACAGGTCGCTGCCGCAGATGCAGGCGCGCAGGACGCGGACGACCGCGTCGGTGGGCATCTGGACCTTCGGGTCCGCCACCTCCTCCACCCGGATGTCGTGGGGGGCGTGGATGACGGTGGCGCGCATGGTGCAGGTCCTTGCCGGTCAGAGGGTGGTTCGAGGTAATTCGCTGTGGTGCGGTGGGTGTGACTGGTTCAGGGGGCGGGGGACTTTCCACGGTACGCCTGTGCGAGAAGGGTCTGCGCTCCGGCGTACGTCAGCATGATCCAGAAGTCGGGGTCGGGAAGCTGCGGCCAGTGGGCGACGCCGGTGGCGATCAAGGAGTCGGAGAGCAGGAACAGGGCGCCGCCGACGCCGACCAGTGGGCCGAGCCGCGCGGAGCGGCAGGCCATCGCGGTGAGCAGCAGGCTGTATCCGGCGACCGGGACGCGCAGCCCGGCGGGCAGGTCCCCCCAGAGCGCGGCGACGGTGGCGGCCAGGGCGACGGCGTACGCGACCGCGAGCGCGGGATGTGTCCTGCCCCGCCCGAACAGCACGAGGTAGCAGACGTGCCCGGCGGCGAAGCAGCCCATGCCGAGCAGGAAGGCGGCGTCGGCGTTCGAGAGCAGGAACACGTCGCCGCCCCAGCCGCACAGGAGCGCGGCGATGAGCAGCCGCCGCCCGCCGCGCGCGTACACGTGCCCGGCGAGCAGCGGCATGAGCAGCGGCTTGGCGATGAGGTGTCCGGTGTGCCAGCCGGCGAGCAGTGCGGTCAGGTCGAGGGCGCAGGCCAGCGCGAAGGCGACGAGGAGCGGGCCGGCCGCGGCTGCGCGTCGGGGTTTTGCGCACGCGGGCGGCCCGAGCGGGACGGCGTTCGCGCCGGGTGGGGTCATACGGCGCGCTCCGCCACGGGGGCGGGCGCTGCGGCGGGCCCGGTGGCGGCGGGTTCGGCGGCGGGCCCCGCGCTGGGTTCGGCGCCCGTGCCCGCCGTCTCCGCCGGGGTCCGTGGCTGCCAGCCGGGCCCGCCGAAGACCCGCCCGGCCCGCTCGCGCCAGGTGCGTGCGGCGCGCACGTCGCGGGCGATGGCGGCGTACTCATGGGTGGCGACGCGCAGCGGGTTGAAGGTGAAGATGTTCTTGGTGAGCCCGAACACGGGCCGCTCGGTCTCGGCGGTGAACGAGCCGAACATCCGGTCCCAGATGATCAGGATGCCGCCGAAGTTGCGGTCCAGGTAGCCGCCCTGGGAGGCGTGGTGCACCCGGTGGTGGGAGGGCGTGTTGAAGACGAACTCCACGGGCCGGGGCAGCTTCCCGACCCGCTCGGTGTGCACCCAGAACTGGTAGACCAGGTTCGCCGACGAGCAGAACGCGAGGACGGCCGGGTGCACGCCGAGCGCGATGAGCGGCACGTAGAAGGGCCACACCGTCCATGTGGTCCAGGGCTGGCGCAGCGCGGTGGTCAGGTTGAACTTGCGGCTTGAGTGGTGCACCACGTGGCAGGCCCACAGGATCCGGATGACGTGGTGGCCCCGGTGCGACCAGTAGTAGAAGAAGTCCTGCCCGAGCAGCATCAGCGGCAGGGTCCACCACAGCACGGGGATGCTGAGCGGGGTCAGCGCGTAGACCGCCGTGTAGATCGCGACGATGGGAATCTTCCACAGCGCGTCGAAGACCAGACTGCCCAGCCCCATGCCGACGCTGGTGGCGGCGTCCTTCGCCTCGTACCCGGCGGCGTCCTCGTCCGGATGGAGGCGGTAGCTCACCATCTCGACGACGGTGAGCAGCACGAAGGCGGGTATCGACCACAGCACGACATCGGGCAGATTCGGCGACATGTCTGCACCGTAGGGGCCGGGCGGCGGCTCCGGCTAGATGTTGTTACCCACAAGTATGCGAGACGCGTTGTCAGCAGCCTTTGGCGACTTCCACCAACCCCGGCCCGCGTCCGGGCGTACGATCGCCGGCACCGGTGCGCTCAGGGGGAGGCAACTGCCGTGCCAGGTATGGAAGTTGTCATCACACGTCTCGCGAGCACGGTGGTCTCGACGGTCGCGAAGTCGTTCCTGGCCCCCCGGCCGGGCGCGGGCCTGGTGACGCGGCCGCTGCGTCCGCTGCCGAGGCCCGCCTCGCCGGACCGCCTGGCCGGGGTATTGGGGCGGCGCCTGAAGGAGGCGCATGCCTCGCTGCCCGAGCACGAGCGGACGGCGGCCGTGGACGCGGTACGGGACTCCTTCGCGGCGGCGGGCCCCCTCGTACCGGACCGCCTCTTCGCCCTGGACCTCGCCCCTGACCGCCTCGCCAACGAGCTGCGCCGCCCGCACCCCGGCCCGGGCGAGGCCTTGTACGAGGAGCTTCTTGCCCTGTGCTGCGCGCACGTCATGGAACAGCTCACCGCGCACCCCTCGTTCCCGGCGCGGGCGGCGGTCGAGCAGACGAGGGCGGCGGACTCGGCACGAAAGCTGATCGAGGACGTACGCGACCGGGTGGGCCCGCGCCCCGAGGCGGCCGCCCTGTCCTTCGAGGAGAAGTACGCGCGGTACGTGGCCCAGGCACACGGCCGACTCGAACTGTTCGGCCTCACCCTCGGGCGCTCCGCGAGCGAATGGCCGCTCGACACGGCGTACATCAGCCTCGCGGTGACCGGTGAGCCCCGCCAAGCCATGGGGCTGCCCGACACCGGGGCCGCCACGGTGAGCGTGGAGCGGGCGCTGGCCGGCACCGACCGGCTGCTCCTGCGCGGCGCGGCGGGCTCGGGCAAATCCACGCTGATCCAGTGGCTGGCGCTGAACTCCGCCCGCCGGACCTTCGGCCCCGAACTGGCCGACTGGAACAGGTGCGTTCCCTTCCTGCTCCGCCTGCGGGCGTTCACCACGGCCGAGTCGCTGCCGATGCCGGAGGACTTCCTGCGGTCGGCCGGGGTGCCGTTCGCTCTCCCGCCCGGCTGGACCGAATCCCTCCTGTCCGAAGGCCGGGCGCTGGTCCTCGTGGACGGCGTGGACGAGGTGCCGCTGCGACTGCGGGCCCGTACGGAGGCCTGGCTGAAGTCCCTGGTCACCGGGTTCCCGAGGGCCCGGTACGTGGTGACGACCCGGCCGTCGGCGGTTCCGGAGGACTGGCTCGCCGGCCGGGGCTTCGTGGCGCACTCGCTGCTGCCGATGGAACGGCAGGACGTGCGCGCGTTCGTGGCGCACTGGCACGACTCGGCGCGGCTCGCCTGCGCGGCGCCCGAGGAGCGGGAGTGCCTGGACGCGTACGAGGCGTCGCTGCTCACGGCGGTGGCCTCACGCCGCGACCTGGGGCGGCTCGCCACCAACCCGTTGATGTGCGCGCTCCTGTGCGCCCTGAACCGGGACCGCCGGATGCAACTCCCGCGCGCGCGAAAGGAGTTGTACGACGCGGCACTCGACATGCTGCTCGTACGCCGCGACACGGAGCGGGAGATCACCGGCGTCGAGGGCGTCACCCTCACCCGCGATGAGCAGACGGCCCTGCTCCAGCGGCTCGCGTACTGGCTGATCCGCAACGGGCTCGCGGAGGCGGACCGGGACGAGGCGGCCGGGATGCTCGCGGACTGGCTCGGCGCGATGCCGCAGGTCAATGGCGATCCCGAGCAGGTCTTCGCCCACCTCCTCATCCGCAACGGGCTGCTGCGCGAGCCGGTGCCGGGCTCGGTCGGGTTCGTGCACCGCACCTTCCAGGACTACCTGGGTGCCAAGGCGGCCGTGGAGGACCGGGACTTCGGCGTGCTCGTGCGCAACGCGCACGACGACACGTGGGACGACGTGGTGCGGATGGCGGTGGGCCACGCGCGGGTCGACGAACGGGCCCGTCTGCTACGGCAGTTGCTCCGCCGCGCCGACCACGCGCCGCGCCTGCGGCACCGGCTCGTGCTCCTTGCTGCCGCCGCTCTGGAGCACGCGCCCGAGCTGGACCCGGCGGTGCGGGCGGACGTGGAGGCCCGGGCCCGCGAACTGATGCCCCCGCGTACGTGGGACGAGGCGGAGGCCCTGGCCAAGGTGGGGCCGCTGGTCCTTGAGCTGCTGCCCGGGCCGGACGGACTCACCGAGAGCGAGGCGGCCGCTGTCGTGCGGACGGCCGGACTGGTGGGCGGGGATGCGGCGCTGGGGGTGATCAGGCGGTTCCGGGCCGATGAGCGCGTGACGGTGCGGGCTCGGCTGTCCACGGCCTGGGCGAACTTCGACGCGTCGGAGTACGTGACGGAGGTACTTCAACCGGCTTCGGAGTGGAATGCCACCTACCTCACGGTGCGGACCCCGGAGCAGCTGGTCCAGCTCCGGCGGCTGCACCATAGGAAGCTCATCCTCCTTGAGGGCGGGCACCTTCTGACGGAACCCCTTCTCACCCATCCGCATCTGACCGCCTTGTGTCTCGTTTCGAACGACGTCGTGGAGGACCTGGCTCCGCTGGGCCGCCTGCCCGGCCTGAAACGGCTCGAACTCCAAGGCTGTTCAGCGCTCCGGGACCTGGAAGCGATCGCGGAACTGCCCGGCCTCCAGGCCCTGTCGCTCTTCCGCCTGCGTCCCGGACTCTCGTTGCGGCCGCTCTGCGGCCTCGGTCGACTGGAAACCCTGACGCTGGGCACGCCCCAATCCGCGCGCAGCCTCGCCGACCTGCCGGTCCCGGACGGGGTGGTCCATCTCCATCTGCACTGGCCCACCCAGGACATCGCTCTGGACGGCCTGGACCGCTGGCCCGGCCTGCGCACACTGACCATCACCGGGGCGGCCCAGGCTAAGGATCTGACACGCGTGTCCGTCCCCCGCGAGCTGCGCCACCTACAGATCGTCGACCACCCCGCGCTCGACCTGAGGACCCTGGCACGGCACGCCGGTCTGGAAAGCCTCCACCTCAGCACGTGCCACCTGATGTCAGGCCTCGGCGCCCTGCGGGAACTCCCGGCCCTGCGCCACGTCACGTTCTACGAGTGCACCGGCGAGATCGATCTCAGCGCACTCGCCCAGCTGCACCAGCTCACCATCCACTGCCGGCGCACGAAGACGCGGGGCGCCGAATTCATTCCCCGCCGACGCCTGGACGGACCTCCTACACCCCCACCGCCCCCAACAACACCCCCGCCGCGTAGGTGACCCCCATCGCCACCGCACCCCCGCTCACGTTCCGCAGGACCGCGCGGTTCGCCGGGGCCGCGCCCAGGCGGGCGCTCCACCAGCCGGTGAGGGCGAGCGCGGCCAGGACGGAGGTGACCGTCACGTACAGGCGGACCGATGAGGGGGGCAGCACGATCGCGAGGAGGGGGAGCAGCGCGCCCGCCGTGAAGGCGAGGAAGCTGGCCAAGGCCGCGTGCCAGGGGTTGGTGAGTTCATCGGGGTCGATGCCGAGTTCGACCCTGGCGTGGGCGCGCAGCGCGTCGCGTTCGGTGAGCTGGAGCGCCGCCTCGCGGGCCACCTCCTCGCTCAGGCCCCGCTCCGCCAACAGGCCGGTCAGCTCGGCGAGTTCGGCCTCGGGCGACTCCTTCAGCTCGCGCCGCTCCATCGCCAGCGCGGCCTTCTCGGAGTCGCGCTGGGTGGAGACGGAGACGTACTCGCCGGCCGCCATGGACATGGAACCGGCGAGCAGTCCCGCCAGGCCCGCCGTCAGCAGGGCCGAGCGGTCGTCCGTGGCGCCGGCCACGCCGACGACGAGACCGGCGGTGGAGACGATGCCGTCGTTGGCGCCGAGGACCGCGGCGCGCAGCCAGTTGAGCCGGGAGCCGAGCGCCCCGTTGTGCGCCTCGTCGTGCGGGGCGGGTGAACTGCTCATGCGGGGCAGGGTCTCACCCGCCCCCTCACCACACGCGCACCGACCCACCGAGCGCGAACGCGGGGCTCGTCGCCTCGGCCGGTATCTCCTTCAGGGGCTCGGCGATCTCCGCCACCGTGGGGCCGACCCGGGCCGCGATCTCGTCGAGGAAGGGGAGGTCGAAGCCGTAGACGCGGGCCACGTTGCCCCCGGTCATCGCCGCGACATCCGCCTGCGGCAGACCCGCGTAGGCGATCCGCAGGCCCTCGCGGGAGAAAGGCGTGGTGCCCTCGTCGTGCGGATAGTCGCTGCCCCACATGATCTTGTCGAGGCCGATCCGGTCCCGCAGCGGCACCTCGTGCGGCCGCATGAAGCTCGCGCCCACGAAGCAGTTGTCGCGCCACACCTGGGAGGGGCCCTTGCCCAGGGAACCGGCGAGCCCGGCCCCGAACTTGGACTCCGCCGTGGCGGCCTTCGTCACCGCGACGAGCCGGTCGTGGTAGTAGTCCAGCATGTCGAGCACGCCGGGGATCCAGCCCGAACCCTGCTCGGTGAGCACGAGGTTGAGGCCGGGGTGGCGGTGGAAGGCGCCGCCGAAGACCAGGTGCCACAGCGCCCGGTGCGAGAACCAGGTGGTCTCCACCATGAACACGGCCCGCGCCGCCGGCTCCTGGCCCAGCGGCGGCGACGCGGACCCGCCGTGGTGGTTGACCGGCACGCCGAGGTCCGCGCAGACGGCCCAGATCGGGTCGTAGGCGTCCGAGTAGAGCTCGGGCACCCCCGAACCGGGCGGGGCGCCCGGCAGCAGGACGCCGCCGGTCAGGCCCGCCTCCTTGGTCCGCCTGATCTCGCGCACCGCCTCGTCCACGTCGTTGAGCAGGATTTGCGCGACGCCCGCCCTGCGCCCCGGCGCCTCGGCGCAGAAGTCCGCGAGCCAGCGGTTGTGGGCGCGCAGCCCGGCCCAGCGCTGTTCGTACTCCTCGCGGGTGGGCGCGGGCGCCATGAGGGAGGCGGAGGGGAAGAACGGCGGGATCGTGTTGGGGAAGACGACCTCCGCGACGATGCCGTCCGCTTCGAGCTCGGCCAGACGGCGCGCCGAGTTCCAGTTGCGGTCGGCCGTGTCGGCCAGCAGGTCCTCGTACGGATTGACATAGGTGGCCGCCCACGCGTCGAAGGCGTCGTGGTACTTCGTCTCCAGGTAGGGCCGGTAGTCCAGGAGGTCGGCTCCGGCGTGGCAGTCCGCCGAGATGACGGTGTAGCGCTCGCTCATCGGTCCACCCCCAGGGCGGGAAAGTCCTGTCCGGTCAGCCAGTGGCGGCCCGCCTCGCGCGAGCGCGCCCAGGACGCCTCGACGGCCACTTGGTCCTCGCTCTGGCCCAGTTCGGCCGGGGTCGGCCCGATCCGGCGGGCGATCGGCGCCAGCTTCGCGGTGTCGAAGCCGAAGACCTCCGCCGCGGCGAGCCCGAGCATCCGGCGGGTCTCCGCCACGGGGATGTCGTGGAAGGTCGTGCGCAGCCACTCCCGGGTGCGGGGCCAGGTGCCCTCGGGGTGCGGGAAGTCGGAGCCCCACAGGATGTTGTCCACGCCGATCTCGTAGCGCTGGGCCAGCTCGCGGCGTTTGGTGTTGGTGGCGCAGATGAAGATCTGCCGGTCGAGGTATTCGCTCGGCGGGCGCTTCAGCTCGGCGAACGGCGACAGCTTCTTGCCGCCGTGCGCGCCGAGGTAGAGGCGGTCCATGAACCACAGCAGGTTGGGCAGCCACCAGCAGCCCGACTCCGCCACCCCGAACCGGAGCCCGGGGTGGCGCTCGAAGACACCGGACCAGAGCAGGAACCACAGCGGCCGCGCGGGCCACCAGGTCACCTCGGAGACGTAGATCCCGAGGTGGTCGCCGTACTCGTGGCGCGGGGCCGCGCCCGAGTGGGTCACCAGCGGCATGCCGGTCTCGGCGGCCGCCGCCCACACCGGGTCGTAACGCCGGTCGTGGTAGGGCGCCTTGTCCACCCACATGGCGGGGATCATCAGCGCGCCGAGCCCGGACTCCTTGGCCCGGTGGATCTCGGCGACGACCCGGTCGACCTCGCCGGTGACGGGCAGCAGGGCGACCCCGCGGTGCCGTTCGGGGTGGTGGGCGACGAACTCGGCGAGCCAGCGGTTGTGCGCCTGGGCGCCGCCCATGCCGAGGTCGGGGTCCTGGTCGCCGGAGAGGCCGAGGCCCACGCCGAAGGGCGCGGCGGTGCGGCTGTCGACGGCGTCCGCGTCGGGGAAGACCACTTCGGCGGCCACGCCGTCCCCGTCGAGTTCCTTGATCCGGCGTCCCGGGTCCCAGCCCCCGCGCAGGCCCTCCTCATTGTCCCTGAACCAGCGGTCCGCGAAGGCCTCGTTGCGGACGCCGAGCCGGGTCATCTCCTCGCGGCGCCTTGCCTGCCCGGCCAGGAACTCGTCGAACTCCCGGTGGAGGCGGGCGTCCAGATAGGGCCGGTACTCCTCGGTGGGGAGCCCGGCGTGGCAGTCGGAGGAAATGATCAGGTACGGCTCGTGCTGTTCGTGCTGTGCTGTCATCGCACGTCCCTCGTCAGTCCAGAATGAAGCTTTCCAGGTACGCCGGGTCCGCCCGGTCGAGCATCGCCTGCGAACGGGCCCTGATCTGCCGGTCGCTGTGCTCGCTCGCCGGGAGCATCCAGAACCGGTCGGCGCGGATCCCCTCGACGACCTCGTCGGCCACGGCCTCCACCGGGGTGAACTCGATCTCCTGGCCGGCCGCCTTCATGGCGGCCTCCCACTGGCCGAGGCTGCGGTAGGGCGTCTTGCGCGGGCGCTGCTTGGCGTACCGCTCGGGCCGGTTGCGGTGCGACTCCCACAGGCCGGTGCGCAGCATGTGCGGGCCGGGGAAGAGGACCGAGGCGCCGATCGGGACGCCCTCCGCCTTGAGATGGGCGTACAGGGACTCCGTCATCGTGACCACCGCCGACTTGGTGATGGCGTACACCGAGGCGGTCGGCAGCGGGGCGATGCCGCCGTCGCTGGAGGAGGTGTTGACGATCCGGCCCGGCTCGCCGCCGGCGATCATGCGGGGCACGAAGGCCTGGATGCCGTGGAAGACGCCCCACACGTTGACCGCGAAGGCCCACTTCCAGTCGTTGACCTCGTGCTCCCACATGCGGCCCTCGGCGCCGGAGCCGACCCCGGCGTTGTTGCACAGCACGTGCACGGCGCCGAATGCCTCGTAGGCGGCGTCGGCGAGCGCCACGACGGCGTCCCGCTCGCTGACGTCGACGCGGTGGGCGAGCACCCGCGCCCCCTCCTCGCGCAGCTGTCCCGCCGCCTTCTCCAGGGCGCCCTCCTCGACGTCGGCGAGGACGACCTTCAGACCTTCGGCGGCGAACCGCCGGGCCATCGCGAGCCCGATCCCGCTCGCGGCGCCGGTGACGACGGCGACCTGCCCCTGCCTCAGCTCCATGCTCAGACGCTCCCTTCGGGCGGCCCGTCCAGGATCTGCCGGGAGTCGTCATAGCGCTGGTGGATGTAAGGCAACAGGGCCTCGGCGTCTACCTGTTCGACGACCGTGCCCCGCTGGTCGGTGGTCTTCTCGCCGATGGTGATCTCCACGACGCGCCGCACCGGCAGATCGGCGACGGGGTCGTACATCGATTCGCGCAGCACCACATCGCCGGTGATCCTCTCCAGCTCGCGCACCTTCTCCTCGCGTACGCAGTGGACGAGGACGGGGCCCGCGTCGAAGCCCTCGCCGTTGACGGCCGGCAGGAACTTGAAGTAGAAGTCGGTCCTGCGGGCCGGCTCCGGCAGGGGAAGCCGGCCGTCCACCGCGCCGCGCACCTCCACGAACGCGATGCCGTGCCGGGCGAGCGCGGCCCGTACGACCAGGCCCTCGCGCTCGACGCTCACCTCGCCGAGCTTCTTCGGCTCGCCGAACACCTCGCGTCCGCCGGTCAGGGCCCGTTCGTGGGTCATCGGCATGACCAGCGGATACCAGCCCTCCAGCCCGTCGTGCACGGCGGCGACGGCCACCGAGCCCGCGCCGAGCGGATAGCCGGGGAGGTCGACCTTGCTGATGGCGGCCCGCACCAGCGGGCGCGCGGCGGGCTTCAGCGGCGGCGGGAGCACCGCCGCGACCGCGTCGGGGTCGCTCTCCCAGAGCGCCACCACGCCGGTCGACCAGATGTCGGGGAGCTGGGAACTCGCGGTGCGCGCGGCCTTGATCTCGGCCTCGGTGCGTGCCCCGTACCGTACGCGTGCCATGTCGTACCACCCTTCTCGGGCTGTTCTCCGCCGGGTCTGTAACACAGTTACACCGATGCCGATGAAGGGTAAAGGGCCTTGGCGGTAAGGGAATTGAGGGAGCATCAGATATGGCGCGCACTTCGCTCACCCGGGAGGAGATCCTGGTGGCGGCGGGGTCCCTGGTCAGGCGGCACGGGCCGGCCGCGCTCACCATGCGCGGGCTCGCCGCGGAACTCGGCACGGCGGTCACCTCCATCTACTGGCACGTCGGCAACCGCGAGTCGCTGCTCGACGCGCTGGTGGAGCGGACCGTCGAGGAGCTGGGCGAGATCACCCCGCGCGGGCGCACGCCGGCCGCGCGCGTGGTGTCGGTGGCGCGCGCTCTGCGCCGTGAGCTGCGCGCGCGCCCGCACCTGATCGCGCTGGTCCACGAACGCGGCCTGACCGACCGGATGTTCCTGCCCGCGCAGCAGGCCCTGGCCCGCGAGCTGCACGCGGCGGGGCTGCGCGGGGCCCGGGCGGCCCGGGCGGTGCGGGCGGTGCAGTTCCTGGTGGTGGGGTACGTCCTGGTCGAGCGCAACCGCGAGCGCGCCCCGGTCCAGCGTCCGGCCCAGGAGGACCTGTGGCACGCGGCGACGGCCACGAAGGGCGGGCGGGCCGGAAAGAACGGTCAGGCCGTTCAGGACGGTCAGGACCCAGCCCTGGCCCGTGCCCTCGCGGGTCCACTGGACGAGGAGCGGCTGTTCCTCACCTCCGTACGGGCCCTGGTGGACGGCCTGCTCGCGGCCGGCCGGAAGGACGGCGGCTGAACTCCGGTCACCGAACTCGGTCCGCGGGCGCGATCCACGGACTCGGCCGCGAACTCCGGCCGCGAACTCGGGCCACAGACTCGGGCCACGCACTCGATCCGCAGACTCGATCCGCGAGGGCGCATATCTCCTGCTCGTGGGCCGAGTTGAGGCGCACGAGTCGAAAAAGGCGGCCCCTTACGGCCCGGTCCGCCCCCGTCCCCGGCCCGCGCTGTCAGTGCGGACCCGTATTCTCTGTGACCATGCTCGACGACCTGACGACAGCAGCGACGTGGCCGGCCGCCTACCCACCGGGGTACGCGGTCGTCGACGTGGAGACCACCGGCCTCGCCCGCGACGACCGGATAATCTCGGCTGCCGTCTACCGGCTCGACGCGCACGGCAACGTCGAGGACCACTGGTACACGCTGGTCAACCCCGAGCGCGACCCGGGCCCGGTGTGGATCCACGGGCTCACCCGTGACGTGCTCGACAGCGCCCCGCTCTTCCCCGACGTCGCCGAGGAGTTCGCGGCGCGCCTGGACGGGCGGGTCCTGGTCGCGCACAACGCGATCTTCGACTGGCAGATGATCGCGCGGGAGTACGCCCGGGCCGAGCGCACCGCGCCGGTCAAGCAGCGGCTGTGCACCATCGCCCTGTCCAAGGAGCTCGCGCTCCCGCTGCCCAACCACAAGCTGGAGTCGCTTGCCGCGCACTACGGCGTCGTGCAGCAGCGCGCCCACCACGCGCTGGACGACGCGCGGGTGCTCGCCGAGGCGTTCCGGCCGAGCCTGCACGCGGCGGCGGCCGGCGGGGTGCGCCTGCCGCTGCTCGAATGCCGGCCGCTGACCGAATGGACGGACGCGCCGGCCACCCCGCGCATCGGCTACCAGGCCTCATACCGGGGCGGATCGGGCACCTGGCGAGCCTCCCGCAAGCGCCCCGCCTGCCCCTACCCCAACCCGGGGCGTTACGAGCCGGACCGGCCGCTGAAGCAGGGCATGCGCGTCGCGTTCTCCGGGGACACCTCGGTGGACCGCGAGCTCCTGGAGGACCGGGCGACCGAGGCCGGGCTGCATGTGGCGAGCAGCGTCTCGCGCCTGACCAGCCTGCTGGTCACCAACGACCCGGAGTCGGCCACCTCCAAGACGGTCAAGGCGAAGTCGTTCGGCACGCCGGTCATCGACGAGGCCGCCTTCACCCAACTGCTCCGGGACGTGGCACCGGCAGACGGGTGAGTGCCGGGCGCGGCGCCCACCGCGCGCGCCGGTCACCCTCCACCCTGTGGCGCATGGCACGTTGCGAGGTCTGCGGAAACGACTACGGGATGTCCTTCGAGGTGCACGCGCAGGGCGCGGTGCACGTCTTCGACTGCTTCTCCTGCGCCATCCACCGCATGGCGCCCATCTGTGAGCACTGCCGGGTCCAGATCATCGGCCAGGGGGTCGAGGTCGAGGGCGCGTGGTACTGCGGGGCCCACTGCGCCCGCGCGGAGGGAAAGGCGGGCATCGTCGACAAGGTCTGACCCGCCCACGTCCGACCCCACCCGGCGCACCCCATGGTCCGAGTTGTACGGTCATGGGGTGTACCGCTTCCTGTTGTCCCGGCAGTGGGTGCTCGTCACCCTCCTGGCCCTGGCTCTCATCCCCACGATGATCGAGCTCGGCTTCTGGCAGCTCCACCGCCACGAGCACAAGGTCGCCCAGAACACGCTGATCGCCGACAACCTGAAGGCCAGGCCCGTGCCGGTGAGCGAGCTCACCTCGCCGGGCCACACCGTCCCGCGCTCGGACTACTGGCGCAAGGTCAGCGCCACCGGCACCTGGGACACCGCGCACGAGGTCGTCGTGCGGCGCAGGACCGCGGCCGACGGCCGGGTCGGCTACCACGTGCTCACCCCCTTCGTCCTGACCGACGGCCCCACCGTCCTGGTCAACCGGGGCTGGATCGCCGACAACGGCAACCAGATGGACTTCCCCAGGATCCCCGCGCCGCCCGGCGGCAAGGTCACCATCACCGGGCGCCTGATGGCCGACCAGACGACGGCGGCCAGCGGCATCAAGGACGTCAAGGGCCTGCCGCCGCGCCAGGTCATGCTGATCAGCAGCGCCCAGCAGTCCAGGGCGCTGGGCCGTCCGGTGCTAGGCGGATACATCGAGCAGACCGCGCCCGAGCCGCCGAACGACTCCCCCGAACTGATTCCCGCCCCCGACGACAGCTCGATCGGCCCCCACATGGCGTACGCCGTCCAGTGGTGGCTCTTCTCGGCGGCGGTCCCGGTCGGCTGGTTCATCCTCGTACGCCGTGAGAAGCAGGACCGCGAGGCCGCGAAGGCCGCGCCCGCCGAGGTGCCCGAGCACGCGGCTGCTTAGCGATTTGCCTGGCCGGGAACACGCCTTGGCGTGACCCAACGTACACAGCGCATCGAGGACTACGCCCTCATCGGCGACCTTCAGACCGCCGCCCTCGTCGGCCGCGACGGATCCGTCGACTGGCTCTGCCTGCCCCGCTTCGACTCCGCCGCCTGCTTCGCGGCCCTGCTCGGCGACGAGGACAACGGCCACTGGCGGATCGCCCCCGTGGAGGCGGGCCCCACCGGGCAGTGTTCCCGGCGCTCCTACGCGGACGACTCACTCGTCCTTGAGACCTACTGGGAGACCGGCACGGGCACGGTCAAGGTCATCGACTTCATGCCGCAGCGCGACGTGGCCCCCGATGTCGTACGCATCGTGGAGGGCGTCAGCGGCACCGTCGAGATGGGCTCCGTGCTGCGGCTGCGTTTCGACCACGGCCATGTGGTGCCCTGGATGCGCCGCTCCGACGGGCACCGGGTCGCGATCGCGGGCCCCGACTCGGCGTGGCTGCGCAGCGAGCCCGAGGTCAAGACCTGGGGCCAGGACATGAGCACCCGCTCGTCGTTCACGGTCGGCGAGGGGGAAAAGGTCGCTTTCGTCCTGACCTGGCACGCCTCGCACGAGCCGCGCCCCGACCTCATCGACCCCTATGAGTCCCTGGAGCAGTCCCTCGCCGACTGGCACCAGTGGGTCGGGCGCTGCCGCTACGAGGGGCCCTACCGGGACGCCGTGGTGCGCTCCCTGATCACCCTGAAGGCGCTCACCTACGCCCCCACCGGCGGCATCGTGGCGGCGCCCACCACCTCCCTGCCCGAGGAGATCGGCGGTGTCCGCAACTGGGACTACCGCTACTGCTGGCTGCGCGACTCCACCCTCACCCTCGAAGCCCTCCTCTCGGCCGGCTACCTGGAGGAGGCCGCGCACTGGCGCAACTGGCTGCTGCGCGCCGTCGCGGGCGACCCGGCCGACCTTCAGATCATGTACGGGATCGCCGGTGAGCGCAGGCTTCCGGAGAGTGAACTGCCTTGGCTCAAAGGGCACTTCGGGTCCGCGCCGGTCCGCATCGGCAACGCGGCCGTCAACCAGTTGCAGCTCGACGTGTACGGCGAGGTCGTCGACTCCCTGTACCTGGCGCGCCGGGCCGGCCTCAAGAGCGAGGAGCACGCCTGGAGCATCCAGCTGGCTCTGCTCGGCTTCCTGGAGGAGCGGTGGCGCGAGCCGGACGAGGGCCTGTGGGAGGTGCGCGGGCCGCGCCGGCACTTCGTCCACTCCAAGGTGATGGCCTGGGTGGCGGCGGACCGCGCGGTGCGCACCCTGGAGGAGGAGCCGAGCCTGCGCGGCGACGCCGACCGCTGGCGGCGGATGCGGGACGCGGTGCACAAGGAGGTCTGCGAGAAGGGCTTCGACCCGGACCGCAACACGTTCACGCAGGCGTACGGCTCCGCCGAGCTGGACGCGGCGACCCTGCTCATCCCCCGCGTCGGCTTCCTGCCGGCCGACGACCCCCGGGTGGTCGGCACGGTCGAGGCGATCCAGGCCGAGCTCGGCCAGGGCGGTTTCGTACGCCGCTACAGCACCGACAAGGCGGCCGCGGACGTGGACGGACTGCCGGGCGACGAGGGCACCTTCCTGGTGTGCTCGTTCTGGATGGCGGACGCGCTGCGGCTGATCGGCCGCGAGAAGGAGGCGCGGGAGATGTTCGAGCGGCTGCTCACCCTCCGCAACGACGTGGGGCTGCTCGCCGAGGAGTACGACCCGGCCGCCGGCCGCCAGCTCGGCAACTTCCCGCAGGCCTTCAGCCACATCGGTCTGGTCGCCACCGCCTGCGCGCTGGAGCCGGACTGCGCCGACGAGGCAGGATAGGCGGCATGGATCTTGGACTGAAGGACCGTGTCTACGTAGTCACCGGCGCCTCGCGCGGTCTCGGCCTCGCCGCCGCCCGCGCGCTCGTCGCGGACGGCGCGAAGGCCGTCATCAGCGGCCGCGACGAGAAGACGCTGAAGGAGAGCGCCGCCGAACTGGGCCCCGGCGCGCACCCGGTGGTCTGCGACAACGCCGACCCGGCGTCGGCCGCCCGGCTCATCGCCGCCGCCCGCGACCACTTCGGGCGCTTCGACGGCGTCCTGGTCAGCGTGGGCGGCCCGCCGCCGGGCTTCGTCGCGGACAACACCGACGAGCAGTGGCAGTCGGCGTTCGACTCGGTGTTCCTCGGCGCGGTCCGCATCGCGCGCGCGGCCGCCGCCGAGCTGGACGAGGGCGGGGTGATCGGCTTCGTGCTGTCCGGTTCCGTGCACGAGCCGATCCCGGGCCTCACCCTCTCCAACGGGCTGCGTCCCGGTCTCGCCGGGTTCGCCAAGTCGCTGGCCGACGAGCTGGGACCGCGCGGCATCCGCGTCGTGGGGCTGCTTCCGGCCCGCATCGACACCGACCGGGTGCGCCGGCTCGATGAGCTGTCGGGGGACGCGGAGGCGGCCCGCGCGGCCAACGAGGCGAAAATTCCGCTGCGCCGCTACGGCGCCCCCGAGGAGTTCGGCCGTACGGCCGCCTTCCTGCTCTCGCCCGCCGCGTCGTATCTGACGGGCCTCATGCTCCCGGTGGACGGCGGGGCACGGCACGGCTTCTGAGCGGGCTCAGGGGGTGTCTGGCCTCAACTCACGCGCCGGGCACGGTGTTTGACCGACCGCAGCCGGACCTCGGCGGGCAGCTCCGCGAGCCCCGCCGAGTCCCGGGCGTGGGCCAGCGCCCGGCCGTCCAGGCGGACGAGCGCGGCGGCCGGCTGGGCGTGCGGCTCAAGGAGCAGCGCCACGCGCGCACGCGGCGTGGTCCGCCTGCCCATCAGGACCGCCTGGGCCCGCGCCACCCCCTCCACGGTCTCCGCCTCACCCGCGAGCGCCGCCTCCAGGGCCCGGCCGCGCAGCAGCGCTCCCTGCCCGTCGCCGCAGTCCACCAGGACCTCGGCGAGGCGGGCCCGGCGCAGCTGCGCCAGCAGCCACCACAGGGCGAGCAGGACGAGCAGGGCGAGGAC
This sequence comes from Streptomyces sp. NPDC006711, assembly GCF_042869775.1. Lineage (NCBI taxonomy): Bacteria > Bacillati > Actinomycetota > Actinomycetes > Kitasatosporales > Streptomycetaceae > Streptomyces > Streptomyces sp. NPDC006711. Next base: position 49,235 of record NZ_JBIAGO010000007.1, read on the forward strand.
GGCGATCACGACGGGCCACCACCAGCCCTGGTCGTGCCAGTGGGCGCGGCGCGACCTGCTCACCAGGACGTCGTGCTTGCCGCCCCAGGGCCACCACGAGGGCACATCGAGGCCGAAGCCGGCGGCCAGGACCGCGCCGCCGACGAGAAACAGCACGAGCCCCACGAGCCCGAGCACCACCCGGTTGACCGTCCGCAGCATGGCTCAGCCCTTCCGTACCGAAGGGGCGACCCGCACGGTGAGCGCGGGCGGCCCCGCGAGGCCGAGCTCCCGCAGTCCCGCGCCGAGCGCCGCGTCCAAGTCGGCCCGTACGTCGTCGAGTTCACGAAAATGCGACAGGGCGCGTACGGTCACCCGGCGCCGACCCACGCGGATCCGCGCGGACTGGACACCGGCCACTTCCATGGCCCGGTCGCGCAGCACGAGCGCGGCGGCGGCCCGGTCGAGCCCGGCCCGCACGGCGGGCGACGGGCTGCGCATCGTCAGGACGCCGCGCAGGCCCGGGGTGATCGCGAGGGCGATCAGCCAGAGGCCGATCAGCGCGGCTGCGCCCGCGATGGCGAGGACCGCGACGTCGTCGAGCGGGTGCGCGGCGAGCCAGTCGGCGAACCGTACCCGCCAGCGCATCGCCGAGTGGTGGGCGCGCACGGCGGCGACGTCGTAGAGGAAGAGCCCGGACACGGCCAGGATCACCAGGGCCAGCAGTCCGGCGGGGATCCGGCGCGCCGACCAGAAGCGGGTTGCCCGGCCGCCCTCGGCGAGCACGGGCACGGGGTCGTGGTCGGGGCCGTGGTCGTGGCCTTGGCCGTGATCGTGGTCGTGGTCGGAGGCCGATGCGGCCCGGTCGGATCCGGGTCCGTGCTGGGCGCCCCGCTCGATCACCGGCAGGCGCCGGGTGGCGCCCTCGTCGTCGCTGGGGTGGCTCATCGAATACTCCCCCGGGCCGTCGTGTCCGTGTGCAGACGCTCGATCTGCACCGCTACTTCGGGCACGTCCATCCCTGCCAACGACCGTACGCGCTCGGCGACTTGGCGCCGCACCGCGCGGCACTGGCCGCCGAGATCGCTGGGGTAGCCCAGTTCGACGCTGACCCGTACCCGGGCGCAATCCTGGTGCACGGTGACCGCGGCGTGCGGCGGGGCGCCCCCTTGAGGGGGCTGCTCAAGTGCCTCCCGCGCGGCCTGCGCGGCGATCTTCGCGACGACCCGGTCGGCGATCCTGGTGGAGCCGCGCTCGGCGGGCTCGATCCGTTCGGCCACCGCCATGGGTCAGCGCCGCCGGTCGCCGCGGTCGCGCGAGCGGAAGAAGTCGCCCGGTTCCAGGTCGCCGTCCAGGAAGCGGCCCGCCACGAATCCGATCGCGCCCAGCGCCGCGACCAGCAGGAAAGCTCCGAACCCGCCGAAGTATCCGGCGAAGCCGAGCGCCATGCCGGCCAACAGGCCAACCATCGCCATACTCATGCTGAACTCCTCGGTTCCATGAGCCGTGACCCATCCGTGTGAAGTGACGCGCGTGCCGCGCGAGATGACGACCCTGTGGGCCCGCGCGGTCGCGGCGGGCCGTGATCGTGGCGGGCTACTGGAGCCGGCCCTCCGGTTCCTCGTCCTCGTCGTCGTCCGGCAGCTTCACGTCACTGACCGCGATGTTGACCTCGACGACTTCCAGACCGGTCATCCGCTCGACGGCGGAGATCACGTTCTCGCGGACGTCCCGCGCCAACTCGGCGATCGGCACGCCGTACTCCACGACGATTTCGAGGTCGAGCGCGGTCTGCACCTCGCCCACCTCGGCCTTCACGCCCCGGGTGACGGACGACTTGCCGCCGCCGGGCACCCGGTCCCTGACCGCCCCGAACGTACGGGACAGACCGCTGCCCATGGCGTGGACGCCCTCGACGTCCCGGGCCGCGAGGCCGGCGATCTTCTCGACCACACCGTCGGCGATCGTGGTGCGGCCGCGTCCGCCCGGGTCCCCGCCACCACGCTTGGTGGCGGACACCTTTCTGGCCTGCTCGGACAGTGCGCCCGTCGGTTCGTTCGCGGGTGCACCGGGCCGGTTGCGCTGTTCGCTGTCGCTCATGACCGTTCGTCCCTTCGCCCTTGGACTCCAATGCCCACATTAAGTGCGGTTGCCCCGACTCGCCCCCGCGATGCGGCAGGCTGGGGGAATGACGGCTGACGGATGGAGTGCCGCGGTACGGCGTCGACTGGGCCTGGGCAGGCTGGTCGCGCTGGGCGGTTTCGAGGACGGTGTCTGGATCAGTGAGCGAGCGGCGGCGGCGGTGCTCGGGGCCGCCGTGGCGGCGCTTGCGGGGTGTGGGGTGACCTCGCTGCGGATCGCCCCGGCCGACCCCGGGGCGGGGGCGGGAGCGGCGGTCCCGGCGCCGCCGACGGCGCTCGCGCCGGGCCCGCACCGCGTCTCGGTGGAGCTCGTGGCGCTGGGCGGGCGGCCGCTGCCGGAGCTGGTGGCGGGGCTGCGCGACGCCCTGCTCACGGCGGCGCGGGACCGGCTCGGGCTGCTTGTCTCGGACATCGACGTGGACGTGACGGCCCTGGTCGATGTCCTGCCGGATCCCCCGGACGGCCCTCCCCCGCCCGGCCCAGCCGATCAGCCGGCGTCGGCGGCGGCGACCGCCGCGCTCACCACGCCGGGTGTGGCCCGGCTGACCGCCGAGCTGGGCCCGCCGGTGCACAGGGCCGACGGCCACATCCGCGTGGAGCTGGCGAGCGCCCCGCCCCACAACCCCCTGGAGGTGGGGCGTGCGGTGCGCACGGCGGTCGGCCGGGCGGTCCCGGACGCGGACTCGGTGGCGGTCCTGGTCACCTGGGCGGGCTGAGCGGCCCCGGTGGGCGGCGCCCTGACCCCGGCTGCACGCCATGGGTGGCGGGTCGCGCGGTTTCCCGCGCCCCTGGCAGCACCGGCACCGGCCCACGCCGGCACCCGCGGCCAGTCCGGCGTATCCGGGGCCCGGCCGGGTCGCTCGATCCGCATGCCCGTGTCAGGTCGCTCAGTCCGCGAGTCCCGCCAGGTCGCGCAGGCGGCGGGCCTGGGCGGCGCGTTCGGCGAGGCGCTGCTCCTCGTAGCTCCGGTCGGTGGCGCCCCGCAGCAGCGCCTTCGTCTCGACGACGGCGTCGCGGGGAGCGGCCAGGAGGGCGCCCGCCAAGTCCTTCACCGCCGAGTCGAGTTCGTCGCCGGGCACGGCGAGGTTGGCCAGGCCCGTGCGCTCGGCCTCCTCGGCGCCGACGAAGCGGCCCGTGGCGCAGATCTCCAGCGCGCGGGCGTAGCCGACGAGCCCGACGAGCGGGTGCGTGCCGGTGAGGTCGGGGACCAGGCCGAGGCTGGTCTCGCGCATGGCGAACTGCACGTCCTGCGCGACGACCCGCAGGTCGCAGGCGAGGGCGAGCTGGAAGCCGGCACCGATGGCGTGCCCCTGGACGGCCGCGATCGACACGAGGTCGTTGCGGCGCCACCAGGTGAACGCCTCCTGGTACTCGGCGATGACCGCGTCGAGCTCCGCGTCGGAGCCGCGCGCGAGGTCGAGGAAGGAGGGCTCGCCGTCGAAGCCCTCGGGAGTGAAGGCCTGGCGGTCGAGGCCGGCGGAGAAGGACTTGCCCTCGCCGCGCAGCACGACGACGCGCACGCTGCCGGGAAGCGACCGTCCGGCCGTGGCCAACGCCCGCCACAGAGCGGGAGACTGAGCGTTGCGCTTGGCCGGATTGGTCAGGGTCACCGTGGCGATCGCGTCATCGACGGAGAGCCGGACACCGTCCTTGTCGAAAACTTCAGATGCGGATGCGGGCGTAGCCATGGGGCGCCTCCGGGTCAGTGGCCGTCAGTGAACAACCGCACCGCGGTCGTCAAGTGACTGCACAGTAACCACCCGGTCGGCCGCAGGACCGACCGGGTGGCCACCACCGGACCCGGGGGCCACGGGAACCGTCCGCACGGCCTCGGTCAGGCTGAGGCCGTCTTCTTGCCCCGTGTCGCTCCGCCGCGTCCACGGAGAGTGACCCCGGACTCGCTGAGCATCCGGTGGACGAACCCGTAGGACCGGCCGGTTTCCTCGGCCAGCGCCCGGATGCTCGCACCGGAGTCGTACTTCTTCTTCAGGTCTGCCGCGAGCTTGTCGCGCGCGGCGCCGGTAACCCGGCTGCCCTTCTTCAGAGTCTCGGCCACCCGTGCCTCCTCATGGGAAGTGCGCTCTGGACTTCTCATGATCACCCCTCCCGCGCTTCCTGGCCACCCATTCGGCAAGGTCCGCGCAACAAGCTTCCGCTTCCGAGCGGCGATCCGGCGGCGCGGAATGCCTCATTCCGGCTGGGCTTGGACATATCACGTCCCGAAAGTCGAGATGAAGCGCCAGGTCAGAGCTGTGTTCCGGGTCACATACGGAAAAAGGCCCGCCCCTTGGGGGGCGGACCTTGATCCCGTGCCTGACACACCGGGGTACGAGACGCACTCACTCAGATTGAGGATCACGCGTAAGCCGAATGATCCAGCGGAAGTGGATCAGTGGATGGATCTTGCCCGGGGCCCCGCCGGACGGGCCCGTCGGCGTGCGCCACGCGCGCTCAGGCGAGGGCGACCAGGTCCGCGTAGTCCGGGCCCCACAGGTCCTCGACGCCGTCCGGCAGCAGGATGATCCGCTCCGGCTGCAACGCCTCGACGGCGCCCTCGTCATGGGTGACCAGGACGACCGCGCCCTTGTAGGTGCGTAGCGCGCCCAGGATCTCCTCGCGGCTCGCGGGGTCGAGGTTGTTGGTGGGCTCGTCGAGCAGCAGGACGTTGGCCGAGGAGACGACGAGGGTGGCGAGCGCCAGACGGGTCTTCTCACCGCCGGAGAGGACCCCGGCCGGCTTGTCGACGTCGTCGCCGGAGAAGAGGAAGGAGCCGAGCGTCTTGCGCACCTCGACGAGGTCCAGGTCCGGCGCGGAGGAGCGCATGTTCTCCAGGACCGTGCGGTTGGGGTCGAGCGTTTCGTGCTCCTGCGCGTAGTAGCCCATCTTGAGGCCGTGGCCCGGGGTGACCTCGCCGGTGTCCGGCTTCTCGGCGCCCGCCAGCAGCCGCAGCAGCGTCGTCTTGCCGGCGCCGTTGAGGCCGAGGATGACCACGCGCGAGCCCTTGTCGATGGCCAGGTCGACGTCGGTGAAGATCTCCAGCGAGCCGTACGACTTCGACAGGCCCTCGGCCGTGAGCGGCGTCTTGCCGCACGGGGCGGGCTCGGGGAAGCGCAGCTTGGCGACCTTGTCGGAGACGCGGACGGCCTCGAGGCCCGAGAGCAGGCGCTCGGCGCGCTTGGCCATGTTCTGCGCGGCGACGGTCTTGGTGGCCTTGGCGCGCATCTTGTCGGCCTGCGAGTTGAGGGCCGCGGCCTTCTTCTCGGCGTTCTGGCGCTCGCGCTTGCGGCGCTTCTCGTCGGCCTCGCGCTGCTGCTGGTAGAGCTTCCAGCCCATGTTGTAGACGTCGATCTGGGCGCGGTTGGCGTCCAGGTAGAAGACCTTGTTCACGACCGTCTCGACCAGGTCGACATCGTGGGAGATCACGATGAAGCCGCCCCGGTAGGACTTCAGGTAGTCCCGCAGCCAGACGATGGAGTCGGCGTCGAGGTGGTTGGTCGGCTCGTCCAGGAGCAGGGTGTCGGCGTCGGAGAAGAGGATCCTGGCGAGTTCGATACGGCGGCGCTGACCACCGGAGAGGGTGTGCAGCGGCTGGCCGAGGACCCGGTCGGGCAGGCCGAGGGCGGCGGCGATGGTGGCGGCCTCCGCCTCGGCCGCGTACCCGCCCTTGGTCAGGAACTCCGTCTCCAGGCGCTCGTACTTCTTCATCGCCTTCTCGCGGGTGGCGCCCTTGCCGTTCGCCATGCGGTCCTCGTTCTCGCGCATCTTGCGCAGGACTTCGTCGAGGCCCCGGGCGGACAGGACACGGTCACGGGCGAGCACGTCGAGGTCGCCGGTGCGCGGGTCCTGCGGCAGGTAGCCGACCTCGCCCGAGCGCGTGATGGTGCCGGCGGCCGGGATGCCCTCGCCGGCCAGGCACTTGGTGAGCGTGGTCTTGCCCGCTCCGTTGCGGCCGACGAGGCCGATGCGGTCGCCCTTGGCGACGCGGAAGGACGCGGACTCGATGAGGACTCGGGCGCCGGCGCGCAGCTCGATGCCGGTGGCGGTGATCACGGAAAGACTCCAGGGCGGTATGGACGGCGGAGGGGACGGCAAGAGGCGCCGCGCGAAGCGCGTCCTTGACAGGGCGTGGGGGCGACGGCGGGCGTGGAGGTCGACGCCGCCTAATGCACAAGGAGAATTGCCATGGGGTCAATTCTAACGGGGCTGTGCAACCCGGTTTCCGCCACCGTCCCCGGGGCCTCGCCCGGCAGGCCGTCGCCCGGCGGAGCGCGCCTCCGGGCGCGGTCCCTGACACGCGGAGCGTGGTGGCCGACGTGGCACTACGGGCGTGGCGCGCGGGACTGCCCCATACTCGGGGTGACCTTTTTGACACGCGGGGTCATCCCGGGCGGACCGCCCTCGCGCCGTCCGGTGGCCCCAGGACGCGGAGGGTTCGCCCATGCAGTTCGACGACGACGCCGATCTCGACACCTCCGAGGTCAACGATGCCCGGGGCAGTCGGATCCCGGGCGGGCGGGCCACCGTCGGCGGCGGAATCGTCGGGGTCGTCGCGCTGCTGCTGGGCCTGTTCTTCGGTGTGGGCCCCGAGCAGCTGGGCCTCTCCTCCGACACCACCACCCCGGGCACGCACTCGTCCTCGCAGGCGCAGGTGAACCAGAGCTGCCGTACGGGCTCGGACGCCAACACCAAGGACGACTGCCGCATCGTGGCGGTGGTCAACAGCGTGCAGGACTACTGGAGCCAGGAGCTTCCGCGCCACGGCTCCCGGTACTCCTCGGCGCGGACGGTGTTCTTCACCGGCCGGGTCAACACCGCGTGCGGGGCGGCCACTTCGGCGGTCGGCCCCTTCTACTGTCCTGGCGACCGGCAGGTCTATCTCGACCTGGGCTTCTTCGACGAGCTGCGGACGAAGTTCGGTTCGAGCGGCGGCCCCTTCGCGCAGGCGTATGTGGTGGCGCACGAGTACGGCCACCACGTCCAGAACCTGACCGGCACCCTGAGCCGGTCGCAGGACGGGCGCCAAGGGGCCGACAGCAACGCGGTGAAGGTGGAGCTCCAGGCCGACTGCTACGCCGGGGTGTGGGCGCGCCGGGCGACGACGCCCCCGGACAAGACGAGTGGCCGCCCGCTGCTCTCGCGCCTCACCGACCAGGACATCAAGGACGGCCTCGACGCGGCGGCCGCCGTGGGCGACGACCGCATCCAGCAGAAGTTCCAGGGCCGGGTCACCCCGGAGACGTGGACGCACGGCTCGGCGCGCCAGCGTCAGCAGTGGTTCTACACCGGCTACCGCGCGGGCGACATGGCCCGCTGCGACACCTTCGCGCGCTGAACCGGGTGCCGGGGCGTTGTCAGTGCCGGGTGCAAGACTGAGATCCAGGTCACAGTCAGCTACTTGGACCGGAAGGAGTGATCGGGATGACCGTGTGTCCGACGATCCTGTACGACGACGCGAAGGCAGCGATCCGCCAGCTCAAGGACGCCTTCGGCTTCACGGAGGTGTGCGCGTACGAGGCGGAGGACGGCAGCGTGATGCATGCCGAGCTGTCCTACGGGACGGGCGTGGTGATGCTCGGCTCCAAGGGCCGGGGCGGCCTCTTCGCCCGGACGATGGCGGACGCGGGCCCGGCGGGGGTGTACGTGGTGGTGAGCGATGTGGACGCGCACCACAAACGCGCCGCCGAGCGGGGCGTGGAGATCTTGATGGAACCGACAGATCAGGACTACGGCTCGCGGGACTACATGGCGAGGGACGCGGAGGGCAACGTGTGGAGCTTCGGTACGTATGCGCCGGGAGGTGGGGAGTGAGGCGGGGGCGCCGCTGAGGGGGGCGGGGTGCGGGGCGGCGCGGGCGGGTGTGCCCAGCGTCGGGCGGGCGGGCCCGGCCTCGGGTGGGCGAGCCCGGCCTCGGGTGGGCGGGCCCGGCCTCGGGTGGGCGAGCCCGGCCTCGGGTGGGCGAGCCCGGTGCTCGCGCGGGGCCGTCGCGGGCGGGCCCGGTACTCACTCGGGCCGGCGCGGTGCTCACGCGGCCGTCGCGGGCGGGCCCGGTGCTCACGCGGGCCGGCGCGGTGGGGTGGCGGGCTCGGGTGGGCCCGGTGCGTGCGACGGGCGTCGGGTGCTGAACGGGGCGGCGCCGGGCGCGAGTTGAGGGAGCGGGGCGCCCCGGCCGGTGGCCGGGGCGGCGCTCGCGCGTCGCTAGACGGATCCCGTGTGCACCTGGAAGGCCGCGCGGCGCACCGCCTTGGCGAGGGCCGGGTCGGGGTGGGCCGCCGCGAGGGCGACCAGGACCTGCACGGTCCGGGGATGCCCGACGGCCCGTACCTCCTCCAGGAGCGCGGGGACGGTGCCCTGGACCGCCGAGTCGAGGTGGCGTACCAGGAGTTCGCTCTCGCCGTGGTCGGCCACGGCGGCGGCCGTGTCGACCCAGAGCCAGGTGGAGTCCTCCCGGGACAGGACGGCGAGGACGTCCTCCGGGTCGCCGCCCTCGTGCTCGGCGAGCCACAGCAGGGCGTAGGGCCGCAGGCACGTCTCGGTCACGGCGGCGCGCACCGCGGCCTCCGCGGGCGCGCCCACGACCCGCAGCGCCTCGAAGGCGAGCCCGCGCAGCAGGGCGTCGTCGCCCCGGGCGACGTCGAGCAGTTCGGTGACCGCGCCCGCGACGGTGCGGGCGGCGGTCCAGGCGCGGTACTCGGCGCGGGCCGGGCCGGGGGTCAGGCCCGCGCAGCCGCGCAGCATGTCCTCGGCGGACTGCTCGATGTTGCCGGCCGGGCTCTGCGCGGCGACGCAGATCTGTTCCAGCTTGACCCAGACCGCCCAGTTGCCGAGCGGCGTCAACGTGGCCTGGTCCTCGCCGAGGACGAGCGCGCCGACGGCGGCCAGGCCGGCCAGCGCCCAGCCGAGCAGGTCGGCGAGGTCCGGCGGTGTGGCGGCGGGATCGGGCGGGGGGACCGGGCCCGGCACGGGGCCCGGCTTGGACCCGTAGGGCACCTCGCAGCGTTCCTCGCGCAGTTCGGCCACGCGCTGTTCGAGCAGATCGAGCAGCGCCGGCATGAGCACGGGCCCGTTGGAGAGCTGAAGGAGGGAGAGCACTTGTGGGATGGCCTCGACGACCTCGGCGACCGCCGTGGGGGCGATGTCGTCCGGGGCGGGACGCACCAGGGACCAGGCGTCGAACAGGGCGACCCAGCCGCGCAGGACGGCCGCGTCGTCGCGGTCCCAGGCGCGCAGCCGCCAGCCGGGGCGCACCGTGGCGCCGTGCAGCTCGACGAGGCCCGCGAGCCGGGCCCGGTCCCAGGCGGCCCGCACCCGGCCCGGTGCGAGGCCGAGCGCCGCGGCGGCCCGTTCGGTGACCCCCTCGGGCAGCGGCCCGGGACGGCCGGGGCCGGAGGTGGCGCCGCTCAGGCGCTGGGCCTCGGTCCAGCGGGCGACGCGTACGGCGTCGGCGAGCACCGCCCTGGCCTGGCGGGCCAGTTCGCCGGCGGCGGGGGTGCCCGCGGGCGGCCTCGGCGCGGGCCGGGTGCGCCGGTCGGACACGGCTCGGCGGGCGGCGGCGAGGGGCCGGGCCTGCATCGGGTGCGGAGCGCGGACAAGCCGCAGTCTGGAGTCGCGCGGCAACTTCTCTTCAGGCTTCCGGGACGTCACGCATGCAGTCTTCCCGCTCACTGCCCGAAAGCCCAAACGGAATCGGCCGTGCCCGTCACGCCGGAGGCGTCAGGGGCGGCCGGGGGCCCGGGGACCGGCGCGGCGAACACCACGGATCACGCGCCGGCCGAAACGCTCAAACGGAACCGGCCGCACCGCTCCGGCCCCCGGGGCCGCCATGAGGGGGCGTCACATGAGGGGGGTGAGGAAGCGGCGCAGGATCTCCTCGTAGCCGGACGGGTCGGCGTTCCACATCGAGGCGTGCGGGGCGTCGGCGACGGTGTGCAGGGTGACCAGTTCCGGGCACCGCTCGGCCAGTTGCCGGGAGGGCCCCCAGGGGGCCAGCGTGTCTCCGGGGCCGTGGAAGAGCAGCGTGGGCACGCGCAGGGCGCGGGGGTCGACGGCCTCGCGCAGGCGGTCGCCGCCCAGTCCGGTGCGGCCCTGGGCGGCCCGCACGGCGAGCGGCAGCAGCGGGCCCGGGGTGCGGCGGGCCGCGGCGAGGGCGCGCAGGGTGAACTCCCAGTCGAGCACGGGCGAGTCGAGGACGACGCCGCTGACGCGTTCGCGCTGGGCGCAGCGGGCGGCGGCGTGCAGGGCCATCGTGGCGCCGGTGGACCAGCCGTACAGGATGACGTTCTGGGCCCCCGAGCGCAGCGCGTAGCGGATCGCGGCGTCCAGGTCGCGCCATTCGGAGTCGCCGAGGTGGCCGAGGCCGTCCGGGGAGCGGGGGGCGCCCTCGTCGCCCCGGTAGGCGAGGCAGAGCACCGGGAGCTGCTGGCCGTGCAGGAACTCCAGGACGTTCAGGGGGTGTTCGCGGGTGGTGCCGAGGCCGTGCACGGCGATCACCCAGGTGGCGCGGGCGGCGGGCACGAACCAGGCGGGCAGCGGCCCGAGTTCGGAGGGGATCTCGACGTCGCGGTACTCGATGCCGAGGGCCGCGCCCGGGGTGCCCCGGTGGAGCTGGGGGGTGAACCTGACCCGGTCCCCCGCCACGAGGGGGCCGCGCGTGACCCGTTCGAGGCGGCGCACGACCGTGTCGGCGGTGTCCGAGGCCCCCTCGATGACGTCGCCGACGACGGCATGGACCTGGTCGCCGTCGCCCGCGAGGCCGTAGATCCCCGGGCGCAGCGAGGCGAGCGCTCTGGTCAGGGTGACGCGGCCGGGTTCGGTGGCGTGCACGGTGAGGCGGCGGCCGGAGGGCAGCGGGCGGCCGGGCGGCGCCTTGAGGGCGGCGTCGCTTGCGAAGCGTCCGGCGACGACCGCTGCCGCGCCGACGCCGATGGCTGTGGTGACGGCCGCTGCCGTCTTCGTAGCGGGGCGCACCCGACCAGTCTCCGGGTCCGAGCGCCCCGGTGCCAGTGGGCGGGGCCCGCCGCAGCCGCCCGTCACCGGCTCAGCGCAACCCGGCCCGCCCGCGCCGGGCCCGCCTCAGGGCTGTCCGTAGCCGCCGAGCCGCCGGCCGGCCTCGTCGAGCTGGGCGGGGCTGAGCAGGGACGGAGCGTGCCCGGGCACCGCCGCGGCGGTGAGCCAGACCCGGCACATCCACTCCAGTTGGGCGGTGCGGTCGTAGGCCTGCGCGAGGCTGTCTCCGTACGTGAGGGTTCCGTGGTTGCGCAGGAGGCACCCGGTACGGCCCTCCAGTGCCTTCAGCGTGTGGCCGGCCAGTTCCTCACTTCCGTACAGCGCGTACGGGGCGACCCGGACGGGGCCGCCGAGGGCCGCCGCCATGTAGTGGATCAGCGGCAGTTCGGGCACCAGCGTGGAGACGGCGGTGGCGTGCACGGCGTGGGTGTGGACGACGGCACGGGCGTCGGTGCCGCAGTAGACGGCCAGGTGCATCGGGAGTTCGCTGGTGGGCTTGAGCGTGCCCCTGACCTGACGGCCGTCGAGGTCCACGGCGACGGTGTCGGCGGGCCCGAGGCGGTCGTAGGGGACGCCGGTCGGGGTGATGAGGACCAGTTCGCCGACGCGTACCGACACATTGCCCGAGGTGCCGACGACCAGGCCTTCGGCCGCGGTCCTGCGCGCGGTGTCGATCAGTTCGGCCCAGGCCCCGGCGATGGCCGCCTCGTCGTCGCTCATGCGGCTGATCCTGCCAGGGCGCGGGCGGCCGGGGTACGGGCCGGTGGGTGATCTTCCACTAGCCTCGCGGTGTTTTGTTCCCTACCTCGCGATTCGGGGGGATTCATGGCGCGCGAGCGTGGTCCGCTGGCCCGCAGGGCCCGGGCGCTGGGCGCCCCGCGCGGGTGGCTCGCGGCCCTGGTGCTCGGCTGTACGGCGCTCACGGCGCTGCCCGGCGCGCGGGCCGCCGGCAGACCGGCCGGCCACGACGTCTCCTCGCACCAGGGGGACGTCGACTGGGCGTCCGCGCGGAGCCGGGGTGCTTCTTTCGTGTACGTGAAGGCGACCGAGTCGACGTCGTACCGCAATCCCTCCTTCGGGCAGCAGTACGGCGGCGCGCTGCGGGCTGGGCTGCTCCGGGGGGCCTACCACTTCGCGGTGCCCGACCAGTCCTCCGGCCGCGCGCAGGCCGCCTTCTTCGTGACCAACGGCGGCGCCTGGCGGGACGACGGCCGGACCCTGCCGCCGGCCGTCGACCTGGAGCACAACCCGTACGGCAAGGACGCCAAGGACGCCAGAGCCGGCGACGACGCCAAGGGTTCCGGCGGCGACGCCTGTTACGGACTGACCCCGGCCGCCATGAGCACCTGGATCGCCGCGTTCAGCGACGAGGTGCGGCTGCGCACCGGCCGCCGGCCCGTGATCTACACGAGCACCGCGTGGTGGAACGCCTGCACCGGCCACAGCCGGGCCTTCGCCGGGGACCACCCGCTGTGGCTCGCCCGGTACGCCGCCACCCCGGGCGCGCTGCCGGCGGGCTGGTCGTACTGGACGTTCTGGCAGCACGCGAACGGGAGCGGAATCCTGCCGGGTGACCAGGATCTCTTCAACGGGACTCCCGAGCAGCTGAAACGGTTCGCGGCCGGGCGCTGAAGCGGTTCGCGCCCGGCGACGAACCGGCCCCGGCGGCCCCGGCGGGCACCGGAACCGGCCATGGACACCACTGCGCCCGTCCCAGTTCACCTTCCGTTCATTCAGGTTACTTACGTTCGTCCCGCCACTGACGTCGAACGATTGCCTGGGTAAATGGAACACATCACGCTGCTGCTCGCGATTGTGATCGTGACAGCTCTAGTGTTCGATTTCACGAACGGTTTCCACGACACCGCCAACGCGATGGCCACCACCATCTCGACCGGCGCCCTGAAGCCCAAGACGGCGGTCGCCATGTCCGCCGCGCTCAACCTGGTCGGCGCGTTCCTGTCGGTGGAGGTCGCCAAGACGATCTCCGGCGGGATCATCGACGAAAAGGGAATCCGCACCGAGGTCATCTTCGCGGCCCTGGTCGGCGCCATCCTGTGGAACCTGCTGACCTGGCTGCTCGGGCTGCCCTCCAGCTCGTCGCACGCCCTGTTCGGCGGCCTCATCGGCGCCGCGGTCATGTCGGCCGGCTGGTCCTCGGTCCACGGCTCCACCGTCGTCACCAAGGTGCTGCTGCCCGCCGTCGCCGCCCCGGTCGTCGCCGGCATCGCCGCGATGCTGGCCACCAGGCTCACCTACCGGCTCAACCGGAACACCGACGAGAAGGCCACCGCCAAGGGTTACCGCGTGGGCCAGATCGCCTCGGCCGGTCTCGTCTCGCTCGCCCACGGCACCAACGACGCCCAGAAGACGATGGGCATCATCACCCTCGCCCTGGTCACCGGCGGCGTGCTGCACCCGGGCGCCAACCCCCCGCTGTGGGTCATCGTCTCGGCGGGCCTGGCCATCGCCCTTGGCACCTACCTCGGCGGCTGGCGCATCATCCGCACCCTGGGCAAGGGCCTGACCGAGCTGCGCCCGCCGCAGGGCTTCGCCGCCCAGACCGGCGCCGCCACCGTTATCCTGGCCTCCTCGCACATCGGCTTCTCGCTCTCCACCACCCAGGTCTGCTCCGGCTCGGTCATGGGCGCGGGCCTCGGCCGCAAGGGCGGTGTGGTCCGCTGGTCCACCGCGACCCGGATGGCCGTCGCCTGGATCCTGACGCTCCCGGCCGCCGCCGTCGTCGGAGCGGGCGCGGAGTTCCTGACCCAGCAGGGCCCCTGGGGCATCGCCGCCGTCGCCGTCCTCCTGATCGCCGGCTCGGGCATCATCTGGAAGCTCTCGCGCCGCCGGCCGGTCGGCCACGACGACGTCACCGCCGACGTCACCGCCGACAAGACCGCTCCGGCCGACGCAGAGCCCGCCGGTGTCATCACCACCGCGATCGCCGCCGTCTCCCCGCCGCCCACCGGCGTCCTGCTCTCCGCCGCCGACCTCGCGGTCGGCGACCTCAGGGCCACGATCCAGGCCCCGGCCCCGGTGGCCCCCGCCGACCCGCCCACCCCGGCCGCGGTCTGACCGGCACCGACCAGGTACAGGTAAGGAATCCTCATGCACATCGACTGGGCGGCCCTCGGCTCCGTCTTCGGCGTCAGCCTCGCGGTGACCGTCGGCCTGGTGGGCCTGTTCACCCTCGGCGTCGTCGGCCTCGCCAAGCGGGAGGCCGCGACCTCGGGATCCGGCAACGTGCTGGTGGCCCGCACCACCGCGTACGCCTGCTTCGCGCTCTGCGCTGCGGCCGTGGCGTACGGGATCCATCTGATCGTCGCCTGACCCGGCGCCCGGGGCCCCACGGGGCACTTCCCGGCGCCGCGCGCACCCCGCGAACCGCCCTTCGGCCCCCGGCCGGAGGGCGCTCGCGTGTGCGCCGGGACACGCTCTCGCGCCGCAGGTCAACGGCAAGTTGACGGCTGTTCTCGGACCGTGGTGGACTGCACCGGCCAGCTACGGCGGCAGGAGAGGAAGCCGGTGCGAATCCGGCGCGGTCCCGCCACTGTCACCGGGGAGCGATCCCCGCGAGCCAGGAACTCTCACCGCCGGTCACGTCGAACCAGGGCGCGGACACCCTGAGTGAGGACACACCGCCATGCGCGCCTGCCCACCGAGACTTTCCGGCCCCTTCCGCGACGCCCCGGCGCGCTGAGCATGCGGGCCGATCGCACCTTCGCCCACGGCGTCACCGCCGGTCTCGTCGCCGACCTCCTGCTCGGCGACCCGCGCCGGGGCCATCCGGTCGCCGCGTTCGGCCGGGCCTCGGCCGCCGTGGAGCGCGCGCTGTGGCGCGACCACCGGGGCCGGGGCGCGCTGCACACCCTGATCTGCGCGGGCGGCGCCACCGCTGGCGCGGCCCTCCTCTCCCGTGCCCTGCGCGGCCGCCCCCGCGCGAGCCTGGCCCTGACCGCCGCCGCCACCTGGACCGTGGTCGGCGGCACCTCGCTCGGCCGCGAGGCCCGGGCCATCGGGGGTGCGCTCGCCGCCGGCGACCTGGCGGCGGCCCGCGAGCGCCTGCCGCATCTGTGCGGCCGCGACCCGCGGTCCCTGGACGCCGACGGCGTCGCGCGGGCGGTGGTCGAGTCGGTCGCCGAGAACACCTCCGACGCCGTCGTCGGGGCCCTGGTGTGGGGCGCGCTCGCGGGCGTGCCCGGTCTCGTGGGTTTCCGGGCGGTCAACACGCTGGACGCGATGGTCGGGCACAAGTCGGATAAGTACCGCAAATATGGCTGGGCTTCGGCACGCCTCGACGACGTGGCGGGCTGGCCGGGTGCCCGGCTCACCGCCGTCCTCGCGGCGCTCGCGGGCCCCGACCCCCGGGGCGCGGTACGGGCCTGGCGCGCCGACGCGGGCCGCCACCCCAGCCCCAACGCGGGCCCGGTCGAGGCCGCGTTCGCCGGCGCGCTCGGCGTGCGGCTCGGCGGCACGCTCTCCTACGCGGGGCGCATGGAGCATCGGCCGGTCCTGAACGCGCCGGGCCGGGCCGTCACCGTCGCGGACATCGAACGGGCCGTACGGCTCTCGCGCCGGGTCAGCTGGCTGACGCTGGCCGCCGCCGTGGCGACGAGGGCCGCTGTGAGGAAGGGACGTACATGGGTGGCGGGCTGCTGATCGCGGGCACGACATCGGACGCGGGCAAGAGCGTCGTGACGGCCGGGATCTGCCGGTGGCTGGTGCGCCGGGGCGTCAAGGTCGCGCCGTTCAAGGGCCAGAACATGTCGCTGAACTCGTTCGTCACGCGTGAGGGCGCGGAGATCGGCCGGGCCCAGGCGATGCAGGCACAGGCCGCCCGGGTGGAGCCGAGCGCGCTGATGAATCCGGTGCTGCTCAAGCCCGGCAGCGACCGCTCGAGCCAGGTCGTCCTGATGGGCAGGCCCGTCGGCGAGCTGAGCGCCCGCGGGTTCTTCGGGTCCCCGGGCCCCGCGTCCGCCACCGCGCCGCACCGGGGCGGCCGCGAGGCGCTGCTCGGCACCGTACTGGACTGCCTGGCCGAGCTGCGGGCCACGTATGACGCCGTGATCTGCGAAGGCGCGGGCAGTCCGGCCGAGATCAACCTGCGGCGCACCGACATCGTCAACATGGGCATCGCGCGGGCCGCCCGGCTGCCGGTCGTGGTGGTCGGCGACATCGACCGGGGCGGCGTCTTCGCCTCGTTCTTCGGCACGACGGCGCTCCTGAGCCCCGAGGACCAGGCGCTGGTCGCCGGCTACGTCGTCAACAAGTTCCGGGGCGATGTGACGCTGCTTGAGCCCGGCATCGAAATGCTGCGCGGCCTCACCGGACGCCACACCTACGGGATCCTGCCCTACGCCCACGGCCTCGGCATCGACGAGGAGGACGGGCTCAGGGTGTCGATGCGCGGCGCCGTGCGCGAGTCGGTGGTGGCGCCGCCCGTCGGCGAGGACGTGCTGCGGATCGCGGTGTGCGCGGTGCCGCTGATGAGCAACTTCACCGACGTGGACGCCCTTGCCGCCGAGCCCGGCGTCGTCGTGCGGTTCGTGGACCGGCCCGAGGAACTGGCCGACGCCGACCTCGTGGTGGTGCCGGGCACGCGCGGCACCGTGCGCGCCCTGGAGTGGCTGCGCGAGCGCGGTCTGGCCGCCGAGATCGCCCGCCGGGCCGCCGAGGGCCGCCCTGTGCTCGGGATCTGCGGCGGGTTCCAGTTGCTCGGTGAGCACATCGAGGACGACGTCGAGTCACGGGCGGGCTCGGTGCCCGGGCTCGGCCTGCTGCCGGTGCGGGTGCGGTTCGCCGCCGAGAAGACCCTGGCGCGGCCCGTCGGCACGGCGCTGGGCGAGCGCGTCGAGGGGTACGAGATCCACCACGGCGTCGCCCAAGTCCTGGGCGGGGAGCCCTTCTTGGACGGCTGCCGGTCCGGCGCGGTGTGGGGCACGCACTGGCACGGCTCCCTGGAGAGCGACGGCTTCCGGCGCCGCTTCCTCGCGCGGGTCGCGCGGGACGCGGGCCGCCGCTTCGTGCCCGCGCCCGACACTTCCTTCGGGACGCTGCGCGAGGAACAGCTCGACCGGCTCGGCGACCTGATCGAGGAACACGCCGACACCGATGCCCTGCTGCGGCTGATCGAGCAGGGCCCGCCCAAGGGCCTTCCCTTCATCCCGCCCGGAGCGCCATGACCACCCCCCCTGCGCCCGCCGCGTACAGCACTACTCCAAGGAGAGATCGGCACATGAGCACTCGGTATCCGTTCACCGCCGTCGTCGGCATGGACGACCTGCGCCTCGCGCTGCTCCTGAACGCCGTCAGCCCCGCCGTGGGCGGTGTCCTCGTGCGGGGCGAGAAGGGCACCGCGAAGAGCACCGCCGTGCGCGCGCTCGCGGATCTGCTGCCCGAGGTCGCGGTCGTGCCGGGCTGCCGCTTCAGCTGCGACCCCGCCGCGCCCGACCCGGACTGCCCGGACGGGCCGCACGAGAACGGTCCCGGCGCCGCCCGCGCGGCCCGCATGGTCGAGCTGCCCGTGGGCGCCTCCGAG
Source organism: Streptomyces sp. NPDC006711 (assembly GCF_042869775.1). Classification (NCBI taxonomy): domain Bacteria; kingdom Bacillati; phylum Actinomycetota; class Actinomycetes; order Kitasatosporales; family Streptomycetaceae; genus Streptomyces; species Streptomyces sp. NPDC006711. The sequence goes on from NZ_JBIAGO010000007.1 coordinate 66,899, forward strand.
GACCGGCTGGTGGGCGCGCTCGACATCGAGCGGGCACTCGGCGAGGGCGTGAAGGCCTTCGAGCCGGGCCTGCTCGCGGACGCCCACCGCGGCATCCTGTACGTCGACGAGGTCAACCTGCTCCACGACCACCTCATCGACCTGCTGCTCGACGCCGCCGCCATGGGCTCCTCCTACGTCGAGCGCGAGGGCGTCTCGGTGCGGCACGCCGCGCGGTTCCTGCTCGTGGGCACGATGAACCCCGAAGAGGGCGAGCTGCGGCCGCAGTTGCTCGACCGGTTCGGCCTGACCGTCGAGGTCGCGGCCTCGCGCGAGCCCGAGCAGCGCGTGGAGGTGGTGCGCCGCCGCCTGGCGTACGACGACGACCCGGCCGCGTTCGCCGCGCGCTGGGCCGACGAGGAGGGCGCGCTGCGGGGGCGGATCGTGGCGGCGCGGGAGCTGCTGCCCTCGGTCGTGCTCGGCGACGCGGTCCTTCTCCAGATCGCGGCGACCTGCGCCGCGTTCGAGGTGGACGGCATGCGCGCCGACATCGTGATGGCCCGCACCGCGACCGCGCTCGCCGCGTGGGCCGGGCGCACCGAGGTGACGAGCGAGGACGTCCGGCAAGCGGCGCTGCTCGCGCTGCCGCACCGGCGCAGGCGCAACCCCTTCGACGCGCCGGGCCTGGACGAGGACAAACTCGACGAGACCCTGGAGCAGTTCCAGGGCGACGAGGGCGCCGAGAGCGACGACGATCCCGACCCGGGCCCCGAGGGCCCCGGCGGCGGGGGCGGGGGCGGCGGGGTGCCGCCGCAGGGCGACTCCCCCGAGAGCCCCGCCGACTCCCCCGAACGGGACGGATCGCCGGACTCCCCCGACGACGCGCGGCAGCCCGCCGCTCCCGCCCCGGCCCAAGGGCCCGGCGAGCGCGCGGCGGTGAAGGCCGCCGAGCCGTTCCGTACGAAGATGCTGAGCGTGCCCGGGCTCGGCGAGGGCGCGGCGGGCCGGCGCTCGCGAGCGCGCACCGACCACGGCCGCACCACCGGTTCGCGCCGGCCCCAAGGGGCGCTGACCAAGCTGCACTTGACGGCGACCGTGCAGGCGGCCGCCCCGCACCAGCGGGCCAGGGGGCGCTCGGGCCGGGGCCTCGTGGTGCGCCGCGACGATCTGCGCCAGGCCACCCGCGAGGGCCGCGAGGGCAACCTCGTGCTCTTCGTGGTGGACGCGTCCGGTTCGATGGCGGCGCGGCAGCGGATGAGCGCGGTCAAGGGCGCGGTGCTCTCGCTGCTCCTCGACGCCTACCAGCGCCGTGACAAGGTCGGCCTGATCACCTTCCGCGGCAAGGACGCCGAGCTCGCGCTGCCGCCCACCTCGTCGGTGGACGCGGCGGCCGCCCGGCTCGAAACGCTGCCCACGGGCGGGCGCACCCCGCTCGCGGCGGGGCTGCTGCGCGCTCATGACGTGCTGCGGGTGGAGCGGCTTCGCGACCCCTCGCGCCGCCCGCTGCTGGTCGTCGTCACCGACGGCCGCGCGACGGGCGGCCCCGAGCCGGTGGCGCTGGCCGGACGGGCCGCGCGGCTGCACGCCGCCGAGGGCACCGCGTCGGTGGTGGTGGACTGCGAGTCGGGGATGGTGCGGCTCGGGCTCGCGGGCGAGCTCGCGCGTGAACTGGGCGGCAGCGCCGTCACGTTGGACGAGCTGCGGGCGGACTCCATCGCCGGGCTCGTCAAGGATGTCCAGGGAACTTCGAGGAAGGCCGCGTAATGCCGCAGGGACAGGTCAGTGTCGTACCCGAGGACGGTCTGACGACCCGTCAGCGCCGCAACAGGCATCTGGTCATGGTGCACACGGGCGTCGGCAAGGGGAAGTCGACGGCGGCGTTCGGGATGGCGCTGCGCGCCTGGAACCAGGGCTGGCCCGTCGGGGTGTTCCAGTTCGTGAAGTCGGCCAAGTGGAAGGTCGGCGAGGAGAACGCGCTCAAGGTCCTCGGCGCCTCCGGCGAGGGCGGCGTGGTGGACTGGCACAAGATGGGCGAGGGCTGGTCGTGGATCCAGCGCGAGACCGCCGAGGGCGAGCCGACCCACGAGGAGAAGGCCCGCGAGGGCTGGGAGCAGGTCAAGCGCGACCTGGCCGCAGAGACGTACAAGTTCTACGTGCTCGACGAGTTCACCTATCTGCTGCACTGGGGCTGGGTCGACGTCGAGGAGGTCGTCGCGGTCCTGCGCGAGCGCCCCGGCACCCAGCACGTGGTCATCACCGGCCGCAACGCCCCCGGGCAGCTGGTGGAGTTCGCGGATCTGGTCACCGACATGTCCAAGGTCAAGCACCCGATGGACGCCGGCCAGAAGGGCCAGCGGGGCATCGAGTGGTAGCACGTCTCGTCATCGCGGCCCCCGCGTCGGGCAGCGGCAAGACCACCGTGGCGACGGGCCTGATGGCCGCGTTCGCGCGCTCCGGGCTCGCCGTGTCCCCGCACAAGGTGGGCCCCGACTACATCGACCCCGGCTACCACGCGCTCGCGACCGGACGCCCCGGCCGCAACCTGGACGCGTACATGTGCGGGCCCGAGCTGATGGCCCCGCTGTTCGCGCACGGTTCGCGCGGCTGCGACCTGGCCGTCGTCGAGGGCGTGATGGGCCTGTACGACGGGGCGAGCGGGCTGGGCGAACTCGCCTCCACCGCCCAGGTCGCCAAGCTCCTGCGCGCCCCGGTGGTCCTCGTGGTGGACGCCTCCTCGCAGTCGCGTTCGGTGGCCGCGCTCGTGCACGGCTTCGCGTCCTGGGACCCCCAGGTGCGCATCGGCGGCGTGATCCTCAACAAGGTGGGCTCCGACCGGCACGAGGCGCTGCTGCGCGAGGCGATGGAGGACGTGGGCGTGCCGGTCCTCGGCGCCCTGCGCCGCGCCCCCCAGGTCGACACCCCCTCCCGCCACCTGGGCCTGGTCCCGGTCGCGGAGCGGCGTACGGACGCGGTGGACGCGGTGGCGGCGATGGGGGAACAGGTGCGGGCGGGCTGCGACCTGGAGGCCCTGCTCGCGCTGGCGCGGTCGGCTCCGCCGCTGGACGCGCAGCCGTGGGAACCGGCCCCGGGCCCCAGCTCCGGAACCGGAACCGGAACCGGAACCGACTCCGGGACCGGGACGCGGCGGCCCGTCATCGCCGTCGCCGGCGGCTCCGCCTTCACGTTCTCCTACGCCGAGCACCCCGAACTGCTCGCCGCCGCCGGCGCGGACGTCGTCACCTTCGACCCGCTCAAGGACGAACAACTCCCCGACGGGACAAGCGGGTTGGTGATAGGCGGCGGCTTTCCCGAGGTGTACGCGGCCGAGCTGTCCGCCAACGAACGACTCCGCGAGGCCGTGACCGAGCTCGCCCGCTCGGGGGCGCCGGTGGCCGCCGAGTGCGCGGGCCTGCTCTACCTGGCCCGCTCCCTGGACGGGCTGCCCATGTGCGGGGTGCTCGACGCCGACGCGCGGATGTCGGGCCGCCTCACCCTCGGCTACCGGGAGGCGGTCGCGGTGGCCGACAACAGCCTGGCCGTCGCCGGGACGCGGCTGCGCGGCCACGAGTTCCACCGCACCGTCATCGAGCCGGGCGCGGGCGAGGACCCCGCGTGGGGCGTGGTGCACCCCGAGCGCCGCGTCGAGGGCTTCGTGCGCCGAGGTGTGCACGCCAGCTATCTGCACACGCACTGGGCGGCCCGCCCGGAGGTGGCCCACCGGTTCGCGGGGGCCTGCGCGCGATGACGTACTCATCCTGCGGCGCCCACCACCAGCCAGATGAACCCCACGCCCGCGACGGTGCACAGCAGCGTCGACAGGGCGGGGTGCTCGTGGTGGGCCTCGGGAAGGATCTCGGCGGCGGCCAGGTAGAGCAGGACGCCGCCGAAGAAGCCCAGATACCCGCCGAGCAGCTGCTCCGGAAGGGTGAACAGGAGGGTCGAGGCGGCCCCCGCCATCGGGGCCAGCGCGTCGGCGAACAGCATCGCGAGCGCCTTGCGCTTCTCGTTCCCGTACAGGCTCGTGATCGTGTACGTGTTGAAGCCGTCGGCGAAGTCGTGGGTGATGACGGCGAGGGCCACCGCCACGCCCATCCCCGCGCCCACCTGGAAGGCGGCGCCGATCGCGACGCCGTCCATCAGGCTGTGGCCGACCATCGCGGAGGCCACCGTGACGCCCACCTGCGGCGCCCGGTGCTCGCCCGCCCCGTGCGCGGCCTGGCGCACCGCGAGCACCCGCTCCACGACGTGCGCGAAGAGGAAGCCGGCCACGAACAGGAGCAGCGCGCGCGGCACCCCGAAAAGGTCCTCGCCCGTCGCGTCGAGGGCTTCCGGCAGCAGGTCGAGACCGACCACGCCGAGCATGAGGCCGCCCGCGAGGCCGAGCACCAGATGGCGCCGGTCGGTGACCCGCTGGGCGGTCCAGCCGCCCACCAAGGTCATCAGGAACGCGCCGAGCGCGACGAATACCGCCATGGGCCCTTGCTAGCCGAGGGTGCCCGTACTCCGCATGTCCACTCCCTCCCGCGCCGCCCCGCGCCGGCGCTCTGAGCGGGTGCCCGGCATGACGGCGTCGGACCCCTCCCCCGGCCCGGGCGCAGGCGGTGGCGGGGGGCCACTCGTCGTGGGTGTCGGCGCCTCCACGGGCGTGTCCGCCGGCGAAGTGCTCGCGCTGATCGGGGCCGCCCTGTCGCGGGCGGGGCTCGATCCCCGTGCCGTCGCGTCCCTCGCGACCCTGGACACCAAGGCGCGCGAGCCCGGGATCGTCGCGGCCGCCGCGCGGCTCGGGGTGCCCGTCCTCACCTACAGCGCCGCCGAGCTGGCGGCGGTCGCGGTGCCGAACGGCTCGGCGGCGGCGCTCGCGGCGGTCGGCACACCGTCCGTGGCCGAGGCGGCCGCGCTCGCCGGCGGCGGCCAACTGCTCGTGCCCAAGCAGAAGTCGAGCGGCGCGGGGGGTCCCGCCGGGGCGACGTGTGCGATCGTACGTCGACCCCACCTCCGGCCGTCCGCCGACGGGCGCGACGCACCCCCCACCAGGAGCGAGGAAGCCATGCCCATCCCCACCACCGAGGTCCCCCTCGATCTGCGCCACCACGGCGACGCCGAGGTACGCGACGACGGCGGCACGCTGACCGATCTCGCGGTGAACGTACGCACCGGCACTCCCCCGGCGTGGCTGCGCGAGCGGATCGCCCAGTCGCTGACCGGGCTCGCCGCCTACCCCGACGGGCGGGCCGCGCGCGCGGCGGTGGCGGCGCGGCACGGCGTCGCTGCGGAACGGGTGCTTCTGACGGCGGGCGCGGCGGAGGCGTTCGTGCTCATCGCCCGCGCTCTGACGTTCCATCACCCAGTGGTGGTGCACCCGCAGTTCACCGAGCCGGAGGCGGCGCTGCGCGACGCGGGCCACGAGGTGCGGCGGGTCCTGCTCCGGGCCGAGGACGGCTTCCGGCTCGACCCCGGCGCGGTGCCCGACGAGGCGGACCTGGTGGTGATCGGCAACCCGACCAACCCCACGTCCGTCCTGCACCCGGCCGCGACGCTGGCCCAACTCGCGCGCCCCGGCCGGACGTTGGTGGTGGACGAGGCGTTCATGGACGCCGTGCCGGGTGAGCGCGAGGCGCTGGCCGGCCGCACCGACCTGCCCGGACTCCTCGTGCTGCGCAGCCTGACCAAGACGTGGGGCCTCGCCGGGCTGCGGATCGGCTACGCACTGGGCGAGCCGGAGACGATCGCGGCGCTCCAGCGCGCCCAGCCGCTGTGGCCGGTGTCGACCCCGGCGCTGGTGGCGGCCGCCGCCTGCGTGGAGCCGCGCGCGCTGGCGGAGGCGGAGGCGGCCGCCGTACGCGTCGCCGAGGACCGGGCCCATCTCCTGGCCGGGCTCGCGGAGTTCGACGAGGTCCGGGTGGTCGAGCCGGCCGCCGGCCCGTTCGTGCTCGTACGGATCGAGGGCGCGGCCGAGGTCAGGGAGCGGCTGCGGGGGCTGGGCTTCGCGGCGCGGCGCGGCGACACGTTCCCGGGCCTGGGCCCGCAGTGGCTCCGCCTCGCGGTCCGCGACCGCACCACGACAAACCACTTCCTCCAATCCCTGGACCAGGCTCTGACCCTGACCCACCCATGACCCCGCAGGGCCGACACGGATGCCAGGGGCCCACCCCGAGCCCCCTCGCACCGAGACCCGCCCGGCCCGACACCGGATGCTCAGGGGCGCGGGGAACTGCGCGAGCACCGACCACAACCCGCACCCGAACGACACCCTCCGGGCCCCCGGGGACGGCGGGGCCAGAAAGGCCCACCCGGGTCAGCACCGACCCCTCAGGGGCGCGGGGAACTGCGCAAGAAGCGACCACAACTCGCAGCTGAACGACAACCCTCGGACCCCGGGGCAGCAGCCCCGGAAAGACCCGCCCGGGTCAGCACCGACCCCTCAGGGGCGCGGGGAACTGCGCAAGAAGCGACCACGACCCGCAGCTGAACGACAACCCTCGGGGCCCGGGGACGGCGGGGCCGGAAAGGCCCGCCCCCGCGCCCCCGGCCGGGGCTGCGCGACGGGCCCGCCCCGTCAGCCCCGCACCCGCCGCCGCGCAGCGACAAGCACGCCCCCCACGAGCAACGTGGCCACACCCCCGACCACGTACGACGTGGCCGAACTCCCCCCGGTCTCCGCCAACTCGGCGTCGGCGACGTTCTGCGTCTTCACCCCCGCCCCCGCCACGGGCACCTTGTCCGGGTCGGCCGCGACAGCGCCCGGCCGGGGCTTGGCGGGCGCCGGCGCCCCCGAAGGCGTCTGACAGGTCGCCTCCGCCAGCGTGACCTCGCCCTCGACGTCGGCGACGTTCAGATGGAGCGGATTGACCGAGACCTTGAGCTGAAGGGCGACGGCCGCCGCCGTCCGCGAGGTGGTCGTGGCCCGGGACAGATCGAGGCCGATCTCGCCGACCCCCGGCACCCGCACCCGCGTCGTACCGCCCGCCGCCAGCGTGACCTTCTGGCCCAGCACCGTCACCGCGCCCAGCACGTTCGACTTGGCGACCGGCGCACGCCCCGCCTCGCAGACCGCGCTGGACGTCACCTCGCCCACCTCCACGAGCGAGAGCAGCGGCAGCCCCGGCAGATGGAGCCGGGCGTTGACCAGCCGGGCGGAACCCTCCGCCCTACTCGCGTCCGCGCTCGCCCTGGACGAGGCGACGTCCGCCTTCAGGACGTCGACGGGGTGCCCGCCGTCGACTCCGTCCAGCTTCACGCTCAGCGCGGTCTTCTCGGCGCTGGCCGGCGCCCGCACCTCGTTGAGCGTGGCCTTCAGCGGCACGTCGAGGGACTTGTCGAGCAGGGAGACGTCGAGCCCCGTGCGCAGCACGACGGCGCTCGCCCGGCCGCCGCCGTCGCCCTGGACGCCGGTGGCGTGCGCCGGCGCGGCGAGCAGCAGCGGACCGGCGGCCAGTGCCACGCAGGACGCGATCGCGAGGGATCGGCGCACGGCGGGCCCGGTGGCCGAACCGTTCGCGGGCAGGCGGAAGTTGTCGCTGTTCAAAGTGGTGGAACCCCCACAGGAGACATGGCTGGCCGGACACCCGCCACGGGGACTCGTGGGATTCGTGGGACTGCCGCGAATCGAGGGGCGCGCCGGCGACTTGGGACACCGGAATCTTTACGCACGGAGAGTGAACTGGCGCTCACACGGCGCCAGTTCACCCCAAAGGGTGGTTTCCGCCCTCATATTCGATTTCTCCGGCACCAGTGCCCCCACGCGTCACCCCCGCCCCCGCCCGGAGCCCCGTACGCCCCCTGCCGCCCCGGCGTTCACCCCGGCGGGCCCATGAAGACCTTCAACGACGCGCCCCCGCCCCGCGTAACGTCCGGTCAACCGGATGACGGACCGGGCCGGACCAGACCAGACCAGGCCGAGCCGGGCCGGGCTCTCAGCCCACCACGCGTCCGTTGAGCACGATCCGGCTCGGCGCCGACAGGACCCGGACGTCCGCGCGCGGGTCCTGGTCGTAGACCACGAGGTCGGCCGGCGCACCCTCCTCAAGGCCCGGGCGCCCCAGCCAGGACCTGGCCCCCCAGGCCGTCGCGGAGAGCGCGTCAAGCGCCGGGATACCCGCCTTGACCAGCTCGGCGACCTCGGCGGCGACCAGTCCGTGGGCGAGCGAGCCGCCCGCGTCCGTGCCGACGAAGACGGGCACCCCGGCGTCGTACGCCGCGCGCACGGTGTCGTAGCGGCGCTCGTGCAACCGCCGCATGTGGGCGGCCCAGTCGGGGAACTTGGCCTCGCCGCCGTCGGCCATGTGCGGGAACGTGGCGATGTTGACCAGCGTCGGCACGATCGCCACGCCCCGCTCGGCGAAGAGCGGGATGGTGTCCTCGGTGAGACCCGTGGCGTGCTCGACGCAGTCGATCCCCGCCTCGACCAGGTCCCGCAGCGAGTCCTCGGCGAAGCAGTGCGCGGTGACGCGGGCGCCGAGCCGGTGGGCCTCCTTGATCGCGGCCTCCACCTCGCCGCGCGGCCAGCAGGGGGCGAGGTCGCCGACGGCCCGGTCGATCCAGTCGCCGACCAGCTTGACCCAGCCGTCCCCGCGCCGCGCCTCGCGCGCCACGTACGCCACGAGGTCGCCCGGCTCGATCTCGTGCGCGTAGTTGCGGATGTAGCGGCGGGTGCGGGCGATGTGCCGGCCGGCGCGGATGATCTTCGGCAGGTCCTCGCGGTCGTCGATCCAGCGGGTGTCGGAGGGCGAGCCCGCGTCCCGGATGAGCAGGGTCCCGGCGGCGCGGTCGGTCAGGGCCTGCTGCTCGCTCACGTCGTCGGGGACCGGGCCGTGCTGGTCGAGGCCGACGTGACAGTGCGCGTCGACCAGGCCGGGCAGCGCCCAGCCGGTCACGGTGACGGCCTCGCCCGGTGGCCGCTCATAGGTGATCCGCCCGTCGACCGCCCACAGTTCCTCCCGTACGTCCTCGGGCCCCACCAGGACGCGTCCCTTCACATGCACCACCGTGCGATCACTCATGCCCAGCACTGTACGAGGCGCTGGGTAGTCTCCCCCCAGAGGATCGAACACCCGAGCTGACCGAAGAAGGCACCGCCGTGACACACCCCCTCCTGGACCTCGCCCCGCTGACCGCAGGACGCTTCGCGGCGATCGAACGCCGGGTGGCCGCGCTGCTCGCCACCGAGCACGATGTGGTGATCACGCAGGGCGAGGCGCTGCTCCCTCTTGAGGGCTGCATCCGGGGCGCCGCCCGCCCGGGCTCCACCGCGCTCAACGTGGTGACGGGTCCCTACGGGCAGACCTTCGGCGACTGGCTGCGCGACTGCGGGGCCGAGGTCGTCGACCTGGAGGTGCCCTTCCACACGGCGGTGACCGCGGCGGAGATCGATCGAGCGCTCATCGATCATCCGGAGATCGATTTCGTTTCGCTCGTGCACGCGGAGGCGGCGACCGGCAATACGAACCCGGTCGCGGGGATCGGTGAGGTCGTGCGGCGGCACGGCGCCCTGTTCATGCTGGACGCGGTGGCGTCGGTGGCCGCCGAGCCGCTGCTCGTGGACGCCTGGGGCGTGGACCTGTGCGTGATCGGCGCGCAGAAGGCGATGGGCGGCCCGGCCGGCGTCTCGGCCGTCTCGGTCAGCCCCCGCGCCTGGGAGCGCCTGGCCGCCAACCCCAGCGCGCCGCGCCGCTCCTACCTCTCGCTCCTCGACTGGAAGCAGCGCTGGATCGACGCCGGCCGCACGGCGCTGCCGCACGCTCCGGCGCAGCTGGAGATGCTGGCGCTCGACGCGTGCCTCGACCGCATCGAGACCGAGGGCCTGGCAACGGTGATGGCCCGGCACGCCTCGGCGGCCGCCGCGACCCGGGCCGGCGCCCTGGCGCTGGGCGGGGGCCTCACTCCGTACGTCCACGAGGCCCCGGACGCGGCTCCGGTGGCCACCACCCTGCGGGCGCCCGAGGGGGTCGACGCGTCCGAGCTGGTCACAAGGGCGCTGGACGCCGACCCGTCGCTGCCCCTGATCGCCGGCGGAGGGGCGCTGGCCTCGACGATGATCCGGGTCAACCACTACGGCGTGGCCGCCACCCGTGAGGTGGTGCGCTCCTCGCTCGCCGCGCTCGGCACGGCGCTCGGCGCGTACGGGATCACGGTCGATCAGGAAGCCGCCGACGAGGCCGTCCTCGAAACCTGGTGACACTTGCCTGGTGACACTCGCGCTGCGGCCCTCCGGCACATAAAGCTCAGACGCATAAAGCACAACTGAATTCCACAATACGTTCCACAGAACGGGAAGCTGCTTATTCACCGCAGCTTCCCGTTTTCTTCTGCCCCGGCCTCTCCGCCTCAAACGCACGGATTTCAACAAGGTTTCCGGCTCGTTCGGCGGGTGTGATCGACTCCACAACCGCGCCCTTTTGTCCGGTAATACCCGGACAAACCGGTTCGCGCGCATGCTCGCGTGATAACACGGATGCCGCCGATGCACACCCCCTCACGGGAATGCGATTTCAATTTCCGGTCGGTAAATTCCCTCGGCATGACCGCCGCGCAAACAGCAGTCCGAATCGAAAGCCCACGAGTGGAGGACGGAGCCGCGATCTGGCGTATTGCCCGTGACTCCGAGGTGCTTGACCTCAACTCCTCGTACAGCTATCTGCTCTGGTGCCGCGACTTCGCCCGGACCTCCGTGGTCGCCCGTGGCGAGGCCGGTGAGCCGATCGCGTTCATCACCGGCTACGTACGGCCCGAGCGGCCGGACACCCTGGTGGTCTGGCAGGTCGCCGTCGACCACGCCCACCGGGGCCAGGGACTCGCCGGGCTGCTGCTCGAAGCGCTCACCGCGAAGGTCACCGGCTCGCACGGGATCACCCGCGTGGAGACCACGGTGTCGCCGGACAACACCCCCTCCGACCGGCTGTTCACTTCGTACGCCACGCGCCGCGGCGCCCTGCTGAGCCGTGAAGTCCTTTTCGACGCCGGGCTGTTCCCCGACGACGGGCACCAGCCCGAAATCCTCTACCGCATCGGCCCCCTCCACCCCCAGGGAGAAACGCTGTGACCATCACCCCGCCCGCCCTCAGTGTCTTCGAATCGCTCGAATCGGAGGTACGCAGCTACTGCCGCGGCTGGCCCGCCGTGTTCGACCGCGCGCAGGGCGCCCGCCTCACCGACGAGGACGGCCACAGCTACCTGGACTTCTTCGCCGGCGCCGGCTCACTCAACTACGGGCACAACAACCCCGTGATGAAACGCGCGTTGCTCGACTACATCGAACGTGACGGCATCACGCACGGCCTCGACATGGCGACGACCGCGAAACGGGCGTTCCTCGAGACCTTCCAGAACGTCATCCTGCGACCGCGCGACCTGCCCTACAAGGTGATGTTCCCCGGCCCGACCGGCACCAACGCCGTCGAGGCGGCCCTGAAGCTGGCCCGCAAGGTCAAGGGGCGCGAGTCGATCGTGTCCTTCACCAACGCCTTCCACGGCATGTCGCTCGGCTCGCTCGCCGTCACCGGCAACGCCTTCAAGCGGGCCGGCGCCGGCATCCCGCTGGTGCACGGCACCCCGATGCCGTTCGACAACTACCTCGACGGTCAGGTCCCGGACTTCCTGTGGTTCGAGCGCCTGCTGGAGGACCAGGGCTCGGGCCTCAACAAGCCCGCCGCCGTGATCGTGGAGACCGTGCAGGGCGAGGGCGGCATCAACGTGGCCCGGCCCGAGTGGCTGCGCGCGCTGGCCGATCTGTGCCGGCGCCGCGACATGCTGCTCATCGTCGACGACATCCAGATGGGCTGCGGCCGCACCGGCGCCTTCTTCTCCTTCGAGGAGGCGGGCATCGTGCCGGACATCGTCACCGTCTCCAAGTCGATCAGCGGCTACGGACTCCCGCTCTCGCTCTGCCTGTTCAAGGGCGAGCTGGACGTGTGGGAGCCCGGCGAGCACAACGGCACCTTCCGCGGCAACAACCCGGCGTTCGTCACAGCGACCGCCACCCTTGAGGCGTACTGGGCCGACGGCCAGATGGAGAAGCACACCCTGGCGCGCGGCGAGCAGGTCGAGCAGGCGCTGCTCGCGCTGTGCACCGAGCACAGCCGCCTCGGCGTGACCTACCGGGGCCGCGGTCTGGTCTGGGGCCTGGAGTTCGCCGACCCGGCCCGTGCCTCCGAGGTCTGCGCCCGCGCCTTCGAGCTGGGGCTGCTCCTGGAGACCTCCGGCCCCAAGAGCGAGGTGGTCAAGCTGCTTCCGCCGCTGACCATCACGCCCGACGAACTGGACGAGGGCCTGCGCACGCTGGCCCGCGCGGTGGCCGCGACCGTCTGACCCGGCCCGGCCCGGCGCGCCGTGGCCGCACGTCCAGCAGTACAGACACGCACACAGCCGTACAGATACGTACGAAATCGCACGAAGACGTACAGAGAAAGGCAGCAACTCACTGTGATTGTCCGCTCGTTCAAGGACATCGAGAACACCGACCGCCACGTCAAGGCCGCCTCAGGGACCTGGGAGAGCAAGCGGATCGTCCTCGCCAAGGAGAAGGTCGGCTTCTCCCTGCACGAGACCGTGCTCTACGCCGGAACCGAGACCTCCATGTGGTACGCCAACCACATCGAGGCGGTCCTGTGCACCGAGGGCGAGGCCGAGCTCACCAACGAGGAGACCGGCGAGACCCACTGGATCGCGCCGGGCACGATGTATCTCCTGGACGGCCACGAGCGCCACACCCTGCGCCCCAAGACCGACTTCCGCTGCGTCTGCGTCTTCAACCCGCCCGTCACCGGACGGGAGGACCACGACGAGAACGGCGTCTACCCGCTGCTGACCGAACCCGAGGAGGGCTGACCATGACCGCCCAGGATCTCTACCCCACGCGTGGCGCCGCCGAGGTGGTCACACCCCGCCAGGACCCGGTGGTCTGGGGACCGTCCGCCGGGCTCGAATCCTTCGAGCGGGACGGCTTCCTGTCGATCCAGGATCTGCTCACCGACGACGAGGTGGCGGTCTACCGCGCCGAACTCGATCGATTGATCGCCGATCCGGCCATCCGCGCCGATGAGCGATCGATCATCGAACCGCAGTCGCAGTCCGTGCGTTCGGTCTTCGAGGTGCACCGGCTCAGTGAGCTGTTCGCCCGCCTGGTCGCCGACGAGCGCGTGGTGGGCACGGCCCGTCGCATCCTCGGCTCGGACGTGTACGTCCACCAGTCGCGGATCAACGTCAAGCCGGGCTTCGGCGCGTCGGGCTTCTACTGGCACTCCGACTTCGAGACCTGGCACGCCGAGGACGGTCTGCCGAACATGCGCACGGTCTCGGTCTCGATCGCGCTGACCGAGAACCACGACACCAACGGCGGCCTGATGATCATGCCCGGCTCGCACCGGGACTTCCTCGGCTGCGCGGGCGCCACCCCGAAGGACAACTACAAGAAGTCCCTTCAGATGCAGGACGCGGGGACGCCGTCCGACGAAGCGCTCACCAAGATGGCCGACCGCCACGGCATCAAGCTGTTCACCGGCCGGGCGGGCTCGGCGACCTGGTTCGACTGCAACGCGATGCACGGCTCGGGGGACAACATCACCCCGTATCCGCGCAGCAACGTCTTCATCGTCTTCAACAGCGTGGAGAACGCGGCGGTGGAGCCGTTCGCGGCGCCGATCCGGCGTCCGGAGTTCATCGGAGCGCGGGACTTCACACCGGTGAAGTGAACGACCTCAAGGCCGGGGGTCCGGGGGCTGTCCCCGGACCCCGGGCCTGGGGGCCGTTCCGCTGCCCTCAGCGAAGATCGTTGGTACGGTCGCCCCATGTCCATGGTCGATGAACCTTCCCGAACGCCCGTGACCGCCGCCGACGTGGAGCACGCGGTACGTTTGTCGGTCACCGCGCTGCGCGCCGGGCTCCAGGCGGACTGGAGCGCGAAGGCGGGCACGCTGGAGTGGGACTGCTGGGAGACCGTCGAGCACCTGTCGGACGACCTCTTCGCCTACGCCGCGCAACTGGGCCCCGCCCAGCCCCCACTCGACGGCGACGTGCCGTTCCTGTGGGAGGCCAGGCGCCCCGGCGGGCCCCGCAACGCCGTGCACGCGGACCACGCGGCGGGCCCGGCCGGGCTCCTTCAGACCCTGGAGGCGTGCGGCGCGCTGCTCACCGCCATGGTGCGCACCGCATCGCCCGACGTACGCGCCCACCACTGCTTCGGCGTCTCGGACCCCGAGGGCTTCGGCGCGATGGGCATCGTGGAGACGCTGCTGCACACGCATGACGTGGCGCAGGGACTCGGCCTCGCCTGGACGCCACCGGCCGGCCTGTGCGACCGGGCACTGGCCCGCCTCTTCCGCGACGTGCCCGCCGACCCGGACCGCTGGCGGGTGCTGCTGTGGGCGACAGGCCGCGCGGACCTGCCCGAACGCCCCCGCCCCACCACCTGGCGCTGGTACGCCGAACCCCTCACCCCCGGCACAGCCACACCCTGAGCGCCCCCACCCCCGCGAAGCCGACGCGCCGCGCCGAGGCCAGGTCCTCGCCGCTCTCGTAGCCGACGACCGCTCGGCCCGGCCAGCGGCGGGCGACCGTGGCCAGGCAGCCGGCCCAGGCCGCGTCCTGGTCGCCGTCGACGGCATAGAGGTTGGAGATGCCCACGACGCCCGTGCCGGTGCTGGCCACGGCTCCCGCCCGCACCCGCCCGTGCTCGTCACGGTCCACCAGGAAGGCGTGGCCGGGCACGCCGAGCAGTCCCGGCGGGAAGAGACCCGCGCTCCGCCCCGCCGACCAGGCTCGTTCCCATGCCGCCAACTCGCCTTCGTCCGCGACGAGTTGCCAGCCCCCACCGGCGGCCTCGGGCGCCGCCCGGTGGATCCATCGGGCCTCGAAGAGGACGTCGAACCCCTCGCCCGTCAGGTCGAGCGCCGCGAAGCTGTCCTTGACGGTGGCGCCGGGCGCCGTGAGGTCGATGCGCCCCACGATGTCCCGGGGCGAGGCGTCGGGGGTGAGCGTCACCGCGTCGGGATAGTAGAGCGGCGTACGGCGTGGGCTGGTCCAGGCCCGGGGCCCGGTTTGCCCCGTGATGCCGTGCGCGCGGCAGAGCGCGGCGCACCACGCGGCGTTGTCACGGACGGCTTGGCGCGTGGGCTCACTGTGCTCGGGGTCCATGGTCACGGCCCGATCCTGACGGTCAGGCGGGGCCGTGACCAGCGATTTTCCCGTGCCGGGCGGGCCGGGGGCGGGAGACCGAGTGAGCCGGGCGCTTCGGGGTGGGTCAGCGGGTGGGCAGGAGGTCCAGGAGGCGGTCCACGTCCTTCGCGGAGTTGTAGAAGTGGAAGGCCGCGCGCAGGTTGCCCGCGCGGTTGGAGAGTTCGATGTCGCGGCCGCTCAACTCGGCCTGGAGGTGGCCCAGTTCGGGCACCGCGACGATCGCCGAGCCGGGCGCGGCGATCGGCTCGTGGCCGAGTGGGGCGAGCCCGGCGCGGAAGCGGTCGGCGAGCGCGGTGTTGTGCGCGTGGACGCGTTCGGCGCCCAGTTCCTCCAGGAGGGCCAGGGAGTGGCGGGCCCCGGTGTAGGAGAACAGCGCGGGGCTCTCGTCGAACCGCCGCGCGGAGCGGGCCAGTTCGCGCACCGGGCCGTAGCAGCTGTCCCAGGGGTGCTCGCCGGCCACCCAGCCGGCGAACACCGGGGTCAGCCCGCCGAGGTCGTCGGGGACGGTGAGGAAGGCGACCCCGCGCGGGCCGGCCAGCCACTTGAAGCCGACGGTGACCGTGTAGTCGTACGCGCCGGCGTCCACCGGGTACCAGCCCGCGCCCTGCGACACGTCGACGAGGGTCCGCGCGCCGTGCGCGAGGGCGGCGGCACGGATCGCCGCGAGGTCGGCGACGCGGCCGTCGGCGGACTGGACGGCGCTGACCGCCACCAGCGCGGTGCCCGGCCGCACCTCCTCTGCGAGGTCGTCCAGCGCGGCGGTGCGCACCTTGAGGTCGCCGCGCACATGGAACGGGTTCACCACCGAGCTGAAGTCGCCCCGCGCCACCAGGACTTCGGCCCCCTCGGGCAGGGAGGCGGCGACCAGGCCCGCGTAGACGGCGACCGACGCGCCGGCCGCGACGCGCCGCACGGGCACCTTGACCAGCCGGGCGTAGGCGGCGCGCGCGGCCTCCACGTCGCCGAACATGTCGGTCGGACGCCCGGCGGCCGACGCCGCCACGGCCTCCCCCATGGCGGCCACGGCCCGGGCGGGCAGCAGTCCGGTGCTCGCGGTGTTGAGGTAGGTGGTCAGCGGGGCGAACGCGCCGGGCGCGAGGGAGTCCAGTTCCATGGGTTCCAGCCTGAATCCCCGGCAACCCCACGTCAATTGGACAAATTTGACGGGTATCCCCAAGCAACCCTTATGCGCCGGGCGGCCGCCTCAGCGCGGCACCTCGCACCCGTCCGGCCCACAGGCGTCCCCGTCGTCACCGCCGAGCGTCTTCAGGGCCGGGGTGCGCGCCTGCCAGGCCTGATCGAGGGCCCGGGTGAAGACCTCGGCGGGCTGGCCGCCGGAGATCGCGTACGCGCGGTCCAGCACGAAGAACGGCACGGCGTTGGCGCCGAACCCGGCCGCCTCGCGCTCGTCGTCGCGGACCTCGTCGGCGTACGCGCTCTCGTCCGCGAGGACCGCCCTGACCTCGCCCTCCTCAAGACCCGCCCGCACCGCGATGTCGACCAGGACCTCGGCGTCGAAGACGGAACGCTCCTCGGCGAAGTTGGTCCGGTAGGCGAGGTCGAGCAGCGCGCTCTGCCGGCCGCGCGCCTTGGCCAGGTGCAGCAGCCGGTGGATGTCGAAGGTGTTGCCGTGGTCCCGGCCGTCGGCCAGATAGCCAAGCCCCTCGGCATGCGCGTTGGCGGCGACGTTCGCCTCCATCGCACGGGCCTCCTCGATGGTCCGGCCGTACTTCTCGGCCAGCATCGGGATCACCGGCCCGACGTCCCCCTTGGACCGGCCGGGGTCGAGCTCGAAGGAACGGTGGACGACCTCGACGTCGCTCCGGTGGGCGAACGCGGCGAGCCCCTTCTCGAAACGGGCCTTGCCGATGTAGCACCACGGGCAGGCGATGTCGCTCCAGATCTCGACGAGCATGTCACTTCTCTCAGATTATTGAAAACCGTACGGTCCCCCCAACGCGCCGGGCACCCGCCCCATTCCCCCGGCCCGGCCGGTCAGGCCGGTGTGGGTGTGAGGCGGCTGAAGCTGGAGCGGTAGGCGGTGGGGGGCAGGCCGGTACGGCGGGTCATGTGGGCCCGCAAGGAGTCCGCGCTGCCCAGGCCGCTGGACTGGGCGATCTGGTCCATCGTGAGCGTGGTGGTCTCCAGGAGTTCCTTGGCCCGCTCGACGCGCTGGTGCAGGAGCCACTGGAGCGGGCTCATGCCGCTCTCGGCGTGGAAGCGGCGGGTCAGGGTGCGCACGCTGACCCCGGCGTGCCGGGCCAGGTCCGTCAAGGTCAGCGGCTTGTCGAGGTTGCGCATGGCCCAGCCCCGGGTGTCCGCGCAGGCCACCCCTCGTTCGGCGGGCAGCGGGGTGTGGGTGAACTGGGTCTGTCCGCCGGGGCGCACCGGGGCCACCAGCGCCTGGCGGGCCACCGTGTTGGCGACGGCCGCGCCGTAGTCGGTGCGGATCATGTGCAGGCACAGGTCGATCCCCGCGGCGTACCCGGAGGAGGTCATGACGTTGCCGTCCTGCACGTACAGGACGTCGCCCTTGAGGTCGAGCGCCGGGTAGCGCCTGCGCAGCTCCTCGGCCAGCTCCCAGTACGTGGTGGCGCTGCGCCCGTCCAGGAGTCCCGCCTCGGCCAGGACGAAGGCGCCGCTGCAAATGGACGCGACGCGTACGCCACGGGCCGCCGCGGTCACGACGGCGGCCACCGTGCGCGGGTCCGGCTCGTAGCGCTGTCCGGTCCCGGCGACCAGCACCGTGTCGGCGCCCTCGACCGCGTCCAGACCTCGGCCCACGTGCAGGTCGAGGCCGCCGGTGGTGGCGATCGGGCCCGGGTCGGGCGTGCACACGACCACCTCGTAGCCGGGTGCGCCACCGATCTCCACCTTGGCGAACAGCAGCTCGGGAATGGCGAGGTTGAACATCGAGACGGGCGAGGGCGCGACGACGGCGACCCGGTGCGGTGGCATGGCCAGAACCTCCGGATGTATGGCAATCGGGCCACTACTGTACGCGGACGGGCCTGGCCAAGCTGAGGGCATGCCAACGAACGACACGCTCCAAGCCGCCCGCGCCGACCACCAGTTGGCGGGCGGGCCGCCGCGCGGGTCCTCCCCCGCCCTCACGCTCGTCGCCGCTCTGCTCGGTTTCGCCCTGATCACCCTGGACGCCTCCGTGGTGAACGTCGCCCTGCCCGCGATCGGCGGCGACCTCGGCGGCGGCATGTCCGCACTGCAATGGGTGGTGGACGCCTACACCCTGGCCTTCGCCGCGCTGATGCTCTCCACCGGGGCGTTCGCCGACCGGGTCGGTTCGGCCCGGGCGTACGCGCTCGGCACCGTCGTCTTCACCCTCGCCTCGGCCGCCTGCGGGGTGGCTCCGGGGCTCGGCGTACTGATCGGCGCCCGGGTGGTGCAGGGCGTGGCGGCCGCGGTGGTGCTGCCCGCCTCACTCGCCCTGGTGCGCCAGGCCCACCCGGACCCGGCGCGCAGGGCCCGTGCGGTGGCGCTCTGGGCGGCGGGCGGCTCCGTCGCGGTGGCGCTCGGCCCGGTCGCGGGCGGCGCGCTGACCACGCTGTGGGACTGGCGCGGGATCTTCTTCATCAATCTGCCGCTCGGTCTCGCGGCCCTCGCCCTGACCGCCCGCGCCCCGCGCGCCGGGCGCCGACCCGCCCCGCTCGACCTGCCGGGGCAGCTGACGGCCGCCGTCGCGCTGGCCGCGCTCGCCGTCGCGGTGATCGAGCAGGGTGCGGTACGGATCGGGGCGGGGGCGCTCGCGGTGGTGGCCGGGGCCGCGTTCTGGCTGATCGAGCGGCGCGTCGCCCATCCGGTGGTGCCGCTCGGTCTCTTCCGCGACCGGACCGTGACCGTCGCCATGGGCGCGGGCGCGGCGGCCAGTGCGGCCTTCTACGGCGTGATCTTCGTCTTCAGTCTCTACTTCCAGCGGGTGCGGGGGGAGTCCGCGCTGACAGCGGGACTGATGTTCCTGCCGATGACCGCGCTGATCCCGGTCATGAACATGCTTTCCGGCAGGCTGTCCATGCGGTTCGGGCCGCGCGTGCCGATGCTGGCCGGTCAACTCCTCGCCCTGGTGGGCCTGTTGCTGCTCCTGATCGCCGACGCGCAGGCGCCTGCGCCACTGGTCGCGTTCTTGCTGGTCCCTCTCGCGCTGGGCTGCGGCCTCTCGGTGCCCGCGCTGACCGCCGCGATGATGGAGGCTCTGCCGCAGGAGCGGGCGGGGCTCGCGGCGGGGGTGCTCAACGCCGGCCGGCAGGTGGCGGGGGCGCTCAGCATCGCGGTGTTCGGATCCCTGGTGGACGGTGAGGCGGGGTTCGTGCCGGGGATGCGGATGGGTCTGGTGGTGGCGGCGGGGCTGGTCGCGGGGGCGGCGTTCAGTACGGGGTGGCTGCGCGGACGGCGGTGACCGGGGCCGCATGAGGTGCCGGGTCTACCATCCGGGCCGGGCCCAGCCCCGCCAAGGGCGCGGGTCGCGGGGTGCGCGACCAGCCACGTACGGCCCGCACCCAGCGACTCGCACCCCCGACCCACCCCCCGGCCCGCACCCCGTACGAGCCGCCCGGCTCAGGCCGCCGGGCCGGTGACGCGGCGGGGCAGGGACAGCGGGTTGTCGTCGCGCAGGGCCGCCGGCAGCAGGGCCTGGGGCGTGCTCTGGTAGGCGACCGGCCGCAGCCACCGCTCCACAGCGGTGGCACCCACCGACGTGGAGGTGGAGGTCGCGGCCGGATACGGCCCCCCGTGGTGCTGCGCGGGCGCGACCGCGACCCCGGTGGGCCAGCCGTCGACCAGGACACGCCCCGCCAACTGGGTCAATTCCGCCAGGAGTTGGGCCCCGGCGCCCTCGCCGGCCGCCTCGGCCGCGGAGAGTTGCAGGGTCGCCGTGAGGTTGCCCGGCAGCCGCGAGAGCACCGCCGAGATCTCCGACTCGTCCGCGTACCGGGCCACCACCGTGACCGGACCGAAGCACTCCTCCAGGAGCAGATCGTGCTCGCCCTCCTCGGTGAGCCGCGCGGCCTCGACGGTCAAGAAGCCGCCGCTGACCGTGTGTTCGCCGCCCGCGCCAGGCGTGAGGGGCGCTTCGACGCCCGGCAGCGCGGCCCGCTCGGCGACCCCCGCGACGAAGGCGTCGCGCATGCGGTGGTCGAGCATGACCCCCGCGTCGGTGTCGCTGACGGCGGCGGTGAGCGCCTTGATCAGGGCGTCGCCCGCCGCGCCCCGGGGCGCGAGCACGAACCCGGGCTTGGTGCAGAACTGGCCGACCCCCAGGGTCATCGAGGCCCCGAGCCCGGTCCCGATCGCCTCGCCCCGCTCCTCGGCGGCGGCCGCCGTCACCACGACCGGGTTGAGGGAGCCGAGTTCACCGTGGAAGGGGATCGGCACGGGGCGCGCGGCCGCCGCGTCGAACAGGGCCCGCCCGCCGCGCACCGAGCCGGTGAACCCGGCGGCCGCGACCAGCGGATGGCGTACGAGCTCGACGCCCGCGGTGAAGCCGTGCACCAGGGAGACGACGTCCTGCGGCAGCCCCACCCGCGCGGCCGCGCGCCGCAGCAGCGAGACGCAGAGTTCGGAGGTGGCCGGGTGGTCGGGGTGCGCCTTGACGACGACCGGGCAGCCGGCCGCGAGCGCGCTCGCGGTGTCGCCGCCCGGCACGGAGAAGGCGAGCGGGAAGTTGGAGGCCGAGTAGACGGCGACGACCCCGAGCGGGAGCTTGATCCGCCTGAGGTCCGGCCACGGCGGGGTCCGGGACGGGTCGGCGTGGTCGATCCGTATGTCGAGGAAGGAGCCCTCCTCGACGACCTCGGCGAACGCCCTCAACTGGGCGGTGGTGCGCGCCAGTTCGCCGGTGAGACGGGTGGGGCCGAGCGCCGTCTCGGCGTCGGCCGCCTCCACCACGTGCTCCGCCGAGGCGTCCAGGAGGTCCGCCGCGGTGCGCAGGAACACCGCGCGTACGCTCAGATCGGCCAGCGCCGCGCGCGTGGCCGCAGCGGCCCTGACCGCGTGGTCGACCTCCTCGGCCGTCGCTTCGGCCGCGACCTCTTCACGCGGCTTCCCCGTACGGGGGTCGACACTCCAGACTGGTGCTGCTGTGCTCACCGCGTTGTCCTTCCACTGCCCGGTCCGCCACCGCCACCCACCGGGGTGCGTTCGGTATTCTGAACACAGTTCCCGATGCTGAATAGCGCCAATATGCTGGGACTCTATTAACGGGCGTTCCGCCTTGGCAAGAAGCCTCGGCGAGAAGAAGCGGGGTGCTGGGATGTCGGCTGGCGATTCGGGTGGGGCACAGGTCAAGTCCGCTGTGCGGACGGTGGAGTTGCTCGAGTATTTCGCGGGACGGCCCGGCATGCACTCCCTCGCCGCCGTGCAGGAGGCGGTCGGCTACCCCAAGTCCAGTCTGTACATGCTCCTTCGCACCCTGGTGGAGCTCGGCTGGGTGGAGACCGACGCGACCGGCACCCGGTACGGGATCGGGGTGCGGGCCCTGCTGGTCGGCACCTCCTACATCGACGGCGACGAGGTGGTCGCGGCGGCCCGCCCCACGCTCGACCGGCTCTCGGACGACACCACCGAGACCATCCACCTCGCCCGGCTCGACGGGACGAACGTGGTCTACCTCGCCACCCGGCAGTCCCAGCACTACCTGCGGCCCTTCACCCGCGTCGGCCGCCGGCTGCCCGCCCACTCGACCGCGCTCGGCAAGGCGCTCCTGGCCACCCACAGCGACGAACAGGTGCGCAAGCTGCTGCCGGAAACGTTGCGGCAGCTCACGGAGCACACCATCACCGACCGCGAGAAGCTGATCGATGAGCTGCGCCTGGTGCGGGAGCAGGGATACGCGGTGGACCGCGAGGAGAACACGCTGGGACTGCGCTGTTTCGGCGTCGCGATCCCCTACCGCACCCCGGCCCGCGACGCGATCAGCTGCTCGGTCCCGGTGGCTCGTCTGACCCCGGGCCACGAACAGACCGTGAAGGACGCCCTGTTGGACGCCCAGGACCGGCTGACCCTGGCCACCCGCCGCCTCTGACCCCGGGCCCCTCAGGAGGAATCCGCGCCCGGTCGGCACCTCCCGACCGCGCGGCTCCGGCCCGACCGAACCGCCCCCTACCCCCACCCCCTCCCCCACACGGCGGACCCGCCTCACCATCCAGCACGACGCCCCGCCCCCGGGACGCCAGGGAGTGTGAGGACATGCCCCTCACGCCCCCCGCCGGGACCGCCGCCACCGCCCGCGACACCCGCCGCCCCGCCGGGATGACCACGCCGACCTCCACGCCCCGCCGGGCCCTGCGCGCGGTGGCGGTGATCGCCTGCCTGCCCTACCTCACCCTCAAGGTGCTCTGGGTCGCAGGCAGCCACCTGGGCATCCCCGACGGCAGCGGCCTGCTCGACCACCGCCTGCGCACGGCTGCGGCCAACGGCGCGTCCGTCCTCATGGACGCCTGCGTGATCGTCCTCGCGCTGCTCCTGACCCGCCCCTGGGGGCTCCGCGTCAAGGCGTGGCTGCTCGCGGTGCCGATGTGGCTCGCCACCGGCCTGCTCGCGCCGGTGATGACCGGATATCCGCTCCAGCTGCTGGTCCGGGCGGCGCGCGGCACCGGCGTCCGGCCGCCCGCCCACAGTGACCGGGCGGTCTTCCTGCACGAGTGGGTCTTCGCCGTCGTGTACACCGGCTTCATCGTCCAAGGCATCGCCCTGGGCGCGCTGTTCGTGCTGTACGCCCGCGACCGCTGGGCGCCGCTGTGGCGCGGCCGTCTCGGCGACCTGCCGGCCGGCGCCGTACCGCGCGGGTCGCGGGCCGCCGCCGTCGCGGTGGCGGCGCTGTCGCTGCTCGCGGCCGCGACGCACACCCTGTGGGCGACGGGCTCGGTGGTGGGCCTCGCCCCGGCCATGGCTGAGGGGCGCGGCGCCGACGAGTACGTCCTTGAGGCCGTGTTCGCGGCGTTCACCGTGCCTGCGGCGGCCGGCGTCCTGATGATCGCCTTCGGGCTCGGCGGATCGCTGCCGCTGCGTCTCCCGCTGGCCCTCGCGTGGCTCGGCTCGGGCGCCACCGCGTGCTGGGGCGGCTGGCTGTGGCTCTCGTCCGGCGTGTTCGGCGGAGCGGCCGCGGACCGGCCCACCGCGTTGATGATCCTCACCTACGCTGTGCAGATGATCGTCGGCCTGACCGTCCTCGCCCTCGGCGCCCGCTTCCTCGCGGCGCGCTCCCGGCACGCCGGCGGCACGCCGTGATACGCGCGCTGTTCGGTGTCCGGGCCCGCCACCGTTGGGTCCATCTGGTCATCGGCGGGGCCCTGTTGATGCCGTACTTCCTGGTCGGCATGGTCATCGTCGGCGCGTGCAGGTCCAACGGCGGCTCCGTCGACTCCCTCCCGCTCGCGCTGATCACGCTGGCCGTCTCGCTGCCCTTCTCGGCGATTTCGGCGCTGGTGCCGATCGCCCGGCCGCTGCTGGTGTTCGGCGTGCGGGCGCTGTGCGGGGTGGATCCGGCGGCGCTCACCGACCGGCCCGCCCGCACCTGGGACGCCCGGCTGCGCGCCGCCGCCTGGTACACCCTGCACGTCGCCGTCGGCGGGATCCTGAGCGGGATGAGTCTCGCGCTGCCCCCGTTCACGGCGTTCTTGATCGTGCTGCCCTTCTTCCCGGGGCTGCGCCACACCGTGTACTCCGCCTCCGGCCCCCTCGCGACCCCGTGGGGCATCGCGCTCGCGCCGTTCGCCGCGGTCGCGATGCTGCTCGCTCTCGCGGCGTGCTCGGCGGCCGCGGGGGCGCTCCTCGCCAGGCTCGCGCCCGTCCTGCTCGGCCCCACGCCCGCCGACAAGCTGGCCGCGGCCGAACTGCGCGCGGCGGAGCTGGCCGTACGCAACCGGCTCGCGCGCGAGCTGCACGACTCGGTGGGCCACGCCCTGAGCGCGGTGACCCTCCAGGCCGGCGCCGCCCGCCGCGTCCTGGACGCGGACCCGGGGTTCGTCCGGGAGGCGCTGGGCGCGATCGAGGAGACCGCCCGGCGCACGGTGGACGAACTCGACGCCGTCCTGGGCCTGTTGCGCCAGGACGACGGCGACCTCACCACCCCCGATCTCGGCGCCCTGGAGGACCTGCTGTCCCGCACCGGCATGAAGGTGACGTACTCCCTCGACGGCGACCCGGCCCGGGTGCCGGAGCTGGTCTCGCGGGAGACGTACCGGATCGTCCAGGAGGGCCTGAGCAACGCGTCGCGGCACGGAACCGGTCCTGCCGTCACCCTGCGAGTCGCCATCCGTGGCGGAGAGTTGGAGGTGGTGATGGAGAACCCCCTGGGCGCGGCGGCGCCGGTGGTGCGCCCGGGCGGCGGCCGCGGACTGCGTGGGATAGCCGAACGGGCCGCGCTGCTCGGCGGGAGCGCCGTCGCGGGCCCCGAGGCCGGTGTGTGGCGGCTCAGCGCCCGGCTGCCGCTGGGCGGCGCACGATGAGCGGCACGATCCGGGTGGTGCTCGCCGACGACGAGCGGATGGTGCGCACGGCGCTGCGGGTGATCCTCGACGCCGAACCGGGCATCGAGGTGGTGGGTGAGGCCTCCACCGGCGCCGAGGCCCTGCCCGTCGTGCGCGAGAGCCGCCCCGACGTGGTCCTGATGGACGTACGGATGCCGGAGATCGACGGCATCCGCGCCACCGAGCAGATCCTGGCGGCCATGACGGCCCCGCCGAAGATCCTGGTGGTGACGACCTTCGAGAACGACAGTTACGTCTATGACGCGCTGCGCGTGGGCGCCGCCGGGTTCCTGCTCAAGCGGGCCGCCGCCGACGAGCTGGTCCAGGCGGTCCGGCTGGTCGCGCGCGGGGAGTCGCTGCTCTTCCCCGCCAAGCTGCGCGAGCTGGCCGCCCGGCACTCCCCCGCCGGCGCCCGCGCCGCTTCCTGGGCGGCCCGGCTCACCGAGCGGGAGGCGGAGGTGCTGCGTCTGATGGCGACCGGCCTGACCAACGCCGAGATCGCCCGGCGGATGGGGGTCGGCCCGGCCACGGTGAAGACGCATGTCGCCTCCGTCCTGGCCAAGACGGGCGTTCGCGACCGCACACAGGCGGTGATCGCGGCGTACGAGTCGGGGTTCGTGCGGCCCCGATGAAGGTTTTCTGAGAAACCCCCGGTGCCGGAACTCCGCGTCCGGGCCCGTCCGTCTCACGTATGGGATGAACAAGACAATCAGGCGCGCCTCGGTCTTCTGTCTGCTGATGGTGCTCGCCCTCCTCGGACGAGCCACCTATGTGCAGTTCTACCAAGGCCAGGCCCTAGCGGACGACACACTGAACCGGCGGAACACCATCGCGCAGTACGCGCAGCCGCTCGGGGACATCATCGTGGCCGGATCCCCGGTCACCGGCTCGGAAAGGACCAGCAGCGGCGACCTCGCCTACCAGCGCGCGTACAAGAACGGACCGATGTACGCGCCGGTCACCGGCTTCGCGTCGCAGGTGTACGGATCGACACAGCTGGAGGGGATCTACTCCAAGGTCCTCGACGGCAGCGACCCGCGCATGCGGAACCCCTTCGACGCGCTCACCCACCAGCGCGCGCCCGGCGGCGACGTGCTGACCACCATCGACCCGGGTGTGCAGAAGGCCGGGTACCAGGCGCTCGGGAACACGGAGGGCGCCGCCGTCGCGATGGACCCGAAGACCGGCCGTGTCCTTGGCCTGGTCTCCACGCCTTCCTACGATCCCGCCAGGATCGCGGGTTCCTCGTCGGCGGCCGCCGACGCCTGGAAGCAGCTGTCCGAGGACAAGAGCCAGCCGATGCTCAACCGGGCGCTGCGCCAGCCGCTGGCGCCGGGTTCCACGTTCAAGCTGGTGGTGGCCTCGGCCGCGCTGGAGAACGGTCTTTACTCCTCGATCGACGAGGACACCGCGAGCCCCAACCCGTACCGGATGCCGGGCACCACGACGGACCTGCGCAACGAGTCGGCGTCGGCGCCCTGCGAGAACGCCTCGATCCGCACGGCGCTCGAATACTCCTGCAACAACGTCTTCGGCAAGATGGCCGTCGACCTGGGCCAGGACAAGGTGCGGGCGATGGCGGAGAAGTTCGGGTTCAACGACACCGGACTCGACATTCCGGTACGCGCCTCGGCGAGCGTGTACCCGAAGAACATGAACCCGTCGTCCACGGCGCTTTCGGGCATCGGCCAGTTCGACGTGACGGCGACCCCGCTCCAGATGGCCATGGTCTCGGCCGCGATCGCCAACGACGGCGTGCTGTCCTCGCCGCACCTGGTCTCCAAGGTGACCGACTCCAAGGGGAGCACGCTCCAGTCGTACCCGGATTCCGACGGCAGGAGGATCCTGTCGTCCAAGACGGCGCGGGCGATG
The DNA here is from genome assembly GCF_042869775.1 of Streptomyces sp. NPDC006711. Lineage (NCBI taxonomy): Bacteria > Bacillati > Actinomycetota > Actinomycetes > Kitasatosporales > Streptomycetaceae > Streptomyces > Streptomyces sp. NPDC006711. Next base: position 93,397 of record NZ_JBIAGO010000007.1, read on the forward strand.
TACAGCGCGATGATCTCCGTGGTCACCGACGGCACGGCGTCCAACGCCAAGATGCCCGGCCTTGAGGTCGGCGCCAAGACGGGCACGGCCCAGCACGGAGTGAACAACTCCAAGAAGCCGTACGCCTGGTTCACCTCGTTCGCCAAGGACCCCACGACCGGCAAGGAGGTCGCGGTCGCCGTGGTCATCCAGGACTCCGACGCCGAGCGCTCCGAGGTCAGCGGCAACGGGCTCGCGGGTCCGGTCGCCCAGGCCATGATGAAGGCCGCGCTGGCCTCCCCGTGATCCACCGGGGCGCGCGTGGACGGCGCGCGCGCCCCGGGCCGTGCCGCTGCCCCGGGGGTTACGGCAGGAAGTACATCGGGTTGGGGAGCTTGTACGTCTTGTCCGCGTAGCCGCCCGACAGGTCGGTGTACTGGTCGCCGAGGTTGGCGACGATGGTGTAGCCGAGCGACTCGATGTGCTTGCGGGTGCCCGCCTTGTAGTCGACCGTCGAGCAGGTCCAGGTGGTCTTGGCACAGCTCAGGTACGCCGGCGGGTTGGCCTTGTCCTTGAGGAAGAAGTGCGCGGCGTCCACCGGCACCTGGTAGCCCGCCCGGGTCAGGTTGAGGGCGCTGGCGTCGCGCTGGGAGGCGTCGCGGCCGGTGAGGAAGAAGACCGTGACGCCGTTCTTGGCCGCGTAGTTGACCAGGTCCGGCATGCCGAACACGGCGATCGAGTGGGCGCTCTTCACATATGCGTCGAACGCGGCCGCGTTGTAGGCGAATCCGTTCTTCTTCTCGTAGTCGTACGTCAGCAGCGTCGTGTCGTCGACGTCGAGCACGATGGCGGGCTTGCGGCCGTCGCGGCCGGGGTGCTCGGCGGCGTGCTTGATCTGGCGCTTGGCGCGCGCCTCGATGTCCGCGACCTGCTGGGCGTAGTTGCTCCTGGGCGAGGCCTGGTAGTTCCCGGAGGCGTCGGGCGCCCCGCCGTAGTAAGCGTTGATCTTGTCTTCGACCTTGGTGATGTTCGGTATCTCCCGGTCCGACTTCGGCGTGGCGTTGTCGGCCGAGGCCGCGCCGACGCCGTAGAAGGCGGCGCCGGTGAGGGAGAGGGCAGCGGTGGCGGCTGCGGCTTTGGTGAGAATGCGCATGACCGCTTGTCTACGCGCATCACATGCGCCCCGCCAGGGGAAATGCCGAAAACGTTGCCGCACTGTGTCCTTGGCGGGGTTTCAAGCCGGGCGTGGCGAGAGTGGCTGGCGGCTCGCGCGGGCAACGGGTGCGACGGGTCGCCCACCTCGTCGCGCCCGGAGGCGTCTCCCGGCGCCCAGGGGGCCGGGGGTGGCGCGGCCTCAACTCCCTTTCGCACCAGCGCCGTCGGGGCATCGGCCGCCTGGGGCAGGCCGCGGCGGGCGGCCCCTTCTGTGACGGCCGGGCAGAACAACCCGGAGGGATGGGCGAATTGGGCACTCCCGCGCGCCTCTTGACGCCGTTCGGCCGCGCTCCTTAGCGTGTCCACGCATGTGAATCATGTCCACGGATGCAGCAGACGCGCAGCAGAACGTCCTCCTGGACCGCGTCCGGACCTCCCGGCCGTCGCCGTCCGCCGTCCCCGCCGTCCGCCGTCCTCGGCGCCCGTCGTCCCTGCCGCCCGTCGCCTGTCGCCCCCGAGGAGCACCCGATGCCCGCACCCCGCACCGTCCTGCTCACCGGCGCCGCCGGCGGGCTCGGCACCCTGATGCGGGAACTGCTCCCGGCCCACGGCTACGCGTTGCGGCTCCTGGACATGGCGCCGGTCCCCGGCGAGCCGGACGCCATCACCGCCGACCTCGCCGACAGGGAGACGCTGCGTGCGGCCGTCCGAGGGGTCGACGCGGTCCTCCATCTCGCCGGGATCTCCCTCGAATCCTCCTTCGACAAGATCCTGCGGGCCAACATCGAAGGCACGTACAACCTCTACGAGGCGGCGCGCGAGGAGGGCGTGCGGCGGATCGTGTTCGCCTCCTCCAACCACGCGGTCGGCTTCACGCCCCGCCCCGTGCGGGGCGCGCCGCTGATCCCGGTCACCACCGCGCACCGCCCCGACACCTTCTACGGCCTGTCCAAGGCGTTCGGTGAGGATCTGGCGCAGTTCTACTGGGACAAGCACGGCCTGGAAACCGTCTCGGTCCGCATCGGTTCCTGCTTCGCCGAGCCGACCTCCGTACGGATGCTGTCGATCTGGCTCAGCCCCGGCGACGCGGCCCGCCTCTTCCACGCCGCGCTCGGCGCCGAAGGGGTCGGGCACAGCGTGGTGTACGGATCGTCCGCCAACACCCGGCTGTGGTGGGACCTCTCCTCCGCCCGGGCCCTCGGGTACGAGCCCGAGGACGACTCCGAGCAGTACGCCGCCCGGCTCGTCGCCGAACAGGGCGAACTCGACCCGGACAGGCCCGAGCACGCGCTGCTGGGCGGCCCCTTCGTCACCGACCCGCCGATCTGGCCGCACTGAGACCGCCGCGAGCCCCGCGCGGCGCGACGCCGACGACATTCGGCCGAGGTTCAAGGAACCGCAAAGCGGCGTCGCTCGTTTCCGGGGCATGACCGCAATGACCCCCGGCTCGAACCTTCCGCTCCCGACCACCCGCGTGACAGTGGACGTCGCCGCGCCCGTGCGGCTCGACGTCTCGGGCCTGCTGCTCACCGCAGACGGCAAGGTGCGCTCGGACGACGATTTCATCTTCTACAACCAGCCGCAGGGCCCCGGTGTCACCCACCGCTCCGGCGGCGGCACGGGGCCCGACGCGATCATCGTGGACACGTCCGCCGTCCCGGCGGGCATCGAGAAGATCGTGGTGACCGCGAGCCCGGACGCGGCGGGCCAGACCTTCCAGGGCATCGAGCCCACCGCCACCCTGCGCGACGACGCCGACGGCAGCGTGATCGCCTCCTTCACGCCGCCCCGGCTCGGCACCGAGACGGCCCTGGTGGTCATGGAGATCTATCTGCGGGGCGGCGCCTGGAAGGCCCGCGCGGTGGGCCAGGGGTACGCCAACGGGCTCGCCGGGATCGCCACGGACTTCGGGGTCACGGTCGAGGAGCCCGCGGCGCCGGCCGCCGCGCCCCCGATGCCGGCCGCCCCTGCTACCGCGCCTGCCGCCACCCCGCCGGCCGATCCGCGGCTCGCTGCCCCCGCCCCGGGGGCCCCGGCCGTGCCGCCCGCCCCCGCCCCCACGGGCAGCGGGAAGATCAACCTGGACAAGGGCCGCGTCAGCCTCCAGAAGAACCAGACGGTGTCCCTGGTCAAGGGCGGCCGTCCGCTGCTCTCGCAGGTCAAGATGGGCCTCGGCTGGGAGCCCGCCTTCCGCGGCAAGGACATCGACCTGGACGCGTCGGTGATCGCCTACGGCCCCCAGCGCAACCACCTGGACACCTGCTACTTCGGCAAGCTCTCCATCCTCAACGGCGCCATCAAGCACTCCGGCGACAACCTGACGGGCGAGGGCGCGGGCGACGACGAGGTGATCGTGGTCGACCTGGGCCGCATCCCCGCCGAGGCCACCGGTCTCGTCTTCACGGTGAACTCCTTCTCGGGCCAGAAGTTCACCGAGGTGGCCAAGGCGTACTGCCGGCTGATCGACGCGGCGAGCGGCGCGGAACTGGTGCGGTTCGATCTGACGGGGGCCGAGCCGCAGACCGGGGTGATCATGGCGAAGTTGATCAAGCAGTTCTCCGGCGAATGGGAGATGACCGGGGTCGGCACCTTCGTGAAGTCCCGCACCGCGCGTGGCATGGTCAAGCCGTCGGCGGAGGCGCTGTAGCACGCTGCGGCCGGGGCGCTCTGTGGGAAGTCCACAACATCGCCCGGACAAATCACAGCGTCCCCGCCCTCCCGCCCGGCGGCTGCCGCCTGGCAGGGTCGAAGCATGAGCGATCTTGCAGAAGTACTCGTCACCGGCCTCGGAGCGATCACCCCGCTCGGCGCGGACACGGCCACCACCTGGGAAGGCATGCTGGCGGGCCGGTCCGGGGCCGGTCTCATCGAAGAGGAGTGGGCCGCCGGCCTTCCGGTCCGGGTGGCCGCCGGTCTCCCCGTCGACCCGGCCTCACTGCTCGACCGGGTCGAAGCCCGCAAGCTTGATCGGTGTGAACAACTCGCGATGATCGGATCGCGCGAGGCATGGCGGGACGCGGGCGCCCCGGAGGTCGCCCCCGAACGGCTCGCCGTGGTGATCGGCACCGGCACCGGGGGCGTGCTCACCACCCTGGGCCAGGACGACACGTTCGAAAAGAGCGGGGCGCGCAGGCTCTCGCCGTTCGCCGTGCCGATGCTCATGCCGAACGGGCCGGCGGCCTGGGTCTCCATGGAGCTCGGCGCGCAGGCCGGGGCGCGCACTCCGGTCAGCGCGTGCGCCTCCGGCGCCGAGGCGATCGCGATGGGCCTGGACCTGATCCGGGCGGGACGGGCCGACGTGGTGGTGGCCGGCGGCACCGAGGCCTGTCTGCATCCGTTCACCATCGCCGCGTTCGCGCAGATGAAGGCGTTGTCCACCGAGGGCGGCGAGCGCGACCCCCGGGCGGTGTCCCGTCCCTTCGACGCGGACCGCAGTGGTTTCGTGATGGGCGAGGGCGCGGGCCTGCTCGTCCTGGAGCGGGCGGAGTTCGCGCGGGCCAGGGGTGCGCGGGTGTACGGGTCGGTGGCCGGGGCGGCCGTGACCTCCAGTGCGGACCACATCACCGCGTCGGACGTGGCCGGCCAGGTCCGGGCGGTCGAATCGGCGCTGGCGGACGCGCGGTTGAGCCCCCGCGACATCGGCGTGGTGCACGCCCACGCCACCTCCACGCCCTCGGGCGACCTCGCCGAGGCACAAGCGGTGGCCAAAGCCCTGGGCACGCATCCCGTGGTCACGGCCACGAAGTCGATGACCGGCCACATGCTGGGCGCGTCCGGCGCGATCGGCGCGATCGCGGCGCTGCTCGCCCTGCGGGACGGCACGGTCCCGGCCACCCGCAACCTCGACCGCCTGGACCCCGAGATCACCCTCGACGTGGTCGCGGGCCACAACCGCACGGGTTCCTGGGAGGCCGCGCTCGCCAATTCCTTCGGCTTCGGCGGCCACAATGTGAGCCTGGTACTCAAGCGGGCCTGAGCCCCGGGGACCCGGGGCCCGGCCAAGTGCCCTGGAAAACCGGGGTTGTTCAGCGCCCCGGGCCCCGGTTAAGTACCTAACGGAACGGGGCTCTTCGGGAACCCGGCCCTCGGGCCCCGGCCAAGCGCCCAGGAAACCCAGGGTTGTTCGGCCCCCGGCACACTTGGGCGTGCCCCCGGGCAGCGCTTGCGGACCGCTTCCTCGGCGCCGGAGCCGCCCGCGGACCCCGGACCCCCGGTGAAGCCCCCGGGAAACCGGAGTCGTTCTGGCCCCAGCACGCTCGAACGTGCCCCCAGACCGGCCAGGCGGCCGGCCCGGCGGGTCGCGCAGGCGCGCGGCGTGGCGTCAGGCCCGTCGGGCGCGGCGTGGCTGTCTGGCCGGGGCCAGGCGGGGGCACGCGGCGCCGGGGCCGGAGGGGCCGGCGGCGGGTCAGGGGCGGGAGCGGGCCTTGAAGGCCGCCTTGCGGGCTTCCTTTGCCGTGGCCTTGTCCGGGTGGAGACGGCCCATCGCCTCCAGGACATCGGCGGTCGCCGGGTGCTCCACCCGCCAGGCCGCGTCGAAGAAGCCGCTGTGCTGCCCGACCAGGCCCTCGACGAGTTCCCGCAGCTCCTCCAGGTCGCCCTCGACCGCGAGTTGCGCGGCGATGGTGTCGATGGCCAGCCAGAAGATCATCGCCTCGGTGGGCGGCGGCACGTCGGCCGCGCCGCGCTCGACGAGCCAGACCCGGGCAAGCCCGCCCAGTTCGGGGTCGGGCAGCACCTCGCGGACGGCGGGCTCCGAGGCGGCACCGGTCAGCGCGAGCGCCTGCTGGCAGTGCAGTCGGCGCAGCGGACCACCCGCGTCGGCGCCCCGGGCAGCCGCAAGCAACTCCCGTGCGGCGGCCGCCGGTTCACGCCGGGCCAGCCACTGCTCGGTCTCGGCGCGGGCGGAGAGCTCGGGGAAGTAGGCGATGCCGTCCAGGAGCGCGTCGGCGCCCTTGCCCGCCAGGTCACCGACGGCCGGCGCGTCCACGCCGGCCTCCAGCATCCGGGCGCGCACACCGTACAGACCGAGCGGCGTCAGGCGGACCATTCCGTAACGCGAGACGTCCTCGTCGTCGACCGGCGGGGCCGGCTCGTCGCCCACCTCGGCCATCAGAGCCTCGTCGACGGGCTCGTACTCGACCAGACCGATCGGCTCCAGGAGCCGGAACTGGTCGTCCAGGCGCATCATCGCGTCGGAGACCTGCTCCAGGATGTCGTCGGTGGGCTCCCCCATGTCGTCGGGGACGATCATCGAGGCGGCCAGCGCGGGCAGCGGCACGGGCCCCTCGGGGGTGCCGCCCTCGCTGACGGTCAGCAGATACAGGTTGCCGAGCACGCCCTCAAGGAACTCCGCCTCCTCCTCCGGGTCCCACTCAAGCCGCTCGAAGTCGATCTCGCCGTCCTCGCCGACCAGGTCCGCGAAATCGTCGATCATCGGGGCGGTGGCGTCGGCGAAGACCACGTCGAAGGCGTCGGCCCAGATCGCCAGGACATCGCTGGGCGAACCCGAGGTGAGCACCGCGAGGTTGTCGCCCGCCGTCGCGCTGCCCTCGGCGTCCTCCGCGTCCTCGGCGTCCGCGTCCCCGGCATCCCCGGCGTCCTCGATGTCGACGAGGCCGGTGTCGACCGCGACCCGCCAGGCCTCGCTCGCGTACGCAGGGCCGTCCTCGTCGTCGCCGAGGCCGAGTTCGGCGGCGGCCTCGGGCAGCTGCTCCTCGACGAGCTCGCCGCCGGCGCCGACGCGGGTCTTGGGGCCGGCCCAGCGGGCGAGCCGCACCGCGCGGGCGAGCAGCGGGGCGGACAGCGCGTCCCGCGCCAGTTCCGCCTCGGAGTTCAGCCGCACCGGCGGCAGGGTGGGGCGGTCTCCGGACATCTGGGGGTACTCCTCGGCCGTACGGTCTGGGGCTCGGGTCGCGCTGGGGCAGCGATGGATGAGCGGCACCCAGCGTAGACGTATTTCACCGGGTTTCGTTGCGCCGCCCGTGCGCACCAGCCCCCGCCCCCGCCCGCCCCCATTTCCACGCGGCCGCGCCCGTCGCGCGCCGCGGGCGCCGGGGCGTGCCACGGGACCGCGCGCCCCACACGTTCATCTACCCGTCAGTTTTCGGACACCCGGCGACTCTTGACAACTCCCCACCCCAGCCAAGAGATTGACGCGCGTAGAACAACACCGCTGAACAACACCGCCGCACGCACCTTTTCCCTCATCACTCCCGGAGTCGTGAATGCCCGTTCCCAGAACCGCCGCCGTGTCCGCCGTGGTCGCCGCAGCGCTGGCCGCCGGCCTGGTCAGCGCCGCCTCCTCGCAGGCGGCCCCCGCCACGCCCGTGCAGGCGAAGATCCACGACATCCAGGGCACCACCCGGATATCCCCGCTGGCGGGGCAGCAGGTCACGGGCGTGACCGGCGTCGTCACCGGTGTGCGCGCCTATGGTTCCTCCAAGGGCTTCTGGTTCCAGGACACGGCGCCCGACAAGAACCCCGCCACCAGCGAGGGCGTCTTCGTCTTCACCGGCTCCAACCCGACGGTCGCCGTGGGCGACGCGGTGGAGGTCGCGGCCACCGTCACCGAGTACGTGCCCGGCGGCGCCTCCTCGGGCAACCAGTCGGTCACCGAGCTGTCCAGGCCGGTCGTGAAGGTCCTGTCCTCGGGCAACGCCGTGCCCGCGCCGGTCGTCATCACCGCCCGCTCGGTGCCCGACCGCTACACGCCGAACGGCGACCCGGCGGCCGGCAACAGCGTCAACGGCCTGACCCTCAAGCCGAAGAAGTACGCCACGGACTACTACGAGTCCCTTGAGGGCATGAACGTCCGGATCAACACCTCGCGCGTGGTCGGCGCCACCGACCCGTACTCCGAGCTGTGGGTCACGGTGAAGCCGCAGGAGAACCGCACCGCGCGCGGCGGCTCGCTGTACTCCTCGTACAGCGACCAGAACACCGGCCGGCTCCAGATCCAGAGCCTGATCCCCACCGCCCAGCGGCCCTTCCCCACCGCGAACGTGGGCGACACCCTGATAGGCACCACCGAAGGCCCCCTGGACTTCAACCAGTTCGGCGGCTACACCCTCGCCGCGCGCACGCTCGGCACGGTCAAGGACAACGGCCTCAAGCGCGAGGTGACCCGCAAGCAGCGCACCGGCGAGCTGGCGGTGGCCACGTACAACGTGGAGAACCTGGACCCGGGCGACCCGCAGTCGAAGTTCGACGCGCTGGCGCAGGGCGTGGTGACCAACCTCGCCTCGCCCGACATCGTGGCCCTTGAGGAGATCCAGGACAACAACGGCGCCAAGAACGACGGCACGGTGGACGCGTCGGCGACCGTGAAGAAGTTCACGGACGCGATCGTGGGCGCGGGCGGCCCGGCCTACCAGTGGCGTTCCATCGACCCGGAGAACGACAAGGACGGCGGCGAGCCCGGCGGCAACATCCGCCAGGGCTTCCTGTTCAACCCCGCACGGGTCTCCTTCACCGACCGTCCCGGCGGCGACTACAAGACCGCCGTCGGCGTCACCGGCGCCAAGGGCCACCCGGCCCTGACCCTCTCGCCCGGCCGCGTGGACCCGGCCAACCCGGCGTGGGCGGACAGCCGCAAGCCGCTGGCCGGCGAGTTCGTGTTCAAGGGCAGGACGGTCTTCGTGATCGCCAACCACTTCGCGTCCAAGGGCGGTGACGAGAGCCTGGTCTCCCAGCACCAGCCGGTGCCGCGCTCGTCGGAGACCAAGCGGCTCCAGCAGGCGCAGGCCGTCAACGCCTTCGTGAAGCAGCTGCTCGCGGTCGACAAGCACGCGGACGTCCTCGCGCTCGGCGACATCAACGACTTCGACTTCTCGGGCACCACCAAGGCCCTGGAGGACGGCGGCGCGCTGCGCTCGGCCTACCGCACGCTGCCGAAGAAGGAGCGCTACTCCTACGTGTACCAGGGCAACACGCAGGTCCTGGACCAGATCCTGGCCAGCCCGGCCGTCCGTGGTTTCGAGTACGACAGCGTGCACATCAACGCGGAGTTCGCGAACCAGACCAGCGACCACGACCCGCAGATCATCCGCTTCCACCCGTAAGCGCGGGGGCCGGCCGGGCAGACGCGTCGTCTCCCGGCCGGTCCGCCGGGCCCAACCCGGGGCGCGCCGGGGCGGGTTGGTAGCGTTCGGCGCCATGACCAGCGCATCGAAGGACCTCGCCCCCGTGATCCCGGCCGACTACGCCGACCTGCTGACCCGCCCCCTCTTCGTGCACCTCGCCACCACGGGCCCTCGCGGCGTCCCGCACGTCAACCCCGTCTGGCAGATCTGGGACGGCGAGTTCCTGCGCTTCACCACGACCACCACGCGCCGCAAGTACAAGAAACTCGTCGCCGACCCCAAGGTCTCCCTCTCGGTCAACGACCCCGACCAGCCCTACCGGTATCTGGAGGTCCGGGGCATCGTGGAACGGATCGAGCCCGACCCGACGGGCGCGTTCTTCGACCTCCTCGCCCAGCGGTACGGCCTGGAGTACGAGCGCCCGCTCGACGACGCCGAGCACCGGGTGGTGCTGGTGATGCGCCCGGAGCGCACTACCAAACAGTGAGCCCCGGCGGCTCCCGCGCTCACCTTCCTTAAGCAGCGCTACCTCGACCCGCCCAGAACACTAAGTGGACGTGAACAGGCGGCGGGCGCGACACTGCCGCATGACGACGACACCGCATCCCCCGCGCCCCTTCGGACGTGCCCTGTGCGCCATGGTCACGCCCTTCACCAAGACGTACGAACTCGACCTCGCGGCGGCACGCGAGCTCGCGGCGCACCTGGTGGACAACGGGTGCGACGGCCTGGTCCTGAACGGCACGACGGGTGAGTCGCCGACCACGTCGGACGAGGAGAAGACGGCGCTGGTACGGGCGGTGGCCGAGGAGGTCGGCGACCGCGCGACGGTCGTGGCGGGGGTGGGCAGCGCCTCGACCGCGGACACCGTCGCGCTGGCCCGAGCGGCCGAACGGGCGGGCGCGGACGGGCTGTTGGTGGTCACCCCGTACTTCAGCCGCCCGCCGCAGGACGCGGTCGAAGCCCACTTCCGTACGGTCGCCAACGCCACCGGGCTGCCGGTGATGCTGTACGACATCCCGGGCCGCACGGGCACGCGGATCGAGGTGGACACGATGCTGGCGCTCGCGGAGCACGAGCGGATCGTGGCGGTCAAGGACTGCGCGTACGACCTGCTGGGCTCGACGAAGGTGATGGGCCGTACGTCGCTCGCGTACTACTCCGGCTGCGACGAGCTGAACCTCGCGCTGTCCGCGCTGGGCGGGGCGGGGTATGTGAGTACGGTGGCCAATGTGGCGCCGCGGGCGGTGCGGGCCGTGCTGGACGCGTTCGAGGAGCCTGCGCCGGTGGAGGCGGCGCGGCTCAACCAACTCCTCCTCCCGCTGACGGAGTTGATGATGTCCGCGGGGTTGCCGGGGGCGGTGACGGCCAAGGCGCTCCTTGGCCATCCCGTACGCGGGCCCCTACGCCCGGCAACCCCAACCGAAACGGCCCGCCTCCGCGCGGCGCTGCCCCCGGCATGTGACCCCGTTTGCGCAGTTCCCCGCGCCCCTGACTACTCGGCGCCGGCCCACACCGGCAGTGTCAGCCCGTCCGGCGATTGAGGACGAGCGCGTTCAGCGCGAAGGGGGGCTGGGGCGGAGCCCCAGGGACCCCGGCTGCGGACCGTGGTCACTCCTCGCGCAGTTCCCCGCGCCCCTGGCGGGATCCGTGCTGGCCCGCACCGCACCCTTAGCCTGCCCGGCGATTGAGGGCGAGCGCCCTTCAGGCGCGAACGGGGTCTGGGGCGGAGCCCCAGGGGCCCCGACTGCGGGCCGTGGTCGCTTCTCGCGCAGTTCCCCGCGCCCCCGGCGGGGTTCGTGCTGGACCGCACCCGCCAACCCCGAGGGTAGGGCTCATGCTGGCCCACACAGGCAACCTCAGCCTGCCCGGCGATTGAGGGCGAGCGCCTTTCAGGCGCGAACGGGGTCTGGGGCGGAGCCCCAGGGGCCCCGGCTGCGGACCGTGCGTGGCTGAGCGCGCAGTTCCCCGCGCCCCCGGCGGGGTCGGCGCCCGCCCGCATGGGTGTTTCGCGAGGCCGGCGCCGGGCCGGGGCGGCGTGCGCGGGGTGGTCAGTTGTGGGCGTGCAGGATTTCGTTCAGGCCGCCCCACACCGCGTTGTTGGGCCGCGCCTCCACCACCCCCGTCACCGAGTTCCGCCGGAACAGAATGTTGGACGCCCCGGACAGCTCACGCGCCTTGACGATCTGCCCGTCCGGCATCGTCACCCGCGTACCGGCCGTGACGTACAGGCCCGCCTCGACGACGCACTCGTCGCCCAGCGCGATCCCCACCCCGGCCTCCGCCCCGATCAGGCACCGCTCGCCGACCACGATGCGGACGTTGCCGCCGCCGGACAGCGTGCCCATCGTGGACGCGCCGCCGCCGATGTCGGAGCCGTCACCGATGATGACGCCCGCCGAGATGCGCCCCTCGACCATGGACGTGCCGAGCGTGCCCGCGTTGAAGTTCACGAAGCCCTCGTGCATGACGGTGGTGCCCTCGGCGAGGTGCGCGCCCAGGCGCACCCGGTCGGCGTCGGCGATGCGTACGCCCTTGGGCGCGACGTAGTCCGTCATGCGGGGGAACTTGTCGACGGACGTCACCTGGAGGTGCAGCCCCTCGGCGCGCGCGTTGAGCCGCACGGTCTCCAGGTCGTCGACGGCGACCGGGCCGAGCGAGGTCCAGGCGACGTTGGCGAGGAAGCCGAACATGCCGTCCAGGTTCTGGCCGTGCGGCTTGACCAGGCGGTGCGAGAGCAGGTGAAGACGCAGGTACACGTCGTGCGCGTCCAGCGGCTTGTCGTCGAGCGAGGCGATGACCGTACGGACGGCGACGACCTCGACCCCGCGGCGCTCGTCCACGCCGACGGCCTTGAGCGCGCCCGCGCCGAGCAGTTCGGCGGCGCGCTCGGCGGAAAGCCGCTCGGTGCCCGCCGGGCCGGGTTCGGCGACGGCCACCAGCTCGGGGGCGGGGAACCAGGTGTCAAGGACGGTGCCGTCGGCGGCGATGGTGGCGAGTCCGGCGGCCGCGGCGCCGGTCGAAGCAGGTGCAGTCGTGTCGGTCATGCCCCAAAACCTAACCGGCCGCGGCCCGCCGGGGCGAACCGGTCTCACGTAACGGCCTCACGTTCCCCACGCCCGGGCCCGTCGGACACCCCCAGGTCAGGACCCGCACTGGTGAGGCGGGCGCGGACCGGGGTGACAGAACCCGGCGTACTGTGTCCCGACCCGCTCAGTGCGCCGCGCCCCCGAGGTTGAGCAGGACCACCCCGCCGATGATGAGGGCGATCCCGGCGAGCTTCGCGGCGGTCACCGCCTCCCCCATGAAGACCATGCCGACCGCCGCGATGACGGCCGTGCCCACGCCCGACCAGATCGCGTACGCGGTGCCCACCGAGAGGGACTTGAGCGTCAGCGACAGCATGTAGAAGGCGAGCAGATAGCCGACGGCGGTGATCAGCGAGGGCCAGAGCCTGGTGAAGCCCTCGCTGTACTTCAGCGCGGACGTGGCGACGATCTCCGAGCCGATGGCGCAGGCGAGCAGGACGTAGGGCATGAGGGCGAGCGTACCCGCGGCGGGGGACGGGTTCTGATGGGTTGTGGGGCCCTGATCAGCCGGAGTTCACCGTGAACCACGTGCCCCGGGACTGCTTCCACTCGGCGTGGGAGAGGCGCGATGCTTCCCCCGTCGGCTACCCCGAGCGCCCTACCGGCCGGCATGACGGCCTGACAAAGCGATCGGGCCCAGTCCGGCCAGGTTCTCCAGGCTCCCTTCCCTGTCCCGCACGTGCTGAGAGGTCGTTCCCCGCCTTGATCACGACGACGCCCGAGCTTTTCCGGTGGACGGGGCCTGAACAACACTGGAGGTCGCCGGACTTCCCACGTAATCACTACCTTTCACGCTCCGGCGCCAGAAGCCTTTCTGCTTTCGCGCTCCGAATGGGCAATGCACACTCGGTGTGAGAACCGGCCGTGCACGTGCACCACGCTGGTACCGGCTGGATCAACCGCATCGCCTTCGAAGGCTCGTTCCATTCTCTGAGGTGGCAAGAGGGGTGGCGGGGTGCTGGATGTGCTGGTGAACCGGGCTCCCAACGGCCGAGGCGTGCAATTGTCCGCCGTTCGGGTTTGGCGGATTGTGCACCCCCGCTCTCAGTTCTCGCGCTGTATATCAATGACAGGGAAAGGCTTTATCGAAGGGGAGCGGAATGTCCGGAGACCGGATCGCAGAATTGCGCAACACCATCAATGCAACCCGCGTGGTGAGTACCGACAATGATGTGATCACCTTGGAGTTCTCCGCCAAGGCCGGAGGCACTGTCGAGGGGCACACGGTGCAAGGCTTGGCGACGCATGTCTCCAAGCGCTATCCCGACGGCACGGAGACGGCGACGGCCCGGATTGTCCTGAACGCGGAAGGATGCCCGGACCAGCTGGTCCTCACGGGCATGGCCGCCGGCACTGTGCGGGACGACGGCAGCGTGCTGTACGAGGGCTTGTTGGTGGCCCGGGCCACGCGGGGCCGGTTCGTCGGCCTGAACGGCAAAGCCATCGTGAGCACCGCCCAGATGGAGGCCGACGGCACGGTCACTCACGTCTGGCACTTGTTCAGCTGAGCACGTCCAGAGGCTGGGGCGGCACCACGGGCGGACCGGAAGTCGTCTCCCGCTCCACTCGCCCGGCCGGCCGGCGCCGGCGCCGATCGGTCGCCGGGACCGCCCGGTGACCGCCGCCTCCGTCTACGTCGGCCGAAAGGGAACCGCACATGGGCGCATCGACGAGTCGGACCCCGGACGAGCCGGTGGCGGTGGTGGGGGCGGCATGCCGGTTGCCTGGGAACATCGATTCCCCCGCGGCCTTGTGGCGGCTGCTGGAGCGGCGCCAGGAGGTGGTCGGGCCCGTACCTGTGGACCGATGGGACGCCTCCGCGGTGGCGGCGGGCCTGGCTGGTGGAGTGGGCCGGCAGATCGTCCATGGTGGCTATTTGCCGGAACGATTCCTTCGCTTCGATGCCGCGTTCTTCGGGATCAGCGGCGAAGAAGCACGGTGGCTGGACCCGCAGCACCGGTTGCTGATGATGGTGGCGTGGGAGGCGTTCGAGCACGCCGGTATCCCCGTCGAGACCGTGCGGGGCAGCGCGGCGGGCGTGTTCAGCGGCATGTACACCATGGACCACTTTCTGCGCGGTCACCGCCGGGCGGAGGAAGTGTCCCCGTATTGGACGACCGGGGGGATGCACGGTGTCGGGGTGGGTCGGCTGTCGTTCTTCCTGGACCTGCACGGGCCGTGCCTGGCGGTGGACACGGCCTGTTCCTCGTCGCTGGTCGCTCTCCATCTGGCCTGCCAGGCGCTGCGGGCGCGTGAGTGCCCGCTGGCGCTGGTGGGAGGTGTGTCGGCGGGGCTGGGACCTGAGATCACGGTGGCCGAGGCCCGTTGGGAGATGTTCTCGCCCACCGGGCACATCCGGGCCTTCGACGCGGACGCGGACGGCTTCGTGCGCTCGGAGGGCTGCGTCGTTGTCGTGCTCAAGTTGCTGTCCGACGCGCAGCGGGACGGTGACCGGATTCTGGGGGTGGTGCGCGGGTCGGCAGTCAACCAGGACGGGCGGTCGGTGCGGTTGACGGCTCCTTCCTCCGAAGCGCAGGCGGCGGTGTTCGCCCAGGCGCTGCGGCGGGCTGGGCTGGATGCCGGCAGGGTGGGGATGATCGAGGCGCACGGGACCGGGACGCCTGTTGGTGACCCTCTTGAGTTCGCGGCGCTCAAGAAGGTGTACGGCGGTGGCGGCGGTCAGTGCGCGCTGGGGTCGGTGAAGACGAACGTGGGACACACCGAACCGGCGTCCGGCCTCGTCGGTCTGCTGAAAGTACTGCTCAGCCTGCGGCATGGCACGGTGCCGGCGACGCTCCACTTCCGCCGGTGGAACCCGCAGATCGAGGCCGACGGCTGTCGGTTGTTCGTCCCCACCGAGACGGCGCCGTGGCCGGTGGAGCGCGGGCCGAGGGTGGCGGCCCTGTCCTCCTACGGTGTGAGCGGCATCAATGCCCATGCCATCGTCGAGCAGGCCCCCGCGGCCCGGCCCCGCCCGGGCCGCGAACAGCCCCGAACCAAGACGTTCCTGCTGAGCGCCGGCTCCCCGGCGGCGCTGCGCGAGTCGGCGGCGCGGGTGGGGCGCTGGCTGGAGACGGAGGGCGAGGAGGTGCCGCTGGCGGATCTCGCGCACACGCTGGCGGTGCGCCGCTCCCATGCGGGCCACCGTGCCGCGGTCGTCGCCGACGGCAGGCAGGAGCTGGCAGCCCGGCTCCAGGCGTGCGCGGACGGGCGGGCCACGCAGGGCACAGTCACGGGTCGGGTCCTTCCGGCCGGGCGGGGGCCGGTGTTCGTCTACTCCGGTCACGGCTCGCAGTGGGCCCGGATGGGGCGGCGCCTGTGGGGCCGTCACCGGGCGTTCACGCGTGCCATGGAGGAGTTGGAGACGGTGATCCTGGCCGAGGGCGGATTCTCCGTACGGCAGGTGCTGGACGCCGAGGAGGTCGTCACCGGCTCGGAGCGGGTCCAGCCTGTGCTCTTCGCCCTCCAGGTCGCGTTGACGGCGATGTGGCGCTCCCACGGCGTCGAGCCGGCGGCGGTCATCGGCCACTCGATGGGTGAGATCGCCGCCGCGGTCACCTGCGGCGCTCTGTCGGCGTCCGACGGGGCACGGGTGGTATGCCGCCGGGCCCGGCTGCTGACCCGGGTCATCGGTCAGGGCACGATGGCGGCCGTCCACGCATCAGCCGACCGGGTCGAGCGCGACCTGCGCGAAGCCGGGGAAGAGAACGTGGAGATCGCCGTCCTGGCCAGCCACCGGCACACCGTGGTCGCCGGAGACACCGCCGCGATCGACCGCATGGTCGACCACTGGGCCGGCCGAGATGTCGCGGCCTCCAAGGTGCCCGTCGACTACGCCTCCCATTCTTCGTACTTGGACCCGCTGACACCGCTCATCCGCACCGCACTGGCGGACATCCGGCCGGGGCCGGCGGCGCGCTGCGTCTTCTACACCACGGTCCGGCAGGACCCGCGTGCCGAAGTGGTCCTGGACGCGGGCTACTGGGCCGACAACCTCCGCCACCCGGTCCGCTTCGCCGACGCCGTCGCGGCCGCGGCGCGCGACGGCCACCGCCACTTCATCGAGATCAGTCCGCACCCTCTGGTCGCAGGGCCGATCAGCGCCACGCTGGAGCGGGACCTGCCCGGACAGACGGCTGTGCTGCCCACCCTCCACCGAGAGCAGGACGAGCGCGTCGCTTTCGCCACGGCGCTGGCGGCCCTGCACTGCGCCGGCGAACCGGTGCCGTGGCGACGGTGGTACGCACGAGGCGCTCTCAGCGAACCACCGGCCACCAGCTGGGAGACGGACGAGTACCTGACCGAACCCAGCGCCCTGACCACCCCCGCCTCCTCACAACCGCACCCCCTGCTGGGCACACCGGCCACAGACCCGGACGACGGCCACCGTCGCGTATGGCAACACCGGCTCCCCGATTCGCTGACCGCCTGGCTGCGCGACCACCGCGTCTCCGGCGTGGCGGTCATGCCCGGAGCGGGGCTCTGCGACATGGCGCTGGCGGCCGCCGAGCACATCCTGGCGCCCGGCGAAGGGGACGTGCACCTGCGCGACGTCACCTTCGACTCCTACTTCCCGCTCGACACCGATTCCGATGCCGACCCCGTCACCACCCTGTGCGCCGCCACCCACAGCCCCCATGGCTCATCAGCGCGCTGGCAGGCCAGTTCCCCGACGAGCGACGCGCGGACGATCACGCACAGCACCGCCACGCTCTTGCGGTCCAAGGACTGGCCCAGGCCGGCGCGCAGGGAGGTGAGCGGACTCGAAGAGCGCTACCCGCGCCTGGTGCCGTCGGCCGAGTTGTACGACCGCTGGCGACGCACCATGCGCCTGGAATACGGGCCGGCTTTCAGGTCCCTGGTGTGGGTGCGCCTCGACCGCACCGCGGGCACCCAGGCCGTGGCGCGGCTGCGCATCCCCGATGAAGCCCGGCCCCACGGAGCCTGCTTCACCTGCCACCCGGTACTGCTGGACGGCGCCCTGCAAACGCTGCTGGCCTTGTGGACCGTGCACGCCGACCTGCCTGCCGGACGCGCTCACCCCGTGGGCATCGGACGGCTGCACCTCCTCGGCGACACCCGAAGCGCGGTGTACTGCCGCGCACGGGCCGACGAGGTCTCGGCAACGCGGATCACCGGATCGCTGGAACTGCTCGACGAGGACGGACTGCCGCTGCTGACCGCCGGCGACATCCGCTTCGCCCACGAGGCACACGCCGGCGATCCGGACGAAGGCCTCCTCTACCAGCACCGGTTCGAGCAAGCCTGCGCCCCGACCGTCCGGCCCGGCGCAGGGCGGTGGCTGGCCCTCATCGAGCAGCGACCCGGCTCGTGGGAAAGCGCCCTGCTCGACGCGCTGCGCGCCCACGGCGCCGCCCTCACCCTGACCACGACACCACTGGCCACCGCCACGGACGACATCGCGGGCCTCCCACAGCATCTGCGGCGCACCCTGGACGCCACCCCCCAGCCGTTCACCGACGTCCTGCTGCTCACCCCACCACCCACCGGCGACGCACCAGGGCCATGGGCACCGCACGCCGCCTGTGCCCGCACCACCCGCCTGGCCCTCCTGGCCCGAGCCCTGGCCGAAACGGACGCGACCCCACCCCGCCTGCACGTGCTGACCCACCACGGGCAGCCCGTCCGGGACGGTGAAGACGTGGCATTGGAGAACGCCGGCCTGCGCGGCCTGCTGCGCAGCCTCGCCTACGAACACCCGGAACTACGCGCCCGCCTGATCGACACCGACATCGTGACGCCGGCCGGGCAGCTCACGCGCGAACTCCTCGCCGAGCCGGACGGAATCGACGAGGTGGCGTGGCGCGCGGGCCGCCGGCATGCCGCCCGCCTCACCCCCGCTCCCCTGCGACCCGACGAACGCCGAACTCGCACCCTCGCACCGGGCGACCACGCCGTCACCGCCGAACCCGCGGCAGTGCCCGGCCATCTCACCTACACCCTCTGCCCCGGCCCCGGCCCCGGCCCCGACGCCGCCGATGCGGCCCGCACTCAGGACCGCATACGCATCGCGGTGACACACACCTGCCGCTTCGACGGCGACCCGCAACTGCCGGTACGGGCCTGCGCGGGACGCACCTTGTCCGGCGCCGGCGAGCCGAGCACCGGCCACCCGGTGGCAGCCCTGATCCCTGCCCCTGGCCTGGACAGCCAGGTCACCGTGGAGGCGCCGTCGACGGTGACCGTACCCGGCCACCTGGACCCGGCCGCCTTCGCCGGCAGCCTGCTGCCCTACCTCACCGCCCACCACATCCTCCACGACCTTGCCCGCGTCACCCGGCACGAACGGGTCCTGCTGCTGGGCACGAACACCGCCACCTTGCTGGCAGCCGCCCACGTGGCCGGTGCGGCGGGCGCCCACACACACTCCGCCACAACCGGACCGGACGTCCCGATGCCCGAGCACGTACACCCCCACCGTGCCCACGACGGCCTCGCCTACGACGTCATTCTCGACGCCACCACCCGCCCCGACCCCCACGCCCTGCCCCCGCTCAAACCCGGCGCCCGCTGGATCACCACGTCCACCCCCGCCTCCCGGCCCGCCGCCCCGGGCACTCTGACCGCACACCCCCATCTGGCCGCCGTCCTGGCGACACCCGAGCAGACCGCCGAGCACCTGGGCCGGACAGGTCACGCGCTGGCCGAAGGGACCTTGCCGCTCCTGCCCGTCAGCCGCCTTCCCCTCGCCGACCTCACCGCCCCCGCCGCACATCCCTCAGGGCCGAACAGCGCGGTCTATACCTGGCCCCGCACCCCGATCACCGCGTACATCCCGCCCGCCGGCCTGCGCACCGTCCGCGACGACGGCGGCTACATCATCACCGGCGGCCTCGGCGGCCTCGGCCTGATCCTGTGCCGATGGCTGGCCGAGCGTGGCGCCGGCCGCATCGTCCTCAACAGCCGCTCCGTCCCCGGCCCCGAGGCCCTCGCCGAGATACGCCACCTGCAAGAGGCAGGGGCGCGCATCGACGTCCTCAACGCCGACCTCGCCGAACCCGGCACCGCCGAACGCCTCGTCGACCTCGCCACCGGGACAGACCTGTCCCTGCGCGGAGTCATCCACGCCGCCGCGGTCGTCGACGACGCCACCGTCACCCGCACCGAACCCGAACTCATCGAACGGGTCTGGCGCCCCAAAGCCCTCGGGGCCTGGCTGCTGCACCAGGCGACCCTCTCCCACCCGGTGGACTGGTGGGTCGCCTTCTCCTCCTTCGTCTCCCAGATCGGTTCTCCGGGCCAGGGCCCATACGCCTCGGCCAGTGCCTGGCTCGACGCCCTGATCACGCACCGCCATGCTCAGGGGCTGCAAGCACTCGGCGTCAACTGGGGCCCCTGGGGGGAGCGAGGCATCGGCGCCCGTACCATCGGCGCCCGCGGATTCGCCACCATCGCCCCCGCACAAGCCCTTCTCGTCCTCGAACGCCTCCTGGCACATTCCCGCCCCGCCACCGGCTGCATCGACCTCGATGTCGCCGCGTGGCTCCAGCCCTACCCCGACGTGGCAGCCTCCGCCTACCTCTCGCCGCTTCTGCGCACAGGCTCGCCGGACCGGCCGGACCGGCCCCAGGAACCATCGCGCGGTGTGCTCGCCGAACTCCAGGCCACCACCGACACCCAGGCCCGGATCCGGCTCCTGGCCGCACACATCCGCGACCTGGCCGCCGACGTCCTGCACACCGACCCGGCCCGTATCGACCTCCACACCTCCCTCGTCGCCCTCGGCATGGACTCCCTCCATACCATCCGCCTACGCCGACGCCTACAAACCGGCCTGGGCATCGACATCCCCGTCACCGCCATGTACAAGGCCCCCAGCGTCCATGCCCTCACCGTCCACATCGACCAGCACCTCAACTGACCCGGCACTTCACTTCCGCAGGATCAGCGCGCCTCACCGCACGCTGCCCGGCCGCCCGGCCGCCCGCGTCCCCACGCGTCGACCGTCGCGGTGGCCCAAGCCTTGACGCGTTCCGAGAACCCCGCCGAGGGGAACGTCCCGTCGATGGCGACGTCTTCGATCGTGACGGAAAAACGGGATCGCGGCGCGTCCCCGTGCGGTAGCGCCGTGTCCCGGACGACTCGTGACGGCCTGCCCTTGGCGCGATGGGAGTTGCCACGACGAGCCCGACCGACGAGCTGGTCCACTTCGTCGAGGCCGCCTTCGAGGTATGCGCGCAGGAGCGCCCAAGCCATCGCGCCGTCGTCGGCGGGAAGCCGACTGGGGTGTTGGAGCAGGAAGCAAGAGACCGAGACGCCGTGCAGCGGCCCCCATGGTGCCCTCCGTGCATGGTCCAACGCGAGCAAGGCGTGGAACAGGTCGTCACAGGATCGCGGGTCCATCGACGCACCGCACTCCGCGCAGGAGTCCATACCTTCTCCTTGATCCTCGAAGTACAACGTAGCCAGTACCCCAGCCGTAGAGGTGATCTCGCTGGTGGAACCCGGTGGACAGACAGTTGCGGCCGGTGGTCGACGTGGGGTGCGGTCTGACCACTTACTGAGCGGGCGCCGATCACCAGGATCCTTCCCGAGCGACGGTCAGCGCAAAGGAAGGACGCAACCGAATGCCCGGATAAGAATCTTGTAAACAATTGTGCCGGGGCCGTGTCGGCGCGGAAAGCCGGGGCATTCGATGGCTCGGAGGTTGATAACTATGGTTCCCCTGCTTCTCGTTCTTCTGCTGGCTCTGATCCTCTTCGGCGCGGGTTTCGCCCTGAAGGCCCTGTGGTGGATCGCGATCATCGTGCTCGTCGTCTGGCTCGTCGGGTTCGTCGCCCGCCCCAAGGGAGGGAGCGGCCGCTGGTACCGCTGGTAGGCCGGGCATAATCGATCATCAGGTGGGTGCCCCGCGCTTCGGCGCGGGGCACCCACCTGTTTGTCGCGCCCCATCACTCAGGGGCATTTAGGGGCACTTGGGGGATGAGGGTCATCACGTTCAAAATCGCGGGTACGGGCATCGCGTGGCCGTGGCGCGGTATCCGCGCATGGGAACCGCGCCTCCAGGAAATCGCGCCGCGGCCACCCGAATTCCCAGGGGCGTTCCGAAACACCCTCGTCACATCTGACGCCTCGAAGTGAACGGCATGGAGCGTTCAACGACTCCAGGGAGATCAGCTGCTCGGCCTGGTGCGCGGCGATGGGCGTGGCCGGGCCGGCTGCGGCAAGCGCGAGGGCGGCGACGGTGGGTGATGATGCGAGCAGACCTGACACCCTGAGTTCACGGCACCCCGGTACGGGTGTGACGGGTGCCGGTTGGTGCGGAGCCGCACTGGTTCGGCCGGACACCCACACCATGGCCCCCACTGATCCCGCCCGGGCGCGAACACCCGGCACGTGACCCGGCCCGGAACGTCACACAACCCAAGTGTTCACAGCGCCCCGTACGCAGCCTGTAGGAGCTCCTGACGTCGTCAGGAGGTCAGCGGCGTGCCGCTGACGAGATGTCCGTGAATGCTTGTCGACGTACGAGTGCGATTGAGCCCCCGGCCCTGGTGAGCT
This sequence comes from Streptomyces sp. NPDC006711, assembly GCF_042869775.1. Lineage (NCBI taxonomy): Bacteria > Bacillati > Actinomycetota > Actinomycetes > Kitasatosporales > Streptomycetaceae > Streptomyces > Streptomyces sp. NPDC006711. The sequence continues at coordinate 115,223 of NZ_JBIAGO010000007.1, forward strand.
CGCGAATTCGACTGTCGCCAGTTCTCGAAAGGCCGGCTTTCGGCCACCGTGTGCCCTCGGCCGACAGGACGCCGGTAGTACGGAGTCTCAGAGCGCGGGCCCCCTGGCGGCGGCCAGCGTGCTCTCGATGAGGCCGGCAGCGCGCGGGGTGCCGCCCTCGGCCCGGGCGGCGGCCTGCAACCGCTTGGACCGGTCGAGGCGGTCCGGATCCGCGACCAGGTCGTTCAGCGCCGCACGGAGCGTCTCGGCGGTGGCGTCGGCGGTGTCCACACGGTGGGCGACGCCGAGTTCCACGAGCCGGTCGGCGTTCATGAACTGCTCGGCTCCCTGCGGCACGGCGATCATGGGAACGCCGGCGAGGAGCCCTTCGGCGCAGCCGCCCATGCCGGCGTGGGTGACGAAGGCGTCGGCCTGTTCCAGGATCGCCCGCTGCGGGACCCAGGAGTGGACCTCGACGTTGGGTGGGATGGTGCCGAGTTCTCCGGGGTCGGTGTACTTGCCGATCTGGAGGACGACGTGCCAGCCGGGCAGGTCGCCGAAGGCGGCGACGCACTGGCGGTAGAACGCGGGCTGGCGCGTGTACGCCGAACCGAGCGAGATGAGCAGCACGTGGTCCGCGCCGGCCGGGCGTGTCCAGCCGTCCGTGCCCGCCCGGGTGTCGAAGCAGGGGCGACGAAGGTCACCGTGTCGGTGTCGACCCGATCGCCGTGCGGCTGCATCGCTTTCGGGATCAGGGCGAGGGCCCGGGCGGGCGGGCCGCAGAACGTGTCCACGTCCGTGGTGGTCGCCCCGCACTCGGCGAGCCACCGCGCGAACCCGGCCTGGTACGCGTCAGCGCCCGGCAGCTTCCTTAGCTGGGCCGCGACTTCCTCCTGGTAGCCGTCCCAGCCGACGAACGTCGGGGACAGCTGCACGAGGGGACGGCCCTGCGCTTCGGCGAGGGCGCGCGCCGCGTAGGCGCCGATGTCGTAGAGATACAGGTCGGCCGGATCGTCGTCGTAGGCGGCGCGCAGTTGCGGGAGCGCCTGGACTGCGTCCTTGAGGAAGAGGCTCGCCGCGGCGATGGGATCGGCCGGCCAGTCGTTGTCCTCGACGGGCAGCGTGGAGGTGCAGGGCACCAACTCCGCGCCGGTGGACTCGATCCGGTCGGCCACGAACGGGTCGTTGGCGCTGGTGACCCGGTGCCCGCGGGCCACCAGCTCGCGGATGAGGGCGAGGCTGGGCAGGACGTGGCTGATGATGGGGATGCCGATCATCGCGATATGGGCGCGGCGACGGGACATGGAGAGCTCGCCGGCCCCGGGGAACCCGACAGTGCGACGTACGACGTCACCGAACTCAACCCCTCCCTCGCGGGCGCCGCCGGGGAAATGATCTCCACCACCCGCGATCTCAACCGGTTCTACCAGGCCCTGCTCTCCGGGCGGCTCCTCCAGAAGCGTCAGATGAAGGAGATGACCACGGCCGTCTCCATCCCCGAGGCGCCGGGCGTCTCCTACGGGCTGGGCCTGATGAGAATGACACTGTCCTGCGGTACCCAGGTGTGGGGGCACAGCGGCGGCATTCAGGGCTCCGTATCGCAGACCATGGCGACCACAGATGGTGGGCACGTCCTGTCGTTGAACTTCAACGGCGACTGGAACGTCCATGAGCAGCGGGTCGTCCAAGCGGAGTTCTGCGGCGCGTGAGCGACGAGGTCTTGAGGCCACTCCCGGTGATCCGGGTGCGGGACCGGGCCAACGCAGACGGTCCTCGTCATCGGGTGGCCGTCCGCCCCCTGGGACAGGTCACAGGGGCCTCGTACGTGGCCGGGGCTGTTCACCTGCGAACGGGCCGCCGGCCGGGACCTGGCCGGCGCCCAGAGGGGCGGCGGTGCGGCGCGCTCATCGCCTCAGCTTGCCCGTGCCGGGGCCTTCGCGCGGCAGTGAGCGCGGCGCCGCCCGGAGCGGCTGAGTGCCGCAGACGCTTCGGCGCGTGGACGAGATGGCGCTGACCACGAACACGCTGTGGGAGGTGGTGACAGGCGAGCCGGCGACGGCGTGCGGCGGTGAGGCATTTGGCCTCGCTGCCCTGATCGCGCTCAGGACAGGACACCTCGTAGACCCGCCAGGGCTTGCGAGCCTGCTGCTGCACTCCGCGTCCCTCAAGGAGCGGCTTCTTGGCGCGGTCTCGCCGCCGGTCTCCTCCCGGAGGAGGAGACCGGTCCGGGACGCAGGTCCCGGACGAGGCGCGGCCAGGACCGGGGTCCTCGTGCCCTCGGGCGATGTGCCTCACCAGGGCGGGTTCCTAGCCTCGGGGCATGCGATCACACGAAGCGGACGATACTCAAGGAGACCCCGTGGCCACTGTCGGCCCCGCCCCACGCCGCGCCTTGGCCGTGAGCCTCACCCTCGCCGCCTGCCTCACGTCCTCCCCGGTCCTGGCCACGGCCGCCGAGACCCCCGCCCAGGACAGCTCCGGGGCCGCACTGGACCGGTATTACCACCAGCGCCTCGGCTGGGGCAGCTGCGTCAAGGGCGCCGACGACACCACGGGCCGCGATCTGGACCAGGCGGGCGTGCGGTGCGCCGACGTGACCGTGCCCCTGGATTACGCCGACCCCCGGGGGCGCACGATCACCGTGGCGATCTCCCGGCTCAAGGCCACCGACACCCGCCATCGCATCGGCGCGATCCTCCTCAACAACGGCGGTCCGGGCGGGCCCGCGCTCCAGTCCCCGCCGCAGGCCCGTGCGTCGATGAAGGAGGTCGGCGCGCGCTACGACATCGTCGGCTTCGACCCGCGCTTCATCGGGCGCAGCACCGCGCTGGACTGCGGCCTGCCCGTCGGCATGACCTGGCTGTCCGCCGGCGCCGGCCGGGCGGGCTTCGACCGCCAGGTCGCCCTGCAGAAGAGCCTCGCCGACAAGTGCCGGGCCAAGGACGCCGACGTGCTCCCGCACATCACCACCCGCAACACGGCCCGCGACATGGACGTCATCCGCGGCACGCTCGGCGAGCGGAAGATCTCCTTCCTGGGCTACTCGTACGGCACCTACCTGGGCACGGTCTACACACAGATGTTCCCCGGCCGCCAGGACCGGATGGTGCTGGACGGGGCGATCAACCCGAGCGACTACCGCCCCCGGCTGCTGAAGGGCACCGAGCCCGAGAACGAGAAGGCGCTGTCCGACTGGGCCGCCTGGGCCGCGGAGCACCACGACACCTACGGCCTCGGCCGCAGCCGCGCCAAGGTGCTCGCCGCCGTCGACCGCATCGGCGCGGCGGCCGCGCGCGGTCCGCTGACCATCGGTACCGGCGCCGATGCCTTCCGGATCGACGACAGCCAGGTGCCGCTCCTCCTCTTCTCGGGCATCGCGGACGACACCGCCCCGGCGCGGGCGTCGCTCGGCGAGCTGGTTTCCGCTCTGGCCAAAGCCGCCGAGGGCCGGCCGGCGGCGGTGCCGCCGGCGCTCGTCCCGGAACTCCGGTACGTGCTGCGCGGTGAGGGCGAGCCCACTGGCGCGCAGTCCGCGGTCATCTGCGGGGACGTGGCCGCCGCGCGCGATCCCGAGCTCTACTGGCGCGACATCGAGCGAAACCGCGTCGCGCACCCGCTGTTCGGCGCTCTGACCAACAACATCAACCCGTGCGCCTTCTGGGACTCGCCGCGCGAAGAGCCCACCCGGGTGCGGCGCGATGCCCCCGTACTGATCGTCGCCGCCACCGGGGACCCGCGTACCACGTACAAGGGGAGCGTCGAGCTCCACCAGCAGCTGCCGAGCTCCAGGCTGCTCACCCTCAAGGGTGCCAACCGGCACGCCCTCTTTGGGCGTTACGGCAACGCGTGCGTGGACGGCCAGGTCAACCGGTACCTGGCCACAGGCAAGCTGCCTGCGAGGGACCGGACCTGCGTCAAGCAGGCGGGGTAGCGGCCCGCGGGGTCCGGGTCCCGGTGGTGTCCTGGTCGCCGGCCGTCCACGGCGCCCGGAGACCGTCCCCGTCACCGTGCCACGCGAAGGGCCCCCATGCGAAGACCCCCGGTACCAGCGGTACCGGGGGTCTCGACTCGCGGGCGGGACTCAGACGTTGAACCCCAGCGCACGCAGCTGCTCGCGGCCGTCGTCGGTGATCTTGTCCGGACCCCACGGCGGCATCCAGACCCAGTTGATCTTCAGCTCGCTGGCGATGCCGTCGGTCGCGGCCTTCGCCTGGTCCTCGATCACATCGGTCAGCGGGCAGGCCGCGGACGTCAGGGTCATGTCCAGCGTGACGACATTGGAGTCGTCGACGTGGATGCCGTAGATGAGGCCGAGGTTGACGACGTCGATGCCCAGCTCGGGGTCGACGACGTCGTACAGCGCCTCGCGGATCTCTTCTTCGGTCGCCGGCTTGATCGCCGCCTGTGCGTTCTCGGTCATGCCGTCTTCCTTTCGGCGATCTCGCCCAGAGCCTGGGCCGTCGCGTCCTTCCAGGCCATCCAGCTCAGCAGAGCACACTTCACGCGTGCGGGGTACTTGGAGACCCCGGCGAACGCCACCGCGTCCTCCAGGATCTCCTCCATCGCGTCGTCGGGCTCCAGCTGGCCCTTGGACTGCATCAGCTCCAGGAAGGCCTCCTGGATCCGCCGCGCGTCGGCCAGGTCCTTGCCGACCAGCAGGTCGTTGAGGACCGAGGCGCTGGCCTGGCTGATGGAGCAGCCGTGGCCCTCGTACGAGACGTCCTCGATGAGCGAACCGTCGTACTTCACCCGCAGGGTGATCTCGTCGCCGCACGTCGGATTCACGTGGTGCACCTCGGCGTCACCGGCCCGCAAGCCCCGCCCGTGCGGGTGCTTGTAGTGGTCCAGGATGACGTCCTGGTACATCGAATCAAGCTTCACGTCGGTAACCCCTAGCCGAAGAAGTTTCGTACGTGCTCCAGGCCGTCCACCAGGGCGTCGACCTCGGCGGGCGTGGAGTACAGATAGAAAGACGCTCGCGTGGTCGCGGGAATTCCGTAGCGCAGGCAGACCGGGCGCGCGCAGTGGTGGCCCACGCGGACCGCGATGCCCTCCTCGTCGAGGACCTGGCCGACGTCGTGCGGGTGGATGTCGCCCAGCGTGAAGGAGATCGCCGCGCCGCGGTCCTCGGCGGTGGTCGGACCGATGATCCGCAGGTCGGGGACTTCGAGCAGCCGCTTGACCGCGTACTCGGTGATCGCGTGCTCATGCGCGGCGATCTTGTCCATGCCGATCGCGGAGAGGTAGTCCACCGCCGCGCCCAGGCCCACGGCCTGCGCGATCGGGGGCGTGCCCGCCTCGAACTTGTGCGGCGCCGGAGCATAGGTGGAGGAGTGCATCGAGACCGTCTCGATCATCTCGCCGCCACCCAGGAACGGCGGCAGGTCCTCCAGGAGCTCCTGGCGGCCCCACAGCACGCCGATGCCGGTCGGGCCGCACATCTTGTGGCCGGTGAAGGCCACGAAGTCGGCCTGGAGGGCCTGCACGTCGAGCGGCATGTGCGGGGCGGCCTGCGAGGCGTCGATGCAGACCAGCGCGCCGACCTGCTGCGCGCGGCGCACGATCGCCTCGACCGGGTTGTGGGTGCCGAGCAGGTTGGAGACCAGCGTGAAGGAGACGATCTTCGTCTTCTCGGTGATGATCTCGTCGAGGTTCGACAGGTCGAGCCGGCCGTCGTCGGTCAGGCCGAACCACTTCAGCTTCGCGCCGGTGCGCTGCGCGAGCAGCTGCCACGGCACGATGTTGGAGTGGTGCTCCATCTCCGTGATGACGATCTCGGTGTCGCTGTCCACGCGGTAGGGCTCGTCCGCCCAGCCCAGCATGTTGGCGACGAGGTTCAGCGACTCCGAGGCGTTCTTGGTGAAGATCACCTCGTTGCGGCTCGGCGCGTTGATGAACGCGGCGACCTTGTCACGGGCGCCCTCGTACAGCGCCGTGGCCTCCTCGGCGACCAGGTACACGCCGCGGTGCACATTGGCGTTGTGCTGCTCGTAGTACTCGTTGAGCGCGTCGAGCACCTGGCGCGGCTTCTGCGAGGTCGCGGCGCTGTCGAGGTAGACGATCTTCTTCCCGTCGTGGACCACACGGTCCAGCAAGGGGAAGTCCTTGCGGATCGCCTCGTCCAGGAGAGCGGACTCGGTGAGGAGGCCCGGCAGCTGTGTCACTCGGAAGCGCCGCCCTTCGTGTACGACGCGTAGCCCTCGGCCTCGAGCTTGTCGGCGAGCTCCGCGCCGCCGGACTCGACGATGCGACCGGCCGAGAAGACGTGCACGTAGTCGGGCTTCACGTAGCGCAGGATGCGTGTGTAGTGCGTGACCAGGAGGGTGCCGACCTCGCCGTTCTCACGGACGCGGTTGATGCCCTCGGAGACCTGGCGCAGCGCGTCGACGTCGAGGCCGGAGTCGGTCTCGTCGAGGATGGCGATCTTCGGCTTCAGGAGCTCCAGCTGAAGGATCTCGTGGCGCTTCTTCTCGCCGCCGGAGAAGCCCTCGTTCACGTTGCGCTCGGCGAAGGCCGGGTCCATCTGGAGCTGCTCCATCGCGGACTTGACCTCCTTCACCCAGGTGCGCAGCTTGGGCGCCTCGCCGCGGATCGCGGTGGCCGAGGTGCGCAGGAAGTTGGAGACCGAGACACCGGGGACCTCGACCGGGTACTGCATGGCGAGGAAGACGCCGGCGCGGGCGCGCTCGTCGACGGACATCTCCAGGACGTCCTCGCCGTCGAGCGTGACGGTGCCGCTGGTGATCGAGTACTTGGGGTGCCCGGCCAGCGAGTACGCCAGGGTGGACTTGCCGGAGCCGTTGGGGCCCATGATGGCGTGGGTCTCGCCCTGCTTCACGGTCAGGTTGACGCCCTTGAGGATCTCCTTCGTACCGTTCTCGGTGTCGACGGAGACGTGCAGGTCGCGGATTTCAAGCGTTGCCATGGGGAACTCAGGACTCCTGGGTGACGGAGACGAGCACATCGTCCCCTTGGATCTGTACGGGGTATACGGGGACGGGGCGCGTCGCGGGAAGGCCGGACGGCTTGCCGGTGCGGAGGTCGAAGCTGGAGCCGTGCAGCCAGCACTCGATGGCGCAGTCCTCCACCTCGCCCTCCGAGAGCGACACATTGGCGTGCGAGCAGATGTCGTTGATCGCGAACACCTCGCCCTCGGTCTTGACGAGGGACACCGGCGTGCCGTCGATCTCCACCCGCTTGGGCGTGTCGCTCTCCAGCTCGCTCAGCGCGCAGGCTTTGACGAAGGCCATCAGACGGAAGCCTCCAGCTCCGTCTCGATCTTCGCGAGCAGGCGCTCCTCGACGTCCGGCAGGCCGATCTGCTGGACGAGTTCCGCGAAGAAGCCGCGGACGACCAGGCGGCGGGCCTCCATCGGCGGGACGCCCCGGGACATCAGGTAGAAGAGCTGTTCGTCGTCGAAGCGGCCGGTGGCCGAGGCGTGTCCCGCGCCGGCGATCTCGCCGGTCTCGATCTCCAGGTTCGGCACCGAGTCGACGCGGGCGCCGTCGGTCAGAACCAGGTTGCGGTTCATCTCGTAGGTGTCCGTGCCCTCGGCCGAGGCCTGGATGAGGACGTCGCCGATCCACACGGCGTGCGCGTCCTCGCCCTGGAGGGCGCCCTTGTACACCGCGTTGGACTTGCAGTGCGGGGTGTTGTGGTCGACCAGGAGGCGGTGCTCCTGGTGCTGGCCGTGGTCGGTGAAGTACAGGCCGAACAGCTCGGCCTCACCGCCGGTGCCCGCGTAGGCGACGCGCGGGTGCAGGCGCACCAGGTCGCCGCCGAAGGTGACCACGAACGACTTGAAGGTGGCGTCGCGGCCGATCAGCGCGTTGTGCTGGGCCACGTGGACGGCCTTGTCGTCCCAGTCCTGGACGGAGACGACGGTCAGCTTGGCGCCGTCGCCCAGGACGTACTCGACGTTCGCGGCGAGCACCGCGTCGCCGGTGTGGTCCAGGACCACGACGGCCTCGGCGAAGGCGCCGAGCTCGATCACCTGGTGGCCGTAGGCCACGCCGCCCTCGCCGTGCACGGCGATCCGGATCGGCTCGGTGAGCACCGTGTCCTTGGGGACACTCACGACACTGGCCTGCTCGAAGGACGAGTACGCCTGGGCCGCGACGCGGTCCACCGGCGTCCCCGCCCTGCCGAGGCGGGCGTCGTCGCGCCCGACGCTCTCCACGGTGACGCCCCCGGGCGCGTCCACGGTGACCTTCAGGGCCTCACCGGTGGCGACGGCGGTGCCGTCGTGCAGCCCGCGCAGCCGCTCCAGCGGCGTGAACCGCCACTCCTCCTCGCGGCCGTGCGGGACCGGGAAGTCACCGACGTCGAAGGACGGAGGGGCGCTCATGCGGGTGGCGACGGTCGACTCGGCGGCCACCGCGATGGAGCCGGCGGTGGTGGAGCCCACCGGGATATTCGTAGCCTCAGCCATGGCTGTCGTAGTGCTCTCTTCCTGAATCAGAATCTGCTCAACTGCCGGACGGGGAACGGTCGTTATCCGACCGATCCCTCCATTTGCAGTTCGATCAGCCGGTTGAGCTCAAGGGCGTACTCCATGGGGAGCTCCTTGGCGATCGGCTCGACGAAGCCGCGCACGATCATCGCCATCGCCTCGAACTCGGTCAGACCGCGGCTCATCAGGTAGAAGAGCTGGTCCTCTGAGACCTTGGAGACCGTCGCCTCGTGGCCCATGGACACGTCGTCCTCGCGGACGTCCACGTAGGGGTAGGTGTCCGAGCGGGAGATCGTGTCGACGAGCAGCGCGTCGCACAGCACGTTCGACTTGGAGCCGTGGGCGCCCTCGCCGATCTCGACGAGGCCCCGGTAGGAGGTGCGGCCGCCGCCGCGCGCCACCGACTTGGAGACGATGTTGGAGGAGGTGTTCGGCGCCATGTGGACCATCTTGGAGCCGGCGTCCTGGTGCTGGCCCTCGCCCGCGAAGGCGATGGACAGCGTCTCGCCCTTGGCGTGCTCGCCCATCAGGTAGACGGCCGGGTACTTCATGGTGACCTTGGAACCGATGTTGCCGTCGATCCACTCCATGGTCGCGCCCTCGTACGCCACGGCGCGCTTGGTGACCAGGTTGTAGACGTTGTTCGACCAGTTCTGGATCGTCGTGTAGCGGCAGCGGCCGCCCTTCTTGACGATGATCTCCACGACGGCGCTGTGCAGCGAGTCCGAGGAGTAGATCGGGGCGGTGCAGCCCTCGACGTAGTGGACGTACGCGTCCTCGTCGACGATGATCAGCGTCCGCTCGAACTGGCCCATGTTCTCGGTGTTGATCCGGAAGTAGGCCTGGAGCGGGATGTCGACGTGGACGCCCTTGGGCACGTAGATGAACGAGCCGCCCGACCACACCGCGGTGTTCAGCGACGCGAACTTGTTGTCGCCGACCGGAATGACGGTGCCGAAGTACTCCTGGAAGAGCTCGGGGTGCTCCTTCAGGGCGGTGTCGGTGTCGAGGAAGATGACGCCCTGCTCCTCCAGGTCCTCACGGATCTGGTGGTAGACGACCTCGGACTCGTACTGGGCCGCGACACCGGCCACCAGGCGCTGCTTCTCCGCCTCGGGGATGCCGAGCTTGTCGTACGTGTTCTTGATGTCCGCGGGCAGGTCCTCCCAGGACGCCGCCTGCTTCTCGGTGGAGCGCACGAAGTACTTGATGTTGTCGAAGTCGATGCCGGAGAGGTCGGAGCCCCAGTTCGGCATGGGCTTCTTGTCGAACAGCCGCAGGCCCTTGAGGCGCAGCTTCAGCATCCACTCCGGCTCGTTCTTCTTCTGCGAGATGTCGCGCACGACAGCCTCGGAAAGACCGCGCTTGGCAGCGGCGCCGGCCGCGTCGGAGTCGGCCCAGCCGTATTCGTACGTGCCCAGGCCATCGAGCTCAGGGTGGGCAGTCTCCGTGGGGAGCGTCATGCGGGGTTCCTCCCGGCCGTGCTTGCGGATGCTTGCTGGTGTGTGGTCTGTGGTGGCGCCCCGTGCGGGATGAACGTGGTGCAGACGCCGTCGCCATGGGCGATGGTCGCCAGGCGCTGCACATGCGTTCCCAGGAGGCGGGAGAAGAACTCGGTCTCCGCCTCGCACAGCTGCGGGTACCGCTCGGCGGCGTGGGCGACCGGGCAGTGGTGCTGGCACAGCTGCTCGCCCCGCTGCGGATGGGGCGCGCCGCGCGCCGTAGCAGCGTACCCGTCCGCGCTCAAGGCCTTGGCGAGGGCTTGGGCGCGCTCCTCGGGAGCCGCGGCCGCGATCGCGTCCCGGTACGCCCCGGCCTGGGCCTCGACGCGGGCGCGCGCGAACGCCGCGACGGCTTCCTCGCCGGCCGCGCCGCCGCCGGCGGACTGCTCGATCCAGTGCAGGGCGTCGACGGCGAGCTTGTCGTAGGACTGCTCGAAGGCGTCCCGGCCGCAGTCGGTCAGGGCGAAGACCTTGGCCGGGCGGCCACGGGTCCGCGCGCCGTACACGCGCTGCTCGCGCGGTGTGACGACCTCGTCGGCGACGAGCGCGTCGAGGTGGCGGCGGACGGCTGCCTGGGTGAGGCCGAGGCGGTTGGCGAGGTCCTGTGCGGTCGAGGGCCCGTGGTCCAGGATCGAGCGCGCGACCCGGTTGCGGGTGGACCGCTCACCGGTCGCGAGTTCCTCCTGGGGAGCCTCACCGACGTTTTTCACAACACCATTGTTGCGTAATTCCTCAGGGCCTGACAACCCACGTCCCGATCACCGGCCGGTGCGGTGCATCACTTAGGCGAACCTAAGCTGACCTGCGGAAACGATCTTTGATCGATCGTCGGGCCGGTAATTCACTGGCCCCGAGGGCAGGCCGTGCGCCAGACTCGTCCGCCATGCCCACACCGCCTGTGACCGGCCCTTTGTGTACGCGCGACACGCTCGCGGACGACCTGCGCACCCTGGGGGTGCGGCCTGGTGAAACGCTCCTCGTGCACTCCTCCCTGACGTCACTGGGCTGGGTCTGCGGAGGCGCCGTCACGGTCGTTCGATCCCTTCTCGACACGCTGGGCGAAACGGGCACGCTCGTGGTCCCCGCGTTCTCCAACGACAACTCCGACCCCGCGCACTGGAGCCGCCCCGCCGTGCCCGAGGAGTGGTGGGAGCCCATCCGGGCCACGCTGCCCGCGTACGACCCGCCGACCACACCGAGTCGCGGCGTCGGCGCGGTTCCCGAGGCCGTGCGCACCTGGCCCGGCGCGCTGCGCAGCGCCCACCCGCAGACCTCCTTCGCCGCGATCGGCCCGGGCGCGTCGCGGATCACCGCGGACCACCCCCACGACTGCCGGCTCGGCGAGCGCAGCCCGCTGGCCCGCCTGGAGGAAGCCGGCGCCCGGGTGCTGCTGCTGGGCGCGGGCTTCGACTCCTGCACCTCCTTCCACCTCGCGGAGTACCGCGTGCCCGGGCCCACGGCGGACGTGTCGTTCGCGGTGCACACCCCCCGGGGCCGGCAGTGGCTCACGGTGCGCGACACCGACCTGGACAGCGAGTGCTTCGGCGCCCTTGGCACCGACTTCGAGCGGGACACGGACGTGGCGCGCGGCACGGTGGGGGCCGCGGCCTGCCGCCTCTTCCCGGTGCGCGACGCGGTCGCCTACGCGCGGCGGTGGCCGCCCGTGCACCGCCCGCGTGAGGAGTGACGGCGGGGAACAACCGACGCGCCCCGCACGTGAACCCGGTACGCCCCGGCCTCCTCGCACCTCGTCAGCGGCAGCCTGCGTCCGAGCGGGCCCCCGCAGCGGCGGGGCCCCGCGCCGAGGGGTCCCGCGCCGAGGGGTTCCGCGCCCCGCCTAGACTTGCCGGTCATGAACAGCGAGCCCGTCGTCCAGGTCGTGGGCCTGGTCAAGCGGTACGGACCGAAGACCGCCGTGGACGGCCTCGACCTCACGGTCGGCGCCGGCGCCGTGACCGCCGTCCTCGGCCCCAACGGCGCCGGCAAGACCACCACCATCGAGACCTGCGAGGGCTATCGCAGGCCCGACGCCGGCACCGTCCGCGTCCTCGGCCTCGACCCGGTCGCCGACGCCGCGCGCCTCAAGCCGCGTGTCGGCGTCATGCTCCAGTCCGGCGGCGTCTACTCCGGCGCCCGCGCCGACGAAATGCTGCGCCACATGGCCAAGCTGCACGCCCACCCGCTCGACGTGGACGCGCTCATCGAGCGCCTGGGGCTCGATGGGTGCGGCCGCACCACCTACCGCAGGCTCTCCGGCGGCCAGCAGCAGCGCCTCGCGCTCGCGATGGCCGTCGTCGGCCGGCCCGAACTCGTCTTCCTCGACGAGCCGACCGCGGGCCTGGACCCGCAGGCCCGCCGCGCCACCTGGGACCTCGTGCGCGAGCTGCGCGCCGACGGCGTCTCGGTGGTGCTCACCACCCACTTCATGGACGAGGCCGAGACGCTGGCCGACGACGTGGCCATCGTGGACGCGGGCAAGGTCGTCGCGCAGGGCTCCCCCGAGCGGCTGTGCAAGGGCGGCGCGGAGAACACCCTGCGCTTCACCGGCCGCCCCGGCCTCGACCTCGCCTCCCTCCTCAAGGCGCTGCCCGACGGCTCGGCCGCGGCGGAACTGACGCCGGGCACCTACCGCATCGACGGCGCCATCGACCCCCAGCTGCTGGCCACCGTCACCTCCTGGTGCGCCCAGCACGGCGTGATGCCGGACGGCATCTCGGTCGAACGCCGCACGCTGGAGGACGTCTTCATCGAACTGACCGGTAAGGAGCTGCGCGCATGAGCGCCGGTACGTACGCGCCGAAGCCGGGCGCCGCGCCGCTCGGGCGGATGATCGGGGCGCAGACCGCGCTGGAGACGCGGATGCTGCTGCGCAACGGCGAGCAGCTGCTGCTCACCGTGATCATCCCGAGCCTGCTCCTGGTGCTGTTCTCGACCGTCGACATCATCGACACCGGCCGGGGCAAGTCCGTGGACTTCCTGACTCCCGGGGTCCTCGCGCTCGCCGTGATGTCGACCGCCTTCACCGGCCAGGCCATCGCGACCGGGTTCGAGCGGCGCTACGGGGTGCTCAAGCGGCTCGGCGCCTCCCCGCTGCCGCGCTGGGCGCTGATGACCTCCAAGACGCTCGCGGTGCTGGTCACCGAGGTGCTGCAAGTCGTGCTGCTCACCGTGATCGCCTTCGCGCTCGGCTGGTCCCCGCACGGCAACCCCTTCGCGGTGCTGCTCCTGATGGTGCTCGGCACGGCCGCGTTCTCCGGGCTCGGTCTGCTCATGGCCGGCACCCTGAAGGCCGAGGCCACGCTCGCCGCCGCCAACCTGGTGTTCCTGCTGCTGCTCGTGGCCGGCGGGGTCATCGTGCCGATGGACAAGTTCCCCGGCGGCGTGCGGACGGTCCTCGACCTGCTGCCCATCTCGGCCCTGTCCGACGGGCTGCGCGACGTGCTCGCGAGCGGCGCCTCGATGCCGTGGGGCGACCTCGCCATCCTCGCGGTGTGGGCGGTGCTCGGCCTCGGCGCGGCCGCGAAGTTCTTCCGCTGGGAGTGAGCCGGGGCTGTGCCCGGGGGGACGTCGCTCGGTGGCGAACCCGCCGGAACGTGGCGGACCCGCCGGGACCCCCTCGTGAAAACATGCACAAACGGGCCCTTACGATAGGGCCCATGCCGAAAGTGACCCGCGCCGATGTGACCGCAGCGGCCCGCAATCCGCTTCTCTTCATCGCACAGCGCTGGACCGCGTCCCCCCGGATCGTGCGGCGCGCGGCCCTCGCCGCCCTCGTCATGGCCGTCGCCATCGTGGTGACCGGCGGCGCGGTGCGGCTCACCGGCTCCGGCCTCGGCTGCCCGACCTGGCCCAAGTGCACGAGCGACAGCCTGACCGCCACCAGCGAGATGGGCTTTCGCGGCGCGATCGAGTTCACCAACCGGATGCTGACGTACGTCCTGTGCGCGGCGGTCGGCTGGGCGATCATCGCGGCCCGCTCGGCGAAGCCCTGGCGGCGTCCGCTGACCCGGCTCGGCTGGGTGCAGTTCTGGGTGGTCATGGGCAACGCGGTCCTCGGCGGCATCGTCGTCCTGGTCGGCCTCAACCCGTACACGGTGGCCGCCCACTTCCTGCTCTCCAGCGCGCTCATCGCGGTGGCCGTCGTCACCTGGCAGCGCGCGCGGGAGGGCGACGGCGCGCCAAGGCCCCTGGTGGGCAAGGCGGTTGTCCAGCTGACCTGGCTCCTGGTGGGCGCGTCGGCCGCCCTGATCGCGGTCGGCACGATCGTCACCGGCACCGGCCGCCACCCCGGCGACTCCAAGGACGTGGCGCGCATCCCGCTGGACTGGACGATGATCACCCAGCTGCACGCGGACCTCGCCTGGATCGTGGTGGCGCTCGCCGTCGCGCTGTGGTTCGTCCTCAAGGCCGTCGACGCGCCGCCCGGGCCCCGCGCCCGGGCCCGCGACCTGTTCCTCGTCCTGCTGGGCCAGGGCGTGATCGGTTACGTCCAGTACTTCCTGAAGACGCCCGAGATCCTGGTCGGGCTGCACATGCTGGGCTCGTGCCTGGTGTGGATCGCCGTGCTGCGGGTGCTGCTCTCGCTGCGCGAGCGGCCCGAGGTCACGGCGGAGCTCCCGGCGCAGGCCGATCCCGCCCTCAGCCACGCCTGACCCTCCGGACGAGCGCCGCCGGGCCCATCGTCCGGCGGCCCGGGCGAGGCGGTCCCGCCCGCTCTCCACGCCCCGCCCACTCCTCTACGCCGCGCCCGCGAGCCCGTAGACGCGCCGCGCGTTGCCCGCCGCGATCATCTCCGCCACCCGCCGCGCGTCCCCGCCCGACCACGCGCCATCGGCCACCCAGCCGCCGAGCACCCGGCCGAGCGCCTGCGAGAACAGCCGGGCCCCCACCACATGGAGTTCGGGCAGCCCCCAGGCCCCGCTGGAGTAGAGCACCTTCCCGAACGGGGCCAGCTCCATGATCTCCGCCAGGACGCCCGCGGCCCGCGCCCCGGTGCGGACCAGGGCCGGCCCTGCGTCGGTGTACACATGCGGATGGACGCCCGCCAGATGGGCGGCCTGGCGGTGGTAGGGATAGCCGTGCAGCAGCACCAGATCGGTGCCGAGCCCACTCGTCGCGTCCGCGAACGCGGCCAGCGGCATCGGGTCGGCCATCCCCAGCTGGAGCTGGAGCGGGCGTCCGCTCGCGACGGCGTTCCACAGCAGATGGCGCAGGAGCACCGGGTCGTCGAGGCGACCGTGCCGGCGCCGGCCCGCGAGCCACCGTCCGGCCGCGCCGCGCACCTCACCGGGCCCGGGCGGGCGCGGGTCGAGTTCGGCGCGGGCGCCCGTCACGCAGGCGAAGGCGACGGCGGACGCCGCCGCGGTGTGGACGGCTTCGGCGAGGTTGGCGAGGAAGGACGCGACGCTCCCCGAGGTGTCGGCGACCTGCTCGGCCAGGAGTTCGAGGCACACGATCTCGTGGGCGTCGGCCGCGCCCGCGGCGGCGATCTCGTGGGGCGCGGTGAGGTCGCCCGGCACGCCGGTGTCCACCAGATAGGTGGAAATTCCCGAGCCCCTGAGCAGGCGTCTGCCCGCCTCGATGGCGCCCAGCTCGCGCCGGCGGGCCAGATAGCGGGCCGGCGGGCAGTGCGGCTCCAGATCCAGGAGCGGGGGGCACCAGCGGCGTACCGCGAAACCGGTCTGGGTGTCGAAGAAGGTGGTGCCGGGGGCGGGCAGCGTCCCGGTGCGGCCGAGCGCCGTCTCGAAGGTTCCGAGGCCGAGCTCGGTGCGCAGGATGCCGTGGCAGTACTGGTCCACCAGGGGCGGGGTGTCGATCATCCGGGGCTCCCTGCGGTGGACGCGCTTGCACCCCTCCTAACGGGTGAGCCCCGGATCGGTGTTGCTCCGCGTCTCGCTCAGCTGTTCTTCGGACCGCCGAGCTGGATGCCGGCCATGCGGGACCACTCGTAGGGCCCGGTCCTCACCTTGGCGGCGAACTCGCCGTCGAAGTCCTCGTGAAGGGTGATGCCGGACTTCGCCACGGCGCTCAGCGCGACGGCGTGGCTCGGGGCCACCAGGTCGCCCCAGCCGCCGTCCTCGCCCACCAGCACGATGCGGGCGCCCTTCTGGCCGATGTACGCCACCTGGCCCTCGGCGCCGCCGTGCTCCTTGGCGAAGGAGCCGATCGCGCGGGCCAGCCTGACC
Source organism: Streptomyces sp. NPDC006711 (assembly GCF_042869775.1). Taxonomy (NCBI): domain Bacteria; kingdom Bacillati; phylum Actinomycetota; class Actinomycetes; order Kitasatosporales; family Streptomycetaceae; genus Streptomyces; species Streptomyces sp. NPDC006711. The sequence goes on from NZ_JBIAGO010000007.1 coordinate 131,341, forward strand.
GCGTGCCGTTCGGCCTTCGCGCCCTGCTTGTCGTCAACCGGGGTGTCTGCAACCTGGGTGTCTGCCATGCCGCGATGCTACTAGCGGGTAGATCCAGGAGCGAGAAGAGGGGCCAGTGGCTTGCGCCACTGGCCCCTCCACGCGTTCACCGGCCGCTCAGCGCAGGAACGGGTCCACCGCGACGGCCACGAAGAGCAGCGAGACATAGGTGATGGACCAGTGGAACAGGCGCATCTCCTTGAGCTTGGCGCCGGTCGTCTCGTTCCTGGCGCGGGACTGGAGCGCGTGCGCCTCCCACAGCCACCAGCCGCCCGAGACCAGCGCGACGGCCGTGTAGAACCAGCCGGTGTAGCCGAGCGGGGTCAGCAGCAGCGAGACGGCGACCATCACCCAGCTGTAGATCACGATCTGGCGGGCCACGACCTTGTTGGAGGCGACCACCGGCAGCATCGGCACGCCGACCCGCGCGTAGTCCTCCTTGACCTTCATGGACAGCGGCCAGTAGTGCGGCGGCGTCCAGAAGAACATCACGAGGAAGAGGATGACCGGCGCCCACGACATCGAGTTGGTGACCGAGGACCAGCCGATGAGCACCGGCAGACAGCCCGCGATGCCGCCCCAGACGATGTTCTGCGAGGTCCGGCGCTTGAGCAGCATCGTGTACACGACGACGTAGAAGAGCAGCGCGCCGAGCGAGAGGGCCGCCGAGAACCAGTTGACCAGGAGGCCGAACCACAGCGTGGAGATGACCGCCAGCGAGATGCCGAAGACCAGGCATTCGCGCGGCGAGACCATGCCCGTCACCAGCGGACGCTGCGACGTGCGGTCCATCAGCGCGTCGATGTCGCGGTCGATGTACATGTTCAGGGCGTTTGCGCCGCCCGCTGAGAGGTACCCGCCCAGTGTGGTCGCGAAGACCAGCCACAGCGGAGGAACGCCCTGTTCGGCCAGGAACATCACCGGAATGGTGGTGATGAGCAGCAGTTCGATGATTCGTGGCTTGGTCAGCGCCACAAAGGCCTTGACGCGGGCCCCGAACGGCCGATGGCCCCCCGGGCTGGGAGTCAAGACGACCCCTGCGGGTCGGGACTCGACGGCCGTCACGCACACCCCTGACAGAGAATTCCCAGCAAGTCCCCGGTGATCCGGGACGTTCCCGGACGTGAAGGCCCGGTAAAGACTTGCGCGTACCACGCCACTGTAGACGTTGCCCATACGCCGCCATCCCCGGGGGTGGGGTCGTGTTGGGGACGGTTCGTCAGGAGGCGGATTTCGCCGCTCCCCGGCACCCTGGACATGTCCGTCTCGCCGTGCAGTCGGTCGAAAAGATGAGCGTTCCTGCGGGGGTAGGCTCGACAACGCCCGGTGCGCCCTCAGTCACCGGGATACGACATGTGGAGAGGAGCCCTGACTCAGGGTGAGCACCAAGCCGACCACCACAGACCTCCAGTGGACCGAGCTGGACCAGCGGGCCGTTGACACCGGCCGGGTACTGGCCGCGGATGCCGTACAGAAGGTCGGCAACGGCCATCCCGGTACGGCGATGAGCCTGTCCCCGGCCGCGTACACCCTCTTCCAGAAGGTGATGCGGCACGACCCGGCGGACGCCGACTGGGTCGGACGCGACCGTTTCGTCCTCTCGGCGGGCCACTCGTCCCTGACCCTCTACATCCAGCTGTACCTGGCCGGTTTCGGCCTGGAGCTGGATGACCTGAAGGCGTTTCGGACCTGGGGTTCCAAGACCCCCGGCCACCCGGAGTACGGCCACACCACCGGCGTCGAGACGACCACGGGCCCGCTGGGCCAGGGTGTCGCCAACGCCGTGGGCATGGCGATGGCCGCCCGCTACGAGCGCGGCCTCTTCGACCCGGAGGCGGCCCCCGGCACCTCCCCGTTCGACCACTTCGTCTTCGCGATCGCCGGCGACGGCTGCCTCCAGGAGGGCATCTCCTCCGAGGCGTCCTCGCTCGCCGGTCACCAGAAGCTCGGCAACCTGATCCTGCTGTGGGACGACAACCACATCTCGATCGAGGGCGACACCGAGACCGCCGTCTCCGAGGACACCGTCAAGCGGTACGAGGCGTACGGCTGGCACGTCCAGCGCGTGGCGCCCAAGCCCGACGGCGACCTGGACCCGGAGGCGCTGTACGACGCCATCGAGGCCGCCAAGGCCGTCACCGACCGCCCTTCGTTCATCGCGATGCGCTCGATCATCGCCTGGCCCGCCCCGCACGCGCAGAACACCGAGGCCGCGCACGGCTCGGCGCTCGGCGACGACGAGGTGGCCGCCACCAAGCGCGTCCTCGGCTTCGACCCGGAGAAGTCCTTCGACGTCGCCGACGAGGTCCTGGCGCACACCCGCAAGGCGCTCGACCGGGGCCGCGAGGCCAAGGCCGAGTGGGAGAAGGCCTTCGCCGCGTGGCGCACCGCCAACCCCGAGCGCGCCGCCGAGTTCGACCGCGTCAACGCGGGCGAGCTGCCCGAGGGCTGGGAGTCGCACCTTCCCGTCTTCGAGACCGGCAAGGCCGTCGCCACCCGTGCCGCGTCCGGCAAGGTCCTCCAGGCGCTCGGCGCGGTCGTGCCCGAGCTGTGGGGCGGCTCCGCCGACCTCGCCGGCTCGAACAACACGACCATCGACAAGACGTCGTCGTTCCTGCCGGCCGGCAACCCGCTGCCCGAGGCCGACCCGTACGGGCGCACCGTGCACTTCGGCATCCGTGAGCACTCCATGGCCGCGGAGATGAACGGCATCGCGCTGCACGGCCACACCCGCGTCTACGGCGGCACCTTCCTGGTGTTCTCCGACTACATGCGCAACGCCGTGCGCCTGTCGGCCCTGATGCACCTGCCGGTGACGTACGTGTGGACGCACGACTCCATCGGCCTTGGCGAGGACGGCCCGACGCACCAGCCGGTCGAGCACCTGGCCTCGCTGCGCGCCATCCCCGGCCTCAACGTGGTCCGCCCCGCGGACGCCAACGAGACCGCCATCGCCTGGCGCGAAATCCTCAAGCGCTACACCAAGGTGTACGGCAGGGGGGCCCCGCACGGCCTCGTGCTGACCCGCCAGGGCGTGCCGACCTACGAGGTCAACGAGGACGCCGCCAAGGGCGGTTACGTGCTCGTGGACGCCGAGGGCGGCGACGCGCAGGTCGTGCTCATCGGCACCGGCTCCGAGGTGCAGCTCGCCGTCGAGGCGCGCGAGCAGCTCCAGGCCGCCGGCGTCCCGACCCGCGTGGTCTCGATGCCGTGCGTGGAGTGGTTCGAGAGCCAGGACCAGGCGTACAAGGACAGCGTCCTTCCGCCGTCGGTCAAGGCGCGCGTCGCGGTCGAGGCCGGCATCGGTCTGACCTGGCACCGCTTCGTCGGTGACGCGGGCCGCATCGTCTCGCTGGAGCACTTCGGCGCTTCGGCGGACGCCAAGGTCCTGTTCAAGGAGTTCGGCTTCACCGCCGACCACGTGGCCGCCGCCGCCCGGGAATCTCTGGAAGCCGCCGCGCGCTGACGCCGGTATACGAACTAGTAGGAGATGCATTTCTCATGACAGACGCACTCAAGCGCCTCTCCGACGAAGGCGTCGCGATCTGGCTCGACGACCTGTCGCGCAAGCGGATCACGTCCGGCAACCTGGCCGAGCTGATCGACCAGTCGCACGTGGTGGGCGTCACCACCAACCCGTCCATCTTCCAGAAGGCGATCAGCCAGGGTGACGGCTACGACACCCAGCTGACCGACCTCGCGGCCCGCGAGGTGACCGTCGAAGAAGCCATCCGCATGATCACGACGGCTGACGTGAGGGACGCCGCCGACATCCTGCGCCCGGTCTTCGACGCCACCGACGGCCAGGACGGCCGGGTCTCCATCGAGGTCGACCCGCGCCTGGCGCACAACACCCGCGCCACGGTCGCCGAGGCCAAGCAGCTGGCGTGGCTGGTGGACCGGCCCAACACGCTCATCAAGATCCCGGCCACCGAGGCGGGTCTGCCGGCGATCGCCGAGACCATCGGTCTCGGCATCAGCGTCAACGTCACGCTGATCTTCTCGCTCGAGCGCTACCGCAAGGTCATGGACGCCTACCTCACCGGCCTGGAGAAGGCCAAGGAGCGCGGCCTGGACCTCTCGAAGATCCACTCCGTGGCGTCCTTCTTCGTGTCCCGCGTGGACACCGAGATCGACAAGCGGATCGACGCGCTCGGCACCGACGAGGCCAAGGCCGCCCGCGGCAAGGCCGGTCTGGCCAACGCGCGCCTGGCCTACCAGGCGTACGAGGAGGTCTTCGCCTCCGACCGCTGGGCCGCGCTCGACAAGGCGCACGCCAACAAGCAGCGCCCGCTGTGGGCCTCCACCGGCGTCAAGGACAAGGCGTACAAGGACACCCTGTACGTGGACGACCTGGTGGCGCCCAACACGGTCAACACCATGCCGGAGGCCACCTTGGAGGCCGCCGCCGACCACGGGCAGATCACCGGCGACACGGTGACCGGCACCTACGAGCAGGCGCGTGCCGACCTCGACGCCGTCGAGAAGCTGGGGATCTCCTACGACGAGGTCGTGCGGCTCCTCGAGGACGAGGGCGTGGAGAAGTTCGAAGGCGCCTGGAACGACCTGCTCAAGTCCACCGAGGCGGAGCTCAAGCGCCTCGCACCCTCGGAGGCGTAAATCTTGACCGCGATTCGCCAAGCGAATCCGCTCCGTGACGCAGCAGACCGACGGCTCCCGCGCATCGCGGGGCCGTCGGGCCTGGTGATCTTCGGCGTCACGGGCGATTTGTCCCGTAAAAAGTTGATGCCCGCCGTCTATGACCTCGCCAACCGGGGTCTGCTGCCGCCGGGCTTTTCCCTGATCGGTTTCGCCCGCCGCGAGTGGCAGGACGAGGACTTCGCCCAAGAGGTCCACGACGCGGTCAAGGCGCACGCCCGTACGCCGTTCCGTGAGGAGGTCTGGCAGCAGCTCATCCAGGGGATGCGCTTCGTCCAGGGCGACTTCGACGACGACGAGGCCTTCGAGACGCTGAAGTCCACGGTCCAGGAGCTCGACAAGGCGCAGGGCACGGGCGGCAATTACGCCTTCTACCTGTCGGTGCCGCCGAAGTTCTTCCCCAAGGTCGTCCAGCAGCTCAAGAAGCACGGGCTCGCCGACCAGAAGGACGGCTCCTGGCGCCGCGCGGTCATCGAGAAGCCCTTCGGCCACGACCTGGTCTCCGCCGAGGAGCTGAACCAGGTCGTGCACGAGGTCTTCCCGCCCAACGAGGTCTTCCGCATCGACCACTACCTGGGCAAGGAGACCGTCCAGAACATCCTGGCGCTGCGGTTCGCGAACACCATGTTCGAGCCGCTGTGGAACCGCTCCTACGTCGACCACGTACAGATCACGATGGCCGAGGACATCGGCATCGGCGGCCGGGCCGGCTACTACGACGGCATCGGCGCGGCCCGCGACGTCATCCAGAACCACCTGCTCCAGCTGATGGCGCTGACCGCGATGGAGGAGCCCGCCTCCTTCGACGCGGACGCGCTTGCGGCGGAGAAGACCAAGGTGCTCGGCGCGGTACGGCTGCCCAAGGACCTCGGCGCCTCCACCGTGCGGGCCCAGTACGCGGCCGGGTGGCAGGGCGGCGAGAAGGCCGTCGGCTACCTCCAGGAAGACGGCATCGACCCCAAGTCGAACACCGACACCTACGCCGCGATCAAGCTGGAGATCGACAACCGCCGCTGGGCGGGCGTCCCGTTCTACCTGCGCACCGGCAAGCGGCTCGGCCGGCGCGTCACCGAGATCGCGGTGGTCTTCCAGCGCGCCCCGCACTCCCCCTTCGACCACACCGCGACGGAGGAGCTGGGCCAGAACGCCCTGGTCATCCGGGTGCAGCCGGACGAGGGCGTGACGGTGCGCTTCGGCTCCAAGGTGCCGGGCACCTCGATGGAGGTGCGCGACGTCTCCATGGACTTCGCCTATGGCGAGTCCTTCACGGAGTCGAGCCCCGAGGCCTACGAACGCCTCATCCTGGACGTCCTGCTGGGCGACTCCAACCTCTTCCCGCGCGTGGAGGAGGTCGAGCTGTCCTGGAAGATCCTCGACCCGATCGAGAAGTACTGGGACGCCCACGGCAAGCCCGCCCAGTACCCCTCGGGGACCTGGGGTCCCGCCGAGGCGGACGACATGCTCGCACGAGACGGACGGAGCTGGCGCCGGCCATGAAGATCGACCTTACGGACACCACGTCCAGCAAGATCAACAAGGCGCTCGTGCAGGGACGCAGGGCGGTGGGCACCCCCGCCGTCGGCATGGTGCTCACGCTCGTCATCGTCACCGACGAGGAGAACGCCTACGACGCCCTGCGCGCGGCGAGCGACGCCTCGCGCGAGCACCCCTCGCGCACGCTCGTCGTCATCAAGCGCGTCTCGCGCTCGCCGCGCGACCGCACCGGCTCCCGCCTCGACGCCGAAGTACGCGTCGGCGCGGACGCCGGCACCGGTGAGACGGTGATGCTGCGCATGTACGGCGAAGTGCTCAACCACGCCCAGTCGGTGGTCCTTCCGCTGCTCCTGCCGGACGCGCCGGTCGTCGTGTGGTGGCCGGTGAACGCCCCGACCGACCCGGCACAGGACCCCCTGGGCGCGCTCGCCCAGCGCCGGGTGACCGACACCTACACGGCCGAGCAGCCGATCCAGGAGCTGTCCGCGCGCGCCGAGGCGTACACCCCCGGCGACACCGACCTCTCCTGGACCCGCATCACGCCCTGGCGCTCGATGCTGGCCGCCGCTCTCGACCAGGTGGCCTGCAAGGTCACCGCCGCCGAGGTGGAGGGCGAGGAGTTCAACCCGAGCTGCGAACTGCTCGGGATGTGGCTCGCCGACCGCCTCGACGTGCCGGTCAGGCGCTCCCTCTCGCAGGGCCCGGGCCTCACCGCCGTACGCCTGGAGACGGACGGCGGCCCGATCGTCCTGGACCGCGCGGACGGCTCGCTCGCCACGCTGTCCATGCGGGGCCAGCCGGACCGCGCGGTGGCCCTCAAGCGCCGCGAGACCTCCGAGCTCATCGCGGAGGAACTGCGCCGCCTGGACCCCGACGACACCTACGCCTCCGCGTTGAGGTACGGCGTCGACAAGCTCGGCCACGGCCTGGAGGAGAAGACCGCGGGGGCCGGCAAGGACAGCCCCGACGACGCCGAGGCCAAGGCGGCGCCGGCGAAGAAGGCGGCGCCGGCCAAGAAGGCAGCGGCCAAGTGAGCACACCGCAGCTCGTCGTCCACCGTGACAAGGAGCTGATGGCCGAGGCAGCGGCGGCCCGCCTCATCACCAAGGTCGTGGATGCGCAGGCCTCGCGCGGCTGGGCCTCGGTGGTCCTCACCGGCGGCCGCAACGGCAACGGGCTGCTCGCGGCCCTTGCCTCCTCGCCGGCCCGGGACGCGATCGACTGGTCGCGTCTCGACCTGTGGTGGGGTGACGAGCGGTTCGTGCCCGACGGTGACCCCGAGCGCAACCACACCCAGGCCCGTGCGGCGCTGCTCGACGCGGTGCCGCTGGACCCCGGGCGGGTCCACGCGATGCCGGCGGCCGGCGGCGCGTACGGCAACGACGCGGATGCGGCGGCCGCCGCCTACGCGGCCGAACTCGCCCGTGCCGCGGGTCCCGAGGACCACGGCCCGGTGCCGACGTTCGACGTGCTGATGCTGGGCGTCGGCCCCGACACCCATGTGGCGTCGCTGTTCCCGGAGCTGCCCGGGGTGCGGGAGACCGAGCGGATGGTGGTCGGGGTGCACGGCGCTCCGAAGCCGCCGCCCACGCGGATCTCGCTCACCCTCCCGGCGATCCGGGCGGCCCGCGAGGTGTGGCTGCTCGCGGCCGGCGAGGACAAGGCGGGCGCGGCGAAGATGGCCCTGTCGGGTGCGGGCGAGGTGCAGGCCCCGGCGGCCGGTGCCTACGGTCGCGCCCGCACCCTGTGGCTCCTGGACGCGGCCGCCGCCTCCCAGCTGCCCAGGTCGCTGTATCCCCCGGCGTCCGCCTGACGCCCGAGGCCCGATGCGAACGGCCCGGCCCTCCCCCACTCGGGGGCGGACCGGGCCGTTGGCCGTTACGGGCGCCTCAGCGGCTCAACGGCCGCGCAGCGAACGGTACGTGGCGACCAGGGCCTTGCTGGAGGCGTCCAGGCCCGGCACGTCGGCACCCTCGGTCAGGGCGGGCTCGACCCGCTTGGCGAGGACCTTGCCGAGCTCGACGCCCCACTGGTCGAAGGAGTCGATGTTCCACACGGCGCCCTGGACGAACACCTTGTGCTCGTACAGCGCGATGAGCTGGCCGAGGACCGAGGGGGTCAGCTCCTTGGCCAGGATCGTGGTGGTGGGGTGGTTGCCCCGGAAGGTCTTGTGCGGCACGAGCTCTTCGGACACGCCCTCGGCGCGCACCTCATCGGGGGTCTTGCCGAAGGCAAGGGCCTGCGTCTGGGCGAAGAAGTTGGCCATCAGGAGGTCGTGCTGGGCGACGAGGCCCGGCAGCAGGCCGGCGACGGGCTCCGCGAAGCCGATGAAGTCGGCCGGGATGACCTTGGTGCCCTGATGGATCAACTGGTAGTACGCGTGCTGCCCGTTGGTGCCCGGGGTGCCCCACACCACAGGACCTGTCTCCCAGTCGACCGGGTTGCCGTCGCGGTCCACCGACTTGCCGTTGGACTCCATGTCGAGCTGCTGGAGGTAGGCGGTGAACTTCGACAGGTAGTGGCTGTAGGGCAGCACCGCGTGCGACTGGGCGTCGAAGAACGCCCCGTACCACACCCCCAACAGGCCCATCAGCAACGGCGCGTTGGACTCGGCGGGCGCGGTACGGAAGTGCTCGTCGACCAGGTGGAAACCGTCCAGCATCTCGCGGAACCGGTCGGAGCCGATCGCGATCATCAGCGAGAGACCGATGGCGGAGTCGAAGGAGTACCGTCCGCCGACCCAGTCCCAGAAGCCGAACATGTTGGCCGTGTCGATGCCGAAGTCGGCGACCTTCTCGGCGTTGGTCGACAGGGCCACGAAGTGCCGGGCGACGGCGTCCTGACCGGCCCTCAGCTCGGTGAGCAGCCAGTCGCGGGCCGAGGTGGCGTTGGTGATGGTCTCGATGGTGGTGAACGTCTTGGACGCGATGATGAACAGTGTCTCGGCGGCGTCCAGGTCGCGGACCGCCTCGTGCAGATCGGCGCCGTCCACGTTGGAGACGAAACGGACCGTCAGGTCCCGGTCGCTGAACGACTTCAGGGCCTCGTAGGCCATGGCGGGACCGAGGTCGGAGCCGCCGATGCCGATGTTGACGACGTTCTTGATGGGCTTGCCGGTGTGGCCGGTCCACTCGCCCGAGCGGATCTTCGCCGAGAACGCGGCCATCTTGTCCAGGACTTCGTGGACGCCGGGCACCACGTTCTCGCCGTCGACCTCGATCACCGCGTCGCGCGGGGCGCGCAGCGCGGTGTGCAGGACGGCGCGGTCCTCGGTGGTGTTGATCTTCTCGCCGCGGAACATGGCGTCCCGCAGCCCCTCGACGTCGGTGGCCGCGGCCAGCTCGCGCAGGAGCGCGAGGGTTTCGCCGGTCACCAGGTGCTTGGAGTAGTCGAGGTGGAGGTCGCCGACCCGCAGGGTGTAGGCGGTGCCCCGGTCGGGCTCGGCGGCGAACAGCTCGCGCAGATGGGTCCGGCCCAACTGCTCCCGGTGCTTGCCCAGTGCGGTCCACTCGGGCATCTGGTTGAGCCTGGTACGGCTTCCTGCGTTCATCTGCGGCATCAGCCCACTTCTACTCGTACGTGCGTACCTTTGCCCCGCTGCCCCTCCAACCTAATTGATCAGGCGGCGCGGGCAGGAATCAGCGCGGCGGTATCAGGCGCGAAGAAGCCAGGAGAAAGGCCGTGCGAAGGAGAACCAGAAAAAGAAGAAGGAAGGCGTGAGCGGGCGGGGCTTGTGCCCCGGACGCACCGAAGGGCCCTGCGGATGAACCGAGTTCATCCCGTGGGCCCTTCATCCGTCAGATCTCGCCCCGCAGCTTGGCGAGTGCTTCCGCGAGGATCGCCTCGCCGTCCGCGTCGCTGCGGCGCTCCCGTACGTACGCCAGGTGGGTCTTGTACGGCTCGGTGCGTGGCGGGTCCGGCGGGTTGTCCCGGTCCTGTCCCGCGGGGAATCCGCAGCGCGGGCAGTCCCACGTCTCCGGAACCTGTGCGTCACTGGCGAAGCTCGGCTGCGTCTCGTGCCCGTTGGAGCACCAGAAGGAGATGCGCAGGCGCGGCGCGGACTCGCCCCGCTCGGCCTCGCCCATCGGCCCCGCTCCGACCCGGCTTCCCCGGATCGCGTTGCCACTTGCCACGGTCGTAACTCCCTGCGTGATGGTGCTCGAAGATGCCCCAGTCTACGTAAGGCCCAACGCGCGTCCAGCGATTGGAGTTACACCCCACCCCCGAAACGCCGGATGACGACGCTTTACTTGAGCTTCATCAGCAGACCAAGTACGACAATGCACGCGAACCACAACAGACCGATCACGATGGTGATGCGGTCGAGATTGCGCTCGGCGACCGAGGAGCCGCCGACGGAGGACTGCATACCACCGCCGAACATGTCGGAGAGGCCGCCACCCTTTCCCTTGTGCATCAGCACCAGCAGCATCAGCAGCAGGCTGAAGACGATCAGGGCAATCGAGAACCCGACAATCACGGCTGGACCAACTTCCTAGGACTGATATGGCGACGGGGGCCGGGGGGACATTCCACAATCCCTGTCCCGGCCCCCGCAAGGGTACGACGGATCCGCGCTACCGCATACTTACTGGTCGCGGAAGCGGACGATCTTGACGAACTCGTCGGCGTCCAGTGCGGCGCCTCCGATCAGGGCTCCGTCGACGTCCGGCTGAGCCATGATCGCGGCGACGTTCCCGGACTTCACCGAGCCGCCGTACTGGATGCGCACCTTGTCGGCGAGCTCCTGCGAGTACAGCTCGGCCAGGCGCGCGCGGATCGCCCCGCACACCTCCTGGGCGTCCTCGGGGGTGGCGACCTCGCCGGTGCCGATCGCCCAGACCGGCTCGTAGGCGATCACGATGGACTCGGCCTGCTCGGCGGGGACGTCCTTGAGGGCGCCGTCGAGCTGGGCCAGCGTGTAGGGGACCTGCTCGCCGGCCTTGCGGACGTCCAGGCCCTCGCCGACGCAGAGGATCGGGGTCAGGCCGTGCTGGAAGGCGGCCTTCACCTTGGCGTTGCAGAGCTCGTCGCTCTCGCCGTGGTACTGCCGGCGCTCGGAGTGGCCCACGGCGACGTAGGCGCACTTCAGCTTGGCCAGCATCGCGCCCGAGATCTCACCGGTGTAGGCACCGGATTCGTGCGCCGAGATGTCCTGGGCGCCGTACTTGATCTTGAGCTTGTCGCCGTCGACCAGGGTCTGCACGGAGCGCAGGTCGACGAAGGGCGGCAGGACGGCGACCTCGACGGCGTCGTAGTCCTTGTCGGCGAGTGCGAAGGCGAGCTTCTGGACGTGCGCGATGGCCTCGAGGTGGTTGAGGTTCATCTTCCAGTTGCCCGCCATCAGCGGGGTACGGGTGCTCACAGGTGTTCAGTCCTCCAGTGCGGCGAGGCCGGGAAGCGTCTTGCCCTCGAGGTATTCGAGGCTCGCGCCGCCACCGGTCGAGATGTGTCCGAACTTCGTCTCGTCGAAGCCCAGGTTACGGACGGCCGCGGCGGAGTCGCCACCGCCGACCACGGTGAAGCCCTTGCTGTCGAGCAGCGCCTGCGCGACGGCGGCGGTGCCGCCGGCGTAGTCGGGGTGTTCGGCGACGCCTACGGGGCCGTTCCAGAACACGGTCTCGGCGTCGGTGATCTTCGAAGCGAACAGCTCGCGGGTCCTGGGGCCGATGTCCAGGCCCTCCTTGTCCGCGGGGATCTTGTCCGCGTCGACGGTCTCGAAGTCGGCCGGCGCCTTGGTCTTCAGGTCGGGGAAGTCCTTGGAGACCAGCACGTCGACCGGGAGCACCAGCTCCACACCGCTCTTCTCGGCGCGCTCCATGTACTCCTTGACGACCGGGATCTGGTCCTCCTGGAGCAGGGAGATGCCGACCTCGTGCCCCTGGGCCTTGAGGAAGGTGTACGCCATACCGCCGCCGATCAGCAGGCGGTCGGCCTTGCCGAGCAGTTCGTCGATGACCGCGAGCTTGTCGGAGACCTTGGCGCCGCCGAGCACGACCGTGTAGGGGCGCTTGACGTCCTCGGTCAGCTTCCTCAGGACGCCGACCTCGGTGGCGATGAGGTGGCCCGCGTAGTGCGGCAGGCGCGCCGGCAGGTCGAAGACGGAGGCGTGCTTGCGGTGCACCGCGCCGAAGCCGTCGCCGACGTACACATCGGCGAGGGCGGCGAGCTGGTCGGCGAAGGCGCCGCGCTCGGCGTCGTCCTTGGCCGTCTCGCCGGCGTTGAAGCGCAGGTTCTCGATGACCGCGACCTGGCCGGGCTCAAGCCCGTCGACCGCGTCGTGGGCGGCGGCGCCGACGGTGTCCTGGGCGAACGCGACCGGCGCGCCCAGGAGTTCGCCAAGCCGCTCGGCGGCGGGCAGAAGCGAGAACTGCGGGTCCGGGGCGCCCTTGGGACGGCCCAGGTGCGAGGCCACGACGACCTTGGCGTCGGCAGCGAGCAGCGCCTGAAGGGTGGGGAGCACGGCGCGGATGCGGCCGTCGTCGGTGATGCGGCCTTCGGCCAGCGGCACGTTGAGGTCGGCGCGGACGAATACCCGCTTGCCCGCGACGCCTTCGGCGAGAAGTTCGTCGATCGTCTTCATGTGAGGGTGGCTCCTTGAATGGTACGAGTCGGGGCGGTCAGGACAGGCGACAGGGCCCGCACAGCGCATCATCGCGCTGCCCGGGCCCTGTGGCTCACATCAATGCCTACCGGACCGTGGTCAGAGCTGGCCGCCGACGAAGACGGTCAGGTCCACGAGGCGGTTGGAGTAGCCCCACTCATTGTCGTACCAGCCGAGGATCTTCACCGTCTTGCCCTCCTGGACCATGGTCAGGGAGGAGTCGAAGGTGCAGGACGCCGGGTCGCCCACGATGTCGGAGGAGACGATCGGGTCCTCGGTGTAGTAAAGGATGTTCTTCAGGTCGCCGTCGCCCGCGGCCTTCTTGAACGCGGCGTTGACCTCGTCCTTGGTGACCTCGCGCTGGAGCTCCACGACCAGGTCGGTGGCCGAACCGGTCGGGACCGGGACGCGCATCGCGATGCCGTCGAGCTTGCCCTTGAGCTGCGGCAGGACCAGAGCGGTGGCCTTGGCGGCACCGGTCGTGGTCGGAATGATGTTCTCGGCGGCGGCGCGGGCGCGGCGCAGGTCCGAGTGCGGGAAGTCCAGGATGCGCTGGTCGTTGGTGTACGCGTGGACCGTCGTCATCAGACCCTTGACGATGCCGAAGTTCTCGTCGAGGACCTTGGCCATCGGCGCCACACAGTTGGTGGTGCAGGAGGCGTTGGAGATGACGTGGTGGTTGGCCGCGTCGTACTTGTCCTGGTTGACGCCCATCACGATGGTGATGTCCTCGTCCTTGGCCGGAGCCGAGATGAGGACCTTCTTCGCGCCGCCCGCGATGTGCTTTGCGGCGTCGGCCTTCTTGGTGAAGATGCCGGTCGACTCGATGACGATGTCGACGCCCAGCTGACCCCAGGGGATGTCGGCCGGGTCGCGCTCGGAGAGCACCTTGATGGTGTGGCCGTCGACCGTGATGGTGTCGGCGGTGTGGGTGACCTCGGCCTTGAGGCGGCCCAGGATGGTGTCGTACTTCAGGAGGTGAGCAGTGGTCGCGGTGTCACCAAGGTCGTTGACAGCCACGATCTCGATGTCTGCACCCTGCTCAAGGAGCGCCCGGAAGTAGTTGCGCCCGATGCGGCCGAAGCCGTTGATGCCTACGCGGATCGTCACGAACCGATCTCCTCGTTAGGTACGCCGGGTACTCGACGCCGGCGAGTTGTATGGGATGTCCCCGACCGCTTACGACCCTACCTCCCCGGGGCCGCCAAGGTGACATCAGAGCGCCCGTATGGTTCCGAAATCACGCCCGGAACGGCCCGGAGGCCCCTACCTCGTGCGGGTACGGACCCCCGGACACCCTATTTCGCTACGTGCTGTCAGCGGTCAAGCGCGTGGAGTGCTTTTTCGATCACCTGCTTGCGGGCGGAGGACGAAGTGATGTTTTCCAGGCCGAATCCGAGCAGAACGGTGTCGCGGGTGCTGACGGCGGCCGAGGAGTGGAAGAGCGCCTGCGAGCGCGCCCAGTCCCCCCGGTTGCCGGGACTGCCGGCCGGCGCCCCCAAAACGCTCCAGGGCCCCAGCGAGGTCTCGAAGCCCTCGGCCCCCTGCGGCGCGCCGCCGACCACGAGCCGGGTGTCGTCGACGAAGGCGCCGAGGCCCCCGGTGCCCGGGTCGGACACATAGGAGACGGCGACCTCGACCTGCTTGCCCGCGTACGCGCCGAGGTCGAAGGACACCTGCCGCCAGCCGTTGGAGGAGCCGGTGAACCGGTTCCAGACGCCGCTGGTGCCAGAGCCCGCGCAGGCGGGCGAGCCGGGGGTGAGGTAGTGCGTCAAGAAGGGGTGGTCCTTGAGCAGGAAGCCCTGTTCGCACTGGCTGGGCACGCTGGTGGTGCTGGCCCCGTGGGTGTCCGCGAGCGTCGTCCAGTCGTCCTGGCCCACCGTGTGCGCCTCGACGATCACCTGGTCGTAACCGGGTTCGGTGTCGTAGCTGAGCTGGAAGTCCAGGCTCGGCTTCCGGGCGGCCGTCGTCCCCGCGAGATCGACGGTGCGGGCGAGCCGCATGTAGGCGTCGTCGCTGTGGCGCGCCGCCGCGAACCAGGAGCCCTCGGCGGGCTCGAAGGACGTGCGCGCCCCGGGGTAGTCACCGGCGGAGGCGCTGTGGAACTGCGGGAACCGGTCGGGCTTGAGGGTGTCGGAGGTGATGGTGTACGCGCCGGCCGCCGTCAGCGGGCTGCCGCTCGCCGCGCCCAGCGGGGCCTTCGCGCCCGCGAGTTTCCCGGCCCCGGCGAAGGCGGGCGGGGAGGCGAGCCCGGCCTTGTTGTAGGCGCCGAGGTAGTACTGCGAGAAGTCGTCGGACAGGGCACCGGCGCCGAGGTCGACGCTGCCGCCGGCCTGCGCACCTGCGTTGATCAGCTTGCCGCCCTCGTTGACGAAGTCGCGTACGGCGAACGTGGTGGCGGCCGACGGCGCCCTCGCGGGGTCGCCGCCGGTGTACCAGAGGACGGTGCGGAAGTGGCTGAGCACACCGAGCGCGCTCGGGGCGCCCTGGGTCGCCACGTCCCACACCGCCGCCTTCACGCCGTTGTCGGCGAGCGCCCTGGTGTAGAGCGCGGCGTTCTTGGCGGGGGCGGCGCCGCCCTCGTCGGCGAGGACCAGGGTGTCGCCCCCGGGCCGGCCGGCCACCGTGTACGTGAAGGGCGTACTGGACGTCCTGTCGCCCGCGGCGGTGGTGCCGGTGAACCACACCTCGACCTTGTCGCCGGCGTCCGCGCCCTCGACCTTGGCGCGGTACTGGTCGAAGCGGATGTTGTCCTCGCCGCCGAAGACCTCGCCGCCCTTCCAGGGCTCCAGCTCCTCGGTGTGCCTGCGGCCGTTGTTGATCCGGTAGTTGAGGGTCTTGTCGCGCACCGACTTGCGTACGGTGACGGCGACTTCCTGGTCGTCGTCGCGCGTGTACGACGTCGCGAACGTGTCCGGCGTGAAGTCGGGCGCGTCGATGCCGACCGAGGAGGAGGGCCGGTCGGGGTGGGCGGAGGTCTCGGCGACCGAGAGCGCGAAGGGGATGTTCTTCTCGAACTCGCCCTGGATCAGCTTCTCGCTGTCGGGGAAATTGAAGTCGGAGGGGCAGTCCGCCGCGTTCCACGCGTCGTTGGGGTCCACGTTGGAGGCGGTGGTGCACGTCGACATCTCCGGGGTGAACATCATGGTGCCGTTGACGTTCGCCGCATGCCCGTCGGCCTCCCCGTTGGTGGTGTACAGCGCGGAGGAGACCTCCGAGAGGTAGCCGGGGATGGCCGGCTTGTCGGGGGTGCCGGCCAGCGACTTGTACAGGACGTCGTCGGGCGTCGGCGTGGCGACCTGCCAGCCCACTCCGTACAGCAGCAGCTCGGCCGCCGAGTGGTAGTTGATCGCGTAGTTGAAGTGGATCCGCTTCTCGAAGGAGTCGAGCGCCTTGGTCTCGGGCTCGCTGCCCGCGCTCGGTCCCCGGTAGGTCTCGTTGGAGGGGTCGTCGGAGGAACCCTCGTTGTCGTAGCCCCACTTGTAGGGGAAGTTGCGGTTCGGGTCGACGCCGTCGACCGAGGTTATTTTGCCGTCGCCGTTGTTGTCGCGGAGGTTCTTGCGCCACAGGCGGTTGCCGGGCGTGAAGGTGTAGTCGTAGCCGTCCGGGTTGGCGGAGAGCACGAACCACAGCTCGGTGGAGTCCACGATCTTGGTGACGCGCGGGTCCTTGCCGTAGTTGTCGAGGTAGTAGTGCATCAGCCGCCGGGTCATCTCCGGGGTGATCCACTCCCGCGCGTGCTGGTTGGACATGTACAGCGTGGCGGGCTTGGAGCCGTCCTTGGACCTGGTCGCGCCCTTGGTGAGCTTGAGGGCGAGGATGTCCTGGCCGTCGACCGTCTTGCCGATCGACTCGACCTTGGTCAGGGACGGGTTGGCCTTGCCGGTGTCCAGGATCTCCTGCTTGAGGCCGCCCTTGCCGCTGTAGGGGCGGAACACGCCGTCGCCCGCGGCCTTGAGGCGGCTGCGGGCCTGGGCGGAGACCTTGCGCTCGGTGAGGTCGACGCCCTTGCCGCGCAGGGCGTCGGCCTGGGTCTTGGTGAGGTAGAGCTCGACTCCCGCGGCGCCCTTGGCGGGCAGGTCCGCGCCCAGTTCCTGGGCGTCGGCGCCCGCCTCCAGGAGCAGCGGCAACTGTGCGCGGCTGACCTGGGCGTTCCAGACGACGATGCCCTCGCCGTCGGCTCCGCCCGGCCGGGCCTGGGCGGCGGCGGGCGCCGCCACCAGCCCCGCCGTCAGGAGTGACGCGGCGGCGAGGACCGCTCTCGCTCTTCGTCTCATGAGCCCCCCTTGCTGATGTGTGCCACGGACGTGGACAGACGCCAGGCTCATGACTCTTCATGATCATGTCAATACCGCGCCGGTTCGCGCCGGACCGGCCGGAAACGGCGGCCGGCGCCCACCAAGTGGGCGCCGGATCACGGCAGTTGTCGCGGACGAGGCCGGGGAGGGCCGCTCAGCCGACCAGGCCGTCCGCCATCTCCTCCGTCAAATTGGACTCCGTGCCGGGGATGCCCAGGTCCTGGGCCCGCTTGTCGGCCATCGCCAGCAGGCGCCGGATCCGGCCCGCGACCGCGTCCTTGGTCAGCGGCGGGTCGGCGAGCGCGCCCAGCTCCTCAAGGGATGCCTGCTTGTGCTCCATGCGCAGCCGGCCGGCGGCCGCCAGGTGCTCGGGCACCTCGTCGGCCAGGATCTCCAGGGCGCGCTGGACCCGGGCCCCCGCGGCGACCGCGGCCCGGGCCGAGCGGCGCAGATTGGCGTCGTCGAAGTTGGCCAGGCGGTTGGCGGTGGCGCGGACCTCGCGGCGCATCCGCCGCTCCTCCCAGGCCAGCACCGACTCGTGCGCGCCGAGCCGCGTCAGGAGCGCGCCGATCGCGTCACCGTCACGGACGACCACCCGGTCCACACCGCGGACCTCGCGCGCCTTGGCCGCGATCTGGAGCCGCCGCGCGGCGCCGACCAGGGCGAGGGCCGCCTCCGGGCCCGGGCAGGTCACTTCGAGGGACGAGGAACGGCCCGGCTCGGTCAGCGAGCCGTGCGCCAGGAACGCGCCGCGCCAGGCGGCCTCGGCGTCACAGGTGGCGCCCGACACCACCTGGGGCGGCAGGCCCCGGATGGGCCGGCCGCGCCCGTCGACGAGCCCGGTCTGGCGGGCCAGCTGGTCGCCGCCCGCCACGACCCGTACGACGAAGCGCGAGCCCCTGCGCAGACCGCCCGGGGCCATCACGATCAGCTCGGAGCTGTGCCCGAAGATCTCCAGAATGTCCCGCTTGAGCCGGCGTGCCGCCATCGCGGTGTCCAGCTCCGCCTCGATCACAATGCGGCCGCTCACCAGGTGCAGCCCGCCCGCGAATCGAAGAATCGCCGAGACCTCCGCCTTCCGACAGCAGGTCCGGGTGACGGGCAGCCGGGAAATCTCGTCCTTCACCGCCGGCGTCATCGCCATGGGCCGATCCTTCCATGCATCCGAAAAATACGGTCGTACGCGGCGGCCAACAGCTCCGGATCGTGCTTCGGAGAACCATCGGGCCTGGCCACGGGCGCCAGCTCGACCTCGGCTCCGAGCCGTTTCGCGGCTTCGGTCAGGCTCCCCCGGTCGGGCACGGCGGCCACATCGGCCAGCACCACGTCGAAGGCGAGTTTAGGGGCGTGTCGTCCCAAAACCTCCAAATGACGCTGCGGTGAGAACCCATCGGTTTCACCCGGTTGTGGCGCGAGGTTCAACGAGAGGACACGGCGGGCCTTGGTCTCGGTGAGCGCGTCGAGCAGTTCGGGCACCATCAGATGCGGGATGACGGAGGAGAACCAGGAGCCGGGACCGAGCACCACCCAGTCCGCGTCGAGCACGGCGGCGACCGCCTCGGGAACGGCCGGCGGATCGTGCGGGACGAGCCGCACGGACAGCACCTCGCCCGGGGTGAGCGCCACCGTGGCCTGCCCGCGCACGGTGTCCACGTCGTCGGGCCGCCCCACGTCATGACCCCGTACGAGGGCTTCGAGCTCCAGCGGCACCGCCGACATCGGCAGCACCCGGCCCTGGGCGCCGAGCAGCTTGCCGACCAGGTCGAGAGCCTGCACATGATCGCCCAGCTGCTCCCACAGGGCGACGATCAGGAGGTTGCCCACGGCGTGCTCGTGCAGCTCGCCCTTGGACTGGAAGCGGTGCTGGATCACCCGGGCCCAGGTCTGGCCCCAGTCGTCGTCCCCGCACAGCGCGGCCAGCGCCTTGCGCAGGTCGCCCGGCGGCAGCACGCCCAGCTCGTCGCGGAGCCGGCCGCTGGAGCCGCCGTCGTCGGCGACCGTGACGACGGCGGTAAGATCGCCGGTGATCCGGCGCAGCGCGGCGAGCGAGGCCGAAAGGCCCATGCCGCCGCCGAGCGCGACGACCTTGGGCTGGGCGCCCCGCTTGCGACCGGTGCGCAGCCCCGGTCCGACGGTGCGCCGGCGGTACACCTTCACTCGCGCCCCATGTCCCGGTGTACGACGACGGTCTCGATCCCCTCGGAGGCGAGGCGGGCGGCCAGCTTCTCCGACATGGCCACCGAACGGTGCTTCCCGCCGGTGCAGCCCACCGCGATCGTCACATACCGCTTGCCCTCACGGCGGTAGCCCGCCGCGATGAGCTGAAGCAGCTCGCTGTACTGGTCGAGGAACTGCTTGGCGCCGGGCTGGTTGAAGACATAGCCCGACACCTCCTCGTTGAGGCCGGTGAACGGCCGCAGCTCCGGGACCCAGTGCGGGTTGGGCAGGAAGCGGCAGTCGACCACCAGGTCGGCGTCGACCGGCAGGCCGTACTTGTAGCCGAACGACATGACGGTGGCGCGCAGCTCCGGCTCCTCGTCGCCGGCGAACTGGGCGTCCATCTTGGCGCGCAGCTCGTGCACGTTGAGGCTGGAGGTGTCGATCACCAGGTCGGCGTCGCCGCGCAACTCGCGCAGCAGGTCGCGCTCGGCGGCGATGCCGTCCACGATCCGGCCGTCGCCCTGGAGCGGATGCGGGCGGCGCACCGACTCGAAGCGCCGTACGAGCGCGTCGTCGGAGGACTCCAAAAAGACGATCCGGCGCGTGACCTCCTTGGCGTCGAGATCGGCCAGCGACTCGCGCAGATTGTCGAAGAACCGGCGGCCGCGTACATCCACGACGACGGCGATCCGCGCCACATTGCCCTGGGAGCGGGCGCCGAGCTCGACCATCGTCGGGATCAGCGCGGGCGGCAGGTTGTCGACGACGAACCAGCCCAGGTCCTCCAGGCACTTCGCGGCGGTGCTGCGCCCGGCACCCGACATACCGGAGATGATCACCAGCTCGGGGATGGGCGCATCGGCCCCGCCGGCCTCGGTGGTCGTGCCCGTACTCACGTGTACTCCCGCTTCTCGGTCTTCATCGTGCTGCTGCTCGTTCATGGCGTGCTGCCCCCGTCGTCCTCTTCCATGATCTCTCCTGTCGCCGTGTTGACGGCGGGCGCGGCCGGAGCGGCCCCGGCGAGGGCCGCGGCAATGGTCTCGGCCGTCTTGCGGCCTATGCCGGGCACCTCGCAGATCTCCTCGATTGTCGCCGACCGGAGCCGCTTGACCGAGCCGAAGTGCTTGATCAGGGCGTGTTTGCGGGTGTCGCCGAGGCCGGGCACGGCATCCAGCGGCCCCGCCCTGAAGCGCTTGGCCCGTTTGGCGCGCTGGTAGGTGATGGCGAACCGGTGCGCCTCGTCACGCACCCGTTGCAGCAGGTACAGGCCCTCACTGGTGCGGGGCAGCACCACGGGGTCGTCCTCGCCCGGCACCCAGACCTCTTCGAGCCGCTTGGCGAGCCCGCAGACGGCGATGTCGTCGATGCCCAGCTCGTCCAGGGCCCGCTGCGCGGCGGCGACCTGCGGCTGCCCGCCGTCCACGACGAGAAGCTGCGGCGGATAGGCGAACCGCTTGGGCCGCCCGTCCTCCTCCTGGAACGCGGAGACCTCGCCGGGGGGCGGGACGGGCACGGGCGTCGACGCGGGGTCGGGGCCCCGGTCGCCGGGGTCGCCGAGGTCGCCGGGGCCGGGGCCGGGGTCGGATGCCGGGGCGGGCGTCTCGGGCGCGGGGTTCGCGTCGCCGCTCTCCTGGGCCTCGTCCTCGACCCACTCCCCCGTCCGCGCCTTCTCGGCCAGATACCGCTTGAAGCGGCGGCTGATCACCTCGTGCATGGACCGCACGTCGTCCTGGCCCTCGAAGCCCTTGATCTGGAAGCGCCGGTACTCGCTCTTGCGCGCCAGACCGTCCTCGAAGACGACCATCGACGCCACGACGTCGTCACCCTGGAGGTGCGAGATGTCGAAGCACTCGATGCGCAGCGGCGCGCTGTCGAGCTCCAGGGCGGCGGCGATCTCCTCCAGGGCGCGCGAGCGCGTCGTGAGGTCGGACGCGCGCTTGGTCTTGTGCAGCATGAGGGCCTGCTGGGCATTGCGCCCGACCGTCACCATCAGGGCCTTCTTGTCGCCGCGCTGCGGAATGCGCAGCGAGACGTTGGACCCGCGCCGCCCGGCGAGCCAGCCGCTCACCGCGTCCGCGTCCTCGGGCAGCGCCGGGACCAGGACCTCCTTGGGTACGGTGTCGCCGCTCTCCTCCCCGTACAGCTGCTGGAGCGCGTGCTCGACCAGGCCCGCGGTGTCGACCGCCTCGACCTTGTCGGTGACCCAGCCGCGCTGGCCCCGCACCCGGCCGCCGCGCACGTGGAAGATCTGGACGGCTGCCTCCAGCTCGTCCTCGGCGACCGCGATGAGGTCGGCGTCGGTGGCGTCGGTGAAGACGACCGCGTTCTTCTCCAGCGCCTTGCGCAGCGCCTCCCGGTCGTCGCGCAGCCGCGCCGCGCGCTCGTACTCCATGTCCTCGGCCGCGGCCATCATGTCCTGCTCGACGCGGCGCAGATGGGCGCCGGTGCGGCCGGCCATGAAGTCGCAGAAGTCCTCGGCCAGTTCGCGGTGTTCCTCGGGGGTGACGCGACCGACGCAGGGCGCCGCGCACTTGCCGATGTAGCCGAGCAGGCAGGGGCGGCCGATCTGGGCCGAGCGCTTGAACACGCCGGCCGAGCAGGTGCGGACCGGGAAGACGCGCAGCATCAGGTCGACGGTCTCGCGGATCGCCCAGGCCTGCCCGTACGGGCCGAAGTAGCGCACGCCCTTCTTCTTGGCGCCGCGCATGACCTGGACGCGGGGGAACTCCTCGTTCATCGTCACCGCGAGGTAGGGATAGCTCTTGTCGTCGCGGTACTTGACGTTGAAGCGGGGGTCGAACTCCTTGATCCAGGAGTATTCGAGCTGCAACGCCTCGACTTCGGTGGCGACGACGGTCCACTCCACGGAGGCGGCCGTGGTGACCATCGTGGCCGTGCGGGGGTGCAGACTCGTCAGTGGCTGGAAGTAGTTGGCGAGCCGCTGGCGCAGGGACTTCGCCTTCCCGACGTAGATCACCCGGCGGTGTTCGTCGCGGAATTTGTAGACCCCCGGCGAGTCGGGGATCTGTCCCGGCTTGGGGCGGTAGGTGGAGGGGTCTGCCATGCCCACCACCCTACTGTCGCCCGCCGACAACCCACCGCGCCCGGTGCTCGTGCGGGCCGCCACCAGCCCCGCCAGGGGCGGGGAACTGCGCGGGCGAGCAGCATCCCACGCGGGCCGGCACAAGCCCTGCCAGGGGCGCGGGGAACTGCGCGACCAGCCACGCACGATCCGCAGCCGAACTCCCTGGGGCTCCGCCCCAGACCCCGTTCGCGCTGAACGCGCTCGTCCTCAAACTCCCCCAAGGCCTTAAGGGCCAGGGGGGACCCCCATGACGGGCTGAGGGTGCCCATGCGGGCAAGCACCAGCCCCGCCAGGGGCGCGGGGAACTGCGCGAGAAGCGACCACGATCCGCAGCCGAGGCCCCTGGGGCTCCGCCCCAGACCCGTTCGCGCTGAACGCGCTCGTCCTCAATCGCCGGACGGGCTGAAGATGCCCGTACGGGCATGCACGGACCCTGTCAGGGGCTGAGGTTCCCGTGTGGGCCAGCACGAGCCCTGCCAGGGGCGCGGGGAACTGCGCAAACGGACGTGAGCCGGTGCGGGACGTGGGGGCCCCGCACCGGCCCGGGCGTCACTCCTGGCCCACGCCCGCGCGACGCCGGCTGACCACGACCACCCCGGCCAGACCAAGCACGAGCACCGCACCCGCCCCGGCCACACCGAAGACCGTCCCCGACGTGTCACCCCGGCCCGCGACGACCGCGGCCTGCGCCGCCTGGGCCCGGGCCTCCCCGGCCGTCTCCGCGTACCCGCCCGCCTTGCCGGACCTGTCGTACGCCGACCCCGGCAACTTGTCGCCGTACGCCCGCGCCACCCGCTTCTGGTACCCGGCCAGCGTCGTCCCGTTCGCGCCCACCGCCTTGACCGCGTCGTCGTCCAGCGGCAGCACCTTGTCGCCCTTCTCCACGTACCAGGCGTTGATCTGCGGCTCCTGGAACACGGTCCCGCCGGGCAGCTTCGCGGCGCCGGCCTCCGCGTAGTGGGACTCGTCGTCGCCGGTGGCTATGTTGACGACCTTCCAGGACGAGCCCTGGGGAACCGTCCACAGCGAGGCCTTCTGCCCGTCGGAGGAGACGGCGGTGGAGGCCAGGTACTCCAGCTGGGCGACGGGCGCGCCGGCCTTGCCCGCCACGAACGCCTCGGACAGCGCGTAGACGGGCACGGCGTCACCCTCGATGCGCGGGGACGCGGCCTTCAGCGCCACCTTGCCGTCCCGCGCGAAGAAGCGGGAGAGCGTGTCGAGGGTGGCGGGGGCGGACGCGGCCTCGTGCGCCGCCGCCTTTGACTGGGCGGAGGCGAGCGGCGCCTGGTCGGCGAGGGCGTGCGGGGCCGCGAGCCCGACCAGGGCGGCGGCCACGGCCACCGGCGCGGTCAGGAGACCAGCCTTGGAAGTGAGGCGGGTGAGGCGGGTCGACTTCATCGTGCTCACGCCCCGATCCGGTAGAGCGAGTG
This sequence comes from Streptomyces sp. NPDC006711, assembly GCF_042869775.1. Classification (NCBI taxonomy): domain Bacteria; kingdom Bacillati; phylum Actinomycetota; class Actinomycetes; order Kitasatosporales; family Streptomycetaceae; genus Streptomyces; species Streptomyces sp. NPDC006711. The sequence continues at coordinate 155,110 of NZ_JBIAGO010000007.1, forward strand.
GGTCCAGGAGAAGGAGTCGTTGCTGACGTACCAGTCGTGCGCCGCCCAGTTGTAGCGGGTGCTGGAGGGCCAGGGATCGCCCCAGTACACCCACGAGTTGGCGTCGTCGTAGCCGTACACCACGTGCATGTGGCCACCGCCGCTCGACCACTGGATGCGGGTCTCGATGGGACGGTTGTTGTTGATCTCGGTCTGTACGGTCGAGTACCGCAGCCAACCGGTCACGTAGGAGCCGGAGCTGATGCCCGCCCAGTCGAGCGCGTTCTGCACATTGCCGAGGTCCGCCTGCCAGTTGGGGCAGTCGTAGCCCTGCGCCCGGCCGAAGGCGGCGTTGCAGAACTGGTTCTGGGTGTAGGTGCGGCCGAACCAGGTGGCGATGGTGTTGCCGCTGCCGGCCCAGCACCAGTTGTCCTTCTGCTGGGACTGCATGGTGATGTTGAGCCGCTTGGAGCCGGTGGTGCTCGCCGCGGCGGCTGCGGCGGGCACCGGCTTGTCGTGGTGCGGGGCGGCGGCGGTGGCTGTCGCCGTGGGGGCGGCGAACAGGGCCGCCACCACGAGGGTGAGGGCCGAAAGCCGTCTCTTCTTGTCGCGCATCGCGTTCCTCCCATGGCGGAGTGGGGGGTGGGGATCGTGGAGGGAGCGCGTCCGGACGCTTGTCGTTGAGCATCGGACGTTGTCGAGAACAGGTCAACGCGCTTCAATGCGGGGTGGGACGCGGGTGTGAACGAAGTGGCCGGAGTGTGAACAACCCCTTGTCCGCCACCAGGTTTTCCCCGACCTGCCGCCATGCCGTGCCCACCCCCCACCGTGAACGTTCACTGAGGAGTTTGGCCATGCTCCACACCGAGTCCGACCTGGAACAGGCGCTGCACACCGGCCCCTTCCACCTGGCCCTGCGCGCCGCGCTCTCCGTACGGGGCCTGCCGCTCCAGCGCGTCCAGCACCATCTCGCCGGGCGCGGCATCAAGGTCGGTGTGACCAGCCTGAGTTACTGGCAGCAAGGGGCGCGCCGGCCACAGCGCGCCGAGTCGCTGCGCGCGGTACGCGGCCTTGAGGACGTGCTCGGGCTGCCCGCCAACTCCCTGCTGCGCCTGCTCGACGACGCGTCCACGGCCGAGGTGGACCGGCCCGCCGGGCGGCGCACCTACCGTTCGCTCGTCGAGGCGTCGGGCGTGGTGGAACAGCTCATCGCCGGTCTTGAGGCGCCGGTGGACGGCGGCCTGCACACCGTCGGCCACCACGAGCGCATCCGCATCGGCGCGGGCCGTGAGCTGCAAGGACGCGACTCGCAGCACGTGGTGCGGGCCCACCGCGACGGCGTCGACCGCTATCTGGCCATCCACCGGGGGGACCCGGGGTGCGATCCGGGGCGGGTGGAGGTGCGCGCGGGCGAGAACTGCCGCACCGGGCGGGTGCGCTGGGACGCCACCACCGGGGTCCTGGTCGCCGAGCTGCTGTTCGACACGCGACTGAGGGCCGGTGAGACGTTTCTGTTCGAGTACGGCTTCGAGGACGGCACGGGCGGCCCGAGCCAGGAGTACGTACGGGGCTTCACCTTCGCCGGCGGGCAGTACGTATTGCAGGTGCGCTTCGACGACCGGGCGCTGCCGGTCCGCTGCCGCCGCTTCGCCCAGACCTCCACGGGCGCCACCCGCTCGGGGCGCAGCGACCTCACCCTCAGCGGCCGCCACCGTTCGGTGCACCTGGTGGAGCAGGGGGTGCGGCCCGGCATCCTGGGCATCGACTGGGACTGGGAGTGACCCCACGCGCCCGGGTGGGTCGGAATGAGCGGCCCTAGGGGGTGTCTGGTGGATCAGGGTCGGTCAGGGCGCGGCGTCTGGTGCGGTGCATCGCAAGGCGCCGGAGCGTCTCGATAGCGGAGCTATCGGGGCGATTCGGCAACGCCGCGAGGTGCCGTGCCAGACGCCGCGCCCCCGGCCATGGTCCACCAGACACCCCCTAGGCGTCGGGGCCGGCCACCAGCTGCCCGTCCTTGAGCTTGACCGGCACCGACGGCAGCGGCACGGTGGCAGGGCCCTGCACGGGCTTGCCGGTCATCACGTTGAAGCGGCTGCCGTGGCAGGGGCAGTTCGCGTGGCCGTCCTCGATCTTCTCCAGGAGGCAGCCGGCGTGCGTGCACTGCGCGCTGAACGCCTTGTACTCGCCCTTCGCCGGGCAGCACACCATGACCCGCTGCTCGCGGTAGAGCTTGGCGCCGCCGACGGGGACCGCGTCGGGCGAGCCGAGCGGTTCGGGGGCGGTCGGGGTCGGCGTCTCGGCGTGGCCGAGCTTGGACTCGGTGGAGCAGGCGGCTACGCCGACCCCCGCGGCCCCGGCGAGGGCGGCGCCTTTCAGCACGGTGCGACGGGCGGCGGGCTGGCCGGTCATGGCTACTCCACTGAATCACTGGATCACGGCCGGCCACCGGCGACGGCCCATGGAGACCGCCCCACAACCGACCCGGGTTGCACACCCGACGATACCGGCGCATCCCCCACCCCTTACGCCGGGGCCGTCCGACGGGGACGGCCCGGGCCAAGCCCATGCCGGCATGGCCCCCACCCCCTGGCCGGGGCGGGGCAGGACACGGCTATCCGGGCAAACCGCCGCACGCGGGCGGGAAGGGCCCGGCCACTGCCCGGGCCACGCTGAGCCCGCCCCCGGCCGGAGCGGGCAGGGCTGTCCGGGCAGGCCACCGCACACGGGCCGGGAGGACCCGACCGTTTCCCGGGACGCGTCAATCCTGCCCCTTGGCCGCGGCTGGCACGGCTGTGCGGGCGCGGGCCGCCCATGCCGGCATGGCCACCCTCCCCTGGCCGGGGCGGGGCAGGGGGGATGTGTGGGCAAACCGCCGCACGCGGGCGGGGAGGGCCCGGCGTTTCCGGGGGCGCGTCAACCCGGCCCCCTCGCCGGGGACGGCTGTACGGGCGGGCCACCGCACGCGGACCCGGCCACTGCCTGGGATACGCCAATCCCGACCCCGGCCGGAACGGGCACGGCTCTACGGACGGGCCGCCGCACCCCGGCGGGTGGATCCGGCCCCTTGGTCAGGGGGCGCGGCTCGGTGGGCAGACTGCCGTACGGGGCCGGGAGGGCCCGGTCATTGCGCGGGGCTGCGGCGCGCGGCGGCCGGGAGGCGGGCCACCCCTGGCCGGGGGCTGCGGCGCGGCGGTGGGATGGGTTACGTTCTCGCCGTGATCGTCGTCGCCGGAGAATCCCTCATCGACCTCGTGCCGCAGCACCCCGAAAATCCGCTGGGGCCGCTGGCGCCACGTCTGGGGGGCGGCCCGTACAACACGGCCGTCGCCCTGGGGCGGCGCGGTGCGCCGGTGGCCTTCTGCTCGCGGATGTCCACGGACGGCTTCGGCGAAGCCCTCATCGCCGGCCTGCGCACGGCCGGCGTGGACACCTCACTGGTGCAGCGCGGCCCGGAACCGACCCCGCTCGCGGTCGCGACACTGGCCGCCGACGGCTCGGCGGGGTACGCCTTCCACATGGCCGGCACCGCGGACCGGCTCTTCGAGCTGCCTACTCAACTGCCCTCCTCCGTCAGCGCGTTGGCGCTGGGCAGCTGCTCCCTGATCCTTGAGCCGGGGGCGAGCGCGTACGAGGCCCTGCTGCGCAGGGAGGCGGCGCGCGGGGTCCTGACGCTGCTCGACCCCAACATCCGCCCGGCCCTGATCCCGGACCCGAACGCCTTCAAGGCCCGCTTCGTGAGCCGACTGCCGTACGTCTCCCTCCTGAAGCTGTCCGAGGAGGACGCCGCGTGGCTGGGCGGGACGCCCCAGGAGTGGCTGCGGGAGGGCCCGCGCGCCGTGGTGGTCACACGGGGCGGGGAGGGCCTGACGGTCCACACCGCGCGGGGCGCCGAGCATTCCGTACCGGCCGAGCGGGTGGAGGTGGCGGACACGATCGGCGCCGGCGACACGGTGAACGCGGCGCTGCTGCACCGCCTCGCGCCCCACCCCGAAGCCCTGGCCACCGCGGACTGGCCGTCGGTCCTGCGTCACGCGGCGAAAGCGGCGGCCCTGACCTGCACGAAGAGGGGCGCCGAGCCCCCCACAGCAGAGGAACTGACCGCTCACCCGTAGGGCGGGGGCCAGCCCGGTGACCTAGGCACCCTCCCCGCCGCAGGCCAGACCCCGGCCCGGGCTCGCAGGGGCACGGGGCCGGGCTCCGGGGCCCCAACCATCCATCCCGCCGCGAGGGCACAACCGCCCCCGAGCCCACCCCACCGCAGGGGTGCGGGGGCCGCAACCCCCACCGGGACACGGGCCCCCGGCCCCGCCCCGGGGCCTCAGCACCCGCCCCACGGCAAAGGCGCAGGGAGCACGGCCCCCGCCGGGGTACGGGGCCGCCACCCGAGCCGGGCTCGCAATGGCCCGGCCCCCGGAGGCCCAAGCACCCACCCCCGGCACGGGCACCGCCCCCGCACGCGCCCAGCGCCAACACACGCCGAGCGCGCCACCCCACCCCCGGCGGGTCTCGGGAAGGGGCGGGGTGGGGGCGGCTCAGGCCTTGCGGGCCCGGGTCGTCTTCTTCGCCGGCGCCGCCTTCTTGGCGACCGCCGCCGTCCGCCCGGACGCCGTCTTCCTCGCGGGCGCGGCCTTCGCGGCGGACACCGCCTTCTTCGCCCCCTTGCGCACCGGCCCCCGCACCGGCTCCGCGTCGCTGATCCGGTCCGCCCCCAGAATGTCCCGCAGGAACTTCCCGGTATGGCTGGCCGGTACCGAGGCGACCTCCTCGGGCGTGCCCTCGGCGATGACGAGACCGCCGCCGTTGCCGCCCTCGGGCCCCATGTCGATGACCCAGTCCGCGGTCTTGACGACATCCAGGTTGTGCTCGATGACGATGACCGTGTTGCCCTTGTCGACGAGCCCGGACAGCACCTTGATCAGCTTGGAGATGTCCTCGAAGTGCAGCCCGGTGGTGGGCTCGTCCAGGACGTACACCGTGCGGCCCGTGGACCTCTTCTGCAGCTCGGACGCGAGCTTCACCCGCTGCGCCTCACCGCCCGAGAGCGTGGGCGCGGACTGCCCGAGCCGCACATACCCGAGCCCGACCTCGTTCAGCGTCCGCAGATGCCGCGCGATGGTCGGAACGGCCTCGAAGAACTCCAGGCCCTCCTCGATCGGCATGTCGAGGACCTCGGCGATGGACTTGCCCTTGTAGTGGACCTCCAGGGTCTCCCGGTTGTAGCGCGCCCCGTGGCAGACCTCGCACGGCACGTACACGTCCGGCAGGAAGTTCATCTCGATCTTGATGGTGCCGTCGCCCGAGCAGTTCTCGCAGCGGCCGCCCTTGACGTTGAAGGAGAACCGGCCGGGCAGATACCCGCGGACCTTGGCCTCCATCGTCTCGGCGAACAGCTTGCGGACGTGGTCGAAGACGCCCGTGTACGTCGCCGGGTTGGACCGGGGGGTGCGGCCGATCGGCGACTGGTCGACGTGCACGACCTTGTCGACCAGGTCGTCGCCCGCGACCCGGGTGTGCCGGCCGGGCACGCTGCGCGCGCCGTTCAGCTCACGAGCCAGGTGGGTGTACAGGATGTCGTTGACCAGCGTCGACTTTCCGGAGCCGGAGACGCCGGTGACCGCGGTCAGGACGCCCAGCGGGAACGACACGTCGATGTCGCGGAGGTTGTTCTCCTTCGCGCCGTGCACGGTCAGCCGGCGCTTGGGGTCCACGGGACGCCGGACGTCGGGCAGCGGAATGGACCTCTTGCCCGCCAGGTACTGGCCGGTCATCGACTCCTTGTTGGCGAGGAGCTGCTTCAAGGGGCCGCTGTGGACGACCTTGCCGCCGTGCTCACCGGCGCCCGGGCCGATGTCGACCACCCAGTCGGCCACCTTGATGGTGTCCTCGTCGTGCTCGACGACGATCAGGGTGTTGCCCATGTCGCGCAGGCGCACCAGCGTTTCGATCAGACGGTGGTTGTCGCGCTGGTGCAGGCCGATCGACGGCTCGTCCAGGACGTACAACACGCCGACCAGGCCGGAGCCGATCTGGGTGGCGAGCCGGATGCGCTGGGCCTCGCCGCCGGAGAGGGTGCCGGCCGCGCGGTTGAGCGAGAGGTAGTCGAGGCCGACGTCGACCAGGAACCTCAGCCGTTCGTTGACCTCCTTGAGGACCCGCTCGGCGATCTTCTTGTCCCGGGCGTTGAGCCGCAGCTTGGCCAGGAACTCGGCGCAGTCGCTGATGGACATGGCGGCGACCTCGGCGATGGACTTCTCCATCACGGTGACCGCGAGGACCAGGGGCTTGAGGCGGGTGCCCGCACAGGTGGGGCAGGGCACCTCGCGCATGTAGCCCTCGAAGCGCTCGCGGGCGCCGTCGCTCTCCGCCTCGGAGTGGCGCCGCTTGACGAACGGCACCGCGCCCTCGAAGGCGGTGGTGTACGCCCGCTCCCGGCCGTACCGGTTGCGGTAGCGGACCTCGATCTGGGTCTTGTGGCCGGACAGCAGCGCCTTCCTGGCGCGCTGGGGCAGACCCGCCCAGGGGATGTCGGTGCGGAAGCCCAGCTCGCCGGCGAGCGCGCCCACCAGGCGGGCGAAGTAGTCCTTGGTGTGCCCGTGCGACCAGGGGTGGATGGCCCCCTCGTCGAGCGACTTGTCCTCGTCCGGGACGATCAGGTCGGGGTCGACCTCCATGCGGGTGCCGATGCCCGTGCAGTCGGGGCAGGCGCCGAAGGGCGAGTTGAAGGAGAAGGAGCGCGGTTCGAGCTCTTCGAACGACAGGTCGTCGTAGGGGCAGTACAGGTGCTCCGAGTACATCCGCTCGCGCTCGGGGTCGTCGGCCGCGAGGTCGACGAAGTCGAGCACGACCATGCCGCCGGACAGGCCGAGCGCGGTCTCCACGGAGTCGGTCAGGCGGCGCTTGGCACCGTCCTTCACGGTGAGGCGGTCGATGACCACCTCGATGGTGTGCTTCTCCTGCTTCTTCAGCTTGGGCGGCTCGGCGAGCTGGATGGTCTCGCCGTCGACCCGGGCGCGGCTGTAGCCCTTGGTCTGGAGGTCGGCGAAGAGGTCGACGAACTCGCCCTTGCGCTCGCGCACCAGCGGCGAGAGCACCTGGAAGCGGCTGCCCTCGGGCAGTTCGAGCACCTTGTCCACGATGGCCTGCGGCGACTGGCGCGAGATCGGGCGGTGGCACTCGGGGCAGTGCGGCTTGCCGATGCGCGCGAAGAGCAGACGCAGGTAGTCGTAGACCTCGGTGATGGTGCCGACCGTCGAGCGCGGGTTGCGCGAGGTCGACTTCTGGTCGATGGAGACGGCGGGCGAGAGACCTTCGATGAAGTCGACGTCCGGCTTGTCCATCTGACCGAGGAACTGGCGGGCGTACGAGGACAGCGACTCGACGTAGCGCCGCTGGCCCTCGGCGAAGATCGTGTCGAAGGCCAGCGAGGACTTGCCCGACCCGGACAGACCGGTGAAGACGATGAGGGAGTCACGCGGGAGGTCGAGCGAGACGTTCTTGAGATTGTGCTCGCGCGCGCCACGGACGATGAGACGGTCGGCCACGCCGGTCCGCACCTTTCTAGAGAGAGCGGGGGAGCTGCGGGAGCCCCCGTCCCAGGGTATGGGGGGCGCCACGGTGATGTCGTTGATTCCTGGATGAATCCGGACAGCTTCCACAACGGTTTTGAGAGGGGAGCCATTCCCGAGCGTATAGCACGCACATTCGATTTAAGGACTCGTCCGGCCACCTTCACCCGATCGAGTGGCGGGGCTATCGTCGGCGCCATGATTGATCACGCACGCGACCTGGCCTCTGTACGCGAAGCCACCGAACGGCTGCTGAGCGCGGCCGCCGCACTGGACAACGCCTCCGTCGCCGAGCCGTCACGGCTCCCCGGCTGGAGCCGGGGCCACGTACTGGCCCATGTCGCCCGGAACGCGGACGCCCTCGTCAACGTGCTGGCCGGGCGGCCCATGTATGCCAGTGCCGAGGCGCGGGACACCGACATCGAGCGGGACGCACCGCGCCCGCTGGACGCACAGCTCGCGGACGTCCGCGACAGCGCCGCCGGCTTCCAGGCCGAGGGCGAGCGGCCCGCCGACTGGTCGCGCACGGTCGAGCTGCGCAACGGCGTCACCGACGCCGCGGCCCGCGTGCCCTTCCGCCGCCTCGTCGAGGTCGAGCTGCACCACGTCGACCTCGGCATCGGCTATGAGCTCGAAGACCTCGACGAGGACTTCGTGCGCCGCGAGACCGACTTCCTCGCCGACCGCTTCGCCGGACACAAGGATCTGCCGCCGATCCGCCTGAGCGACGACAGGGGCCGCACGTGGACCACCGGCGGAGGCGCCGACGCCGAACCCGTCCACGTGAGCGGCCGCGCCGCCGACCTCGTGGGCTGGCTCGCCGGACGCCGCGACGGCGGGGGCCTGAAGAGCGCCGGCGCCGCGCTGCCCGCACTGCCCCCGCTGTGATCTTGGCGATAGGCTGATCCCATGACATACAGCGGAGCGGTGAAGGCCGGCGGTCCCGCCGATGTGCACGAGTTGACCGACCTCATGATCTCCAAGGTCCAGGTCGGCGCGATGGGCAACAACGCGTATCTGCTGCGCTGCCGCGCCACCGGCGAGCAGCTGCTCATCGACGCGGCCGCCGAGCCCGCCACGCTGCTCACGCTGATCGGTGACGACGGCATCGCGTCCGTCGTCACCACGCACCGCCACGGCGACCACTGGGGAGCCCTGGCCGAGGTCGTCGCCGCGACCGGCGCGCGCACCTACGCCGGCCGCCACGACGCCGAGGGCATCCCGGTGGCGACCGATGTGCCCGTGGCGGACGGCGACACCATCCGCGTCGGCCGCGTCGAGCTGACCGCGCGCCACCTCGTGGGCCACACGCCCGGCTCGATCGCCCTGATCTACGACGACCCGCACGGCCACCCCCACGTGTTCACCGGCGACTGCCTCTTCCCCGGCGGCGTGGGCAACACCTGGGAGGACCCCAAGGCCTTCGCCAGCCTCATCCACGACGTCGAAACCAAGCTCTTCGACGCCCTGCCGGACGAGACCTGGGTCTATCCCGGACACGGCAACGACACCACGCTCGGTGACGAGCGCCCGCACCTGCCCGAGTGGCACGCCCGCGGCTGGTAGCCACCGCGCGGCGATGCCCGCCGCGCGCCGCGCCAGCGGAGCCCGCCCGTTCCACGCGCCGAAGAAGTCCATGTCCCGATCGTGGCACCCGCCACTGACAATGGGCGGTGCGCGCGTTGGCGATGGGCGGTGCGCGCGTGCGCCCGCCCGCCGACCCCGGCGCTTCCGCGCGCCCCCGTAACGCTTGATCACCGCGGGTAGTTGGCGCGACATGCGCACCCCATCCCTTCCCGCCCCCGGTCCCCCCTCGATGATCCGCCTCGCGGCCGCCTCGCTCGCGGGCACCGCCATCGAGTTCTACGACTTCTTCGTCTACGGCACCGCGGCCGCCCTCGTGCTGGGCCCGCTGTTCTTCCCGACCTTCTCCGCGCTGGCAGGGACGCTCGCCGCTTTCGGCACCTTCGGCGCCGGCTTCCTGGCCCGTCCGCTCGGTTCGGTTCTCTTCGGCCACATCGGCGACCGCTACGGACGCCGTCCGGTCATGTTCGCCTCACTGGCCCTGACCGGGCTCGCCACGGTGGCGGTCGGCTGTGTGCCCTCCTACGCCTCGATCGGCATCGCCGCGCCCGTACTGCTCCTGGTGCTGCGCTTCCTCCAGGGGCTCGGGCTCGGCGGCGAATGGGGCGGCGCGGTGCTGCTCACCGCCGAGCACGCGCCGGCCCACCGGCGCGGACTGTGGACGAGCTTTCCGCAGATCGGCCCCTCCGTCGGGTTCCTGCTGGCCAACGGGATCGTGCTCGCGCTGTCGGCGGGGCTCAGCGACGCCCAGTTCCACGCCTGGGGGTGGCGGGTGCCGTTCTGGGGCGCGGGGGTGCTCGCGCTGGGCGGTCTCGCGCTGCGGAGCTCGCTCGCGGAGACGCCGCAGTTCCGCGCGATGGGCGAGCCGGCGAAGCTCCCGCTGCTCGAAGTGGTGCGCGGGCACGGGCGGTTGGTGCTGCTGACGGCCGGAGCCCTCTCGTTCGGGTACGCCGTTTTCTACGCGGTGTCCACCTGGTCACTCGCGTACGCGACCGATCGCCTTGGGGTCGACCGCACGGTGATGCTGGTCTGCGTCATGGCGGCCGTGGCGATCATGGGCGTCCTGACGCCGTTCGCGGCCCTGCTGGGCGACCGCCATGGACGGCGGCGGCTGTGCCTTGTCGGGTGCGCGCCGACGGTGGCGTGGATGTTCCCGCTGGTGGCGCTGCTCGAGACGGCGCAGCCGCTGTGGATGTTCGTCGGCTTCCTCGGCGCGATGCTGGCGTTCATCTCGATGTTCGCGGTGATCTCGGCGTATCTGTCGGAGCTGTACGAGCCGAGGGTGCGCTGCACGGGCGCCGCGGTCGGCTACAACCTGGGCGGGGTGCTCGGCGGCGCGCTGACCCCCATCGTGGCGACCGCGCTGTCCCGGGGCGATGGGCCGCCGTGGGGGGTGGGCGCGTATCTGACCGGTCTCGGGCTGCTGAGTCTGGGCTGTTTCGCGCTGCTGCCCGAGACACGTCCGCAGGCAGCCGCCCACCCGGCGCCCGGAGCGGAGTCGGAGGCGGCCCCGGCGTAGGGAGGGCGCAGGGAGAACCGCCTCACGCCCCCGCGCAGAGAGGGCCGCCGCACGCCCGCGCGGGAGCCGCCACACGCCCCGGCGCGGGGGCCGTCTCGCTCCCCGCGCCGGGACTGCCGTTCCGCCCGGTCAGGCGCCGACGCTGTCCTTGTGCCGATCCTGGTCCGCCGTCTGCTTACGCGCCGCGACGAGGCTGGTGATCGTGGTGATGACCAGCACGCCGCAGATGACACCGAGGGAGACCGGAATGGAGATCTCCGGGACGTTCACGCCGTTCTCGTGCAGCGCGTGCAGGACCAGTTTCACGCCGATGAAGCCGAGGATCACCGAGAGGCCGTAGCTGAGGTGGACCAGCTTCTTGAGCAGCCCGCCGATCAGGAAGTACAGCTGACGCAGGCCCATCAGCGCGAAGGCGTTGGCCGTGAAGACGATGTACGGGTCCTGGGTCAGACCGAAGATCGCCGGGATCGAGTCCATCGCGAAGAGCACGTCGGTGGTGCCGATGGCGAGCATGACGACCATCAGGGGCGTCATGATCTTCTTGCCGTTCTTCGCCACGAACAGCTTGGTGCCGTGGTACCTGTCGGCGACGCCGAACTTCTTCTCGACGGACTTCAGGAGGCGGTTCTCCTCGAACTCCTCCTCCTCGTCGCCCGAGCGCGCCTCCTGGATGAGCTTCCAGGCGGTGTAGATCAAGAACGCGCCGAAGATGTAGAAGACCCACGAGAAGTTGGCGATGACCGCGGCGCCGGCCGCGATGAACACGGCGCGCAGCACCAGGGCGATCAACACGCCGAAGAGCAGCACCCGTTGCTGGAGGTGCGAGGGCACCGAGAACTTCGCCATGATCAGGATGAAGACGAAGAGGTTGTCGACGGAGAGCGACTTCTCGGTGATGAAGCCCGCGAAGAACTCGCCGGAGGCCTGGCTGGTGCCGAACACCAGCAGGCCGATGCCGAAGAGCGCGGCCAGCACGATCCAGACCACGGTCCAGACGCCGGCCTCCTTGACCGATACGTCGTGCGGCTTGCGTCCGATGAAGAAGTCGGCCGCGATCAGGGCACCCAGACCGAGAATGGTCAGCACCCACAAGGTCATTGAAACGTCCACTGCGCCTCCGGCGTCGTACGGCTACTGATCAGCGTCGTCGCTGCCGGAGGTCTCCTCCACCCGGGCGCCTTCCCTCGCGCCGCGGGCCGACGCCCCGGGACCCGTCCCGTGGGTCCGTATTGACGGGAACGCCGCAGTCGGGAGTACTCCCCTCCGCTTCACGGCAGCCTACCCGAATCACCAAGAGAAGGTAAAGGGATAGGTAAAGAAAACCCAAGTACCCAGGTCAGGGAGGTTCCTTGATCACCCGTTCGCACGCGCCGTGCCGCGCGGCGAGGCGCACCACCGCGGCGCGCCCGGAGCGCCCGCGGAGGCGGGCCGTCAGCGGGGCCAGGCGGCGCGCGCCTCGCCGACCCGGCCGAGCACCTGCTCCACGATCCGGCTCCCGGACGGCGCGAGCGGTGGTTCATACGTCCAGGCGTGCCCCACCCACGGGTCGGCGAGGTGATCGTCCGGGACCGGGGTGAGCCGCAGCAGCGAACGCCACAGCGGCCGCAGCACGGGCCCGTACGCCGACGCCTCCTCGCGGTCCGCGACCATCAGGAGGTGCACACCCACCGATGGTCCCTCGTCGGCGAGGTAGCGCAGCTGGTTCAGGGCGCGGTCGTCGAAGCCGTGCGGAAAGTCATTGACGATCAGCAGCTGCTCGGCGGTGTCCATTCCGGGCGGCAGGGCGTCCGTGCCCGCGCCGCCCCGCACCGCCATCTGCACGAGGTCCACGCGCTCGGTGAGCCCGGCCAGCACCTCGGCCACCCCTGCGGCGCCCGCAGCGGGCGGCGCGGCGAGCACCCCGGCGCGCGTGAGCGGCGCCAGGCGGGCCGCGGCCGCCCCCGCCGGGTCGATGACATGGACGGCGAACTCATGGGCCGGGTAGACCGCGAGCAGACGCGCCGCGACCGCCACGGCCGTGTCCACCGCGAGCCCCTTGATCTGCTCGGCGTCCAGGCAAGCGGCCGCCTCCGAGCCCGTGCGGCCCGCGTCGATCCACAAGCCCCGCTCCAGCGGCAGCCTCACCAGCATCGGAATGCGCAACAGCGGCCGCTCGGGCAGCCGTACGTCCCCGAGGCGCAGCGCCATCGGGATCTCCATCGGCACCCGGTAGGCGTGCCACACCGGGCTGTCCCACCGGGCGTACGCCGGCGGCAGCACGGGCTCGACGACCTCCGACTCGGCGACCAGCTGCGCCAGATCGCGCTCAAGAACCTCCCCGGCCCGCGCGACGAGCTCTTCCCGCTTGACGTGGGCCCGCTCCCTGGCCTGCTCCCCCGCGGGGCCCATGCGGGCGCGCGCGTCGGACAGGACGCGGTCCAGTTCCTGCTCCCTGCGCGCGTCCGCGAAGTCCACGGCGCTGCGATAGGCGGCCACCGTGCGGGCCAGGTCCTCGAACATGCCCCACACCTGGTTGTACAGGCGCTCGTCCATGGACCAGCCGCCTGCGTCGCCCGCGACGGGCCGGTCGGGTCCCTGAGGGTCGAGCGGCGGGGCCACGGGGGCGGCGGGCGGCTCGGTGGCAGCCTGGCGCCGAGGGTGCGCGTAACTGACCGGGCCACCGGCGACGGCCCGCTGGTGTTGTTGGTGTTGTTGTTGCTCCTGCTGCTGGGGCACGGTGGTCGGCTCGGCTGGGGGCGGCGCGGCATCCGGCGCGGCATCCAGCCCGGGCCCGCCGGGCGCCCCGGCGCTCACGGCGCGTACGAGGGCGTCGTCGCCGGTATGGGGCGGGGGCGCCGCCACGGAACGGGTGGAGCCGGGCGCGATCGCCTCCCAAATGGCGCCGGCCACCTGCCCGGCCTCCGGCAGGCCCTGGTCGGACAGCAGATCGGCGAGGCCCCCCGCGTACCCCTGGCCGACGGCGCGGATCTTCCACGCACCCTGACGGCGATAGAGCTCCAGGGCCACCACCGCCGACTCGGCGCCGAGCCCAGTGATCGTGTAGCGGGCGATCTCCGTGCCGTCCAGGCCCGTGACGGCGACGAAAGGCGCGGCGAGGCCGGCGAAACGGCTGGGCCCCGGCGCCCCGGGCGGCAGCGCGAGCAGCACACTGACCCGGTGCACCGCCTCCCCCACGGCCTCCAGGTCCACGGCGAGACGGTGTTCGGCGGCGGCCCGCCGGGAGACCTCGACGCCGGGCAGCGCCGGCGCGCCGGGATGCGCCACGCACCGCGCGTCCGCCACCCTGCCCCGCTCGTCGCCGAGCGTGGCACCCGCCACCACCGCCGCGCCGGCCGACACCCTGATCTCCAGTCGGGTCCGGGGCAGGGGGTGGTTCTGCCCCCGTACCAGCTCGGCCGTCATCGCCTCTGTCCCCTCGTCGAGTTGATGGTGGTGCGGTGTGCGGTTGTACGACAGCTCCCGGCGGCCTGATGCCTCCGGGAGCTGCGGTGCCGGTGATCCGGCGTGGTCAGAGATGGGGCAGGATCGCCGGCATCAGGTCCTGGAAGGTGCGGCCGTTGGCCGGGTTGCCGATGGCGGTCATCTGCCACCCGGCGCCCGAGCGGTGCACCTTGGCCATGATCTGCGCGGTGTACTGGCCGCCGCCGTCCAGCGTGTAGCGGGCCAGTTCCTGGCCGTTGGTCTCGTCGACGAGCCGGCAGAACGCGTTCTGCACCTCCTGGAACGTCTGGCCGGTGAAAGAGTTCACCGTGAAGACGATCTGGTCGATGTGGACCGGCACGCGCGCGAGATCGACCAGGATCGCCTCGTCGTCACCGCCCTGTCCCGCGCCGCCCACCAGGTTGTCGCCGGTGTGCCGGACCGAGCCGTCGTCGCTGACCAGGTGGCGGAAGAAGACCACGTCCACGGGCTGCTTGTCGGCGAAGAGCACCGCCGAGGCGTCCAGGTCGATCTCCTGCGTCCGCTTGCCGAACAGGCCCCGGCGCGGAGCCGCCTGCCAGCCGAGCCCCATCCGCACCGCGGTCAGGGCGCCGCCGCCCTGCTTCTCCAGGCTGATGGCCTGACCCTTGGACAGATTGACCGTCACGCGCTGTCCCCTCTCCCCATGTGTCGTTCTTGACATGCTTTGCGCTGTTGTACGTTCTCGGGCCCGACCCTACGCAGTGGCGCACCGCACGCCACTACGCGGACGCTTTTTGTGGCGGTGTTGCAACACACCGCCACCCGCGGCGCCGGCCCCCGCCGCCGGCCGCTCAGGCCAGACCCGCCTCCCGCATCTGACGCAGCTCCTTCTTCAGCTCGCCGACCTCGTCGCGCAGCCGGGCCGCCACCTCGAACTGCAAGTCCGCGGCCGCCGCCCGCATCCGGTCGGTCATCTCCTCGATGATTCCCGCCAGTTCGGCCGCCGGCCGGTCGGTGAGCTCCTTCTTGCCGCCCTTGGCCGGCTTCCCCTCCTTGCCCGCCCTGCCGCCGAGCGAGGGCACCGGCGCCTTGCCGGCCTTTCCGTCCTTGCCCTGGCGATACCCCGTGCCGAGCAGCTGCTCGGTGTCGACCTCCTCGCGCGCGATCGTCGCGACGATGTCGTTGATCTTCTTGCGCAGCGGCTGGGGATCGATCCCCCGCTCCTTGTTGTACGCGATCTGCTTCTCACGGCGCCGGTTGGTCTCCTCGATGGCCTTCTCCATCGCGGGGGTGACACGGTCGGCGTACATGTGGACCTGGCCGGAGACGTTGCGGGCCGCGCGGCCGATGGTCTGGATCAAGGAGGTGCCCGACCGCAGGAAGCCCTCCTTGTCGGCGTCCAGGATCGCCACCAGGGACACCTCGGGCAGGTCAAGGCCCTCACGCAGCAGGTTGATGCCGACCAGCACGTCGTACTCGCCGGCCCGCAGCTCGCGCAGCAGCTCGATGCGGCGCAGGGTGTCGACATCGCTGTGCAAGTACCGCACCTGGATGCCCAGTTCGAGGAAGTAGTCCGTCAGGTCCTCGGCCATCTTCTTGGTCAAGGTCGTGACCAGGACCCGCTCGTCCTTCTCGGTGCGCTTGCGGATCTCGTGCACCAGGTCGTCGATCTGGCCCTCCGTGGGCTTGACGACGACCTCCGGGTCGACCAGGCCGGTCGGCCGGATGATCTGCTCCACGAAGCCGTCACCGCGCGACAGCTCATAGGTGCCCGGCGTCGCCGACAGATAGACCGTCTGCCCGATGCGGCCCAGAAACTCCTCCCACTTCAGCGGCCGGTTGTCCAGCGCCGAAGGAAGGCGGAAACCGTGATCGACCAGGGTGCGCTTGCGCGAGGCGTCACCCTCGTACATCGCACCGATCTGCGGGACCGTGACATGCGACTCGTCGAGGACCAGCAGGAAGTCCTCGGGGAAGTAGTCGATCAGGGTGTTGGGCGCGGTCCCCGGGGCGCGGTCGTCGAAATGCATCGAGTAGTTCTCGATGCCCGAACAGCTGCCGATCTGTCGCAGCATCTCTAGGTCGTAGGTGGTGCGCATGCGCAGCCGCTGCGCCTCCAGGAGCTTGCCCTGCTTCTCCAGCTCCGCCAGGCGCTGCTCCAGCTCCTTCTCGATGCCGGTGATGGCCTTTTCCATGCGCTCGGGACCCGCCACGTAGTGGCTGGCGGGAAAGACGTAGAGCGACTGGTCCTCGCTGATGATCTCGCCGGTGATCGGATGGAGGGTGGACAGCGCCTCGATCTCGTCCCCGAACATCTCGATCCGGACGGCCAGTTCCTCATAAACCGGGAAGATCTCGATGGTGTCGCCGCGCACGCGGAAGGTGCCGCGCGTGAACGCCAGGTCGTTGCGGGTGTACTGGATGTCGACGAAGCGGCGCAGCAGCTGGTCGCGGTCGATCTCCTCCCCGACCTGCAGCCGCACCATCCGGTCGACGTACTCCTGCGGGGTGCCCAGACCGTAGATGCAGGAGACGGACGCGACCACGACCACGTCACGCCGGGTCAGCAGCGAGTTGGTCGCCGAGTGGCGCAGCCGCTCGACCTCCTCGTTGATCGAGGAGTCCTTCTCGATGTAGGTGTCCGACTGCGGGACGTACGCCTCGGGCTGGTAGTAGTCGTAGTACGACACGAAGTACTCGACCGCGTTGTTGGGCAGCAGCTCACGGAACTCGTTCGCCAGCTGCGCGGCCAGCGTCTTGTTCGGCGCCATCACGAGCGTGGGGCGCTGAAACTTCTCGATCATCCAGGCAGTCGTCGCCGACTTGCCCGTGCCGGTGGCGCCGAGCAGGACGACATCCTTCTCACCTGCGCGAATGCGCTTCTCCAGCTCGGCGATGGCCGCCGGCTGGTCACCGCTTGGCTGGTAGTTACTGACGACCTCGAAGGGCGCCACCGTACGTTCGATCTTGGAAACGGGCCGCATGCAACCACCGTACGACCCACCACTGACAACCGGCGCCCCGTCGCGCCCCGGTCACCAGTCGTGCGGGGACGCCGAACCCTCGCGCGGCGGCTCGGACGCCGCCCAGCTGGTGCGCTCGGGAAAGGACGGGCGGTGCCTGGGCGCCGGGATCTGGCGCGGCGGACGCTTCTCCCAGTCCGGCTTGCCCATCACCACCAGGGGATCGAACATCACCACCACACCGGCCAGGATCAAAAAGGCGACGGGCCCGATCAGCATCGGCGCGAGCAGCGCCGCCGGCGACTCCCCGCCGCTCGCCGCCGCCCCCGAGACCCCGCCGTGCAGGTGAACACTGAGCGCGGCCATCCCCGTGTAGTGCATGCCGCTGACCGCGACACCCATGACCAAACTGGCCACCAGACTCGCCAGGAACCCGTGCACGGACACGGCCGCCCACAGCGCCGCGGTCGCGGCCACCACCGCGATCACCACGGACGCGCTGACGACGAGGGTGTTGTACTCGAACTCCCCGTTCATCCTGATCCCGGCCATGCCCAGATAGTGCATGGTGGCCACGCCGAGACCGGTGATCGTGCCACCCGTGACGAGGGCCATGGGAGTGGCGCCCCGGTAACCGACGATGAAGATGCCGATGCCGACCATCACGATCGCGACGACGAGGCTGGCGAACGTGATGCCCCGGTCGTAGCCCAGCGGCACCTCGTGGACGCTGAAGCCCATCATCGCGATGAAGTGCATGGTCCAGATGCCCGAACCGATGGACGTGGCGCCGAGCGCCAGCCAGGCCGCCTTGAAAGAGCGCCCGCTCAGCACCGACCGGGCGGTGCAGCGCAGCCCGAGCGCCCCGCCGAGACAAGCCATGATGAACGCCGCCACCGGCGTCACCAGGCCATACCTGAATCCGTCGACCGTCCCGTGCATACCCCTGTGCCCTTCACCCCGTACTGACTGAAGAGGCCCTGCTCCTGTCGCGGCCCTGGTTTCGGGGCGACACTAGGGCTCGCCGCGCGACAGGCAAACATTTTCCGGGCAATTTATCGACTCCGACCCTAGGAACGCTCCGGTTTGAGCGGATCCGGGATGCTTTGGCATCCCGTTCCGGGCGTTGTCAGTGGGCGGCCGTACCGTGGTCGGCATGGACAGCGACACGCAGTTCGTCGAATGGACCGTGGCCGACAGCGCCATCGGCCCGCTGCTCCTGGCCGCGACCGGCCAGGGCCTGGTGAACGTGGTCTTCCACGCCGACGAGGCGGTACGGGACCGGGCCGTCCGGGCCCTGGCCACCCGCTTCGCCACCGAGCCCACCCCGGCCACGCCCGGGCACGGTGGCCTCCTGGAGGAGCCGATACGCCAGATCGCGGCGTACTTCGACGGCCGGCTGCGCGCGTTCACCCTGCCGCTCGACTGGTCGCTCGCCGCCGGATTCAACCGGCAGGTGCTGCGCGAGCTGGCGGCCACCGTGCCGTACGGCACGGTGGTGGGCTACGGCGACCTGGCGGGCCGGGTCGGCCAGCCCGGGGCGGCCCAGGCCGTCGGCGCGGCCATGGGCGCGAACCCGCTGCCCGTGGTGGTGCCCTGCCACCGCGTGGTGGAGAGCGGCGGCGGCCTCGGCGGATTCGGCGGCGGCCTGGAGACCAAACGGCAGCTGCTCGCGCTCGAAGGGGTCCTGCCGCAGCCACTGTTCTGAGCCCACCCGCCGGCGGCGCTCCGGACGGCGCCGCGGTGGCGGCGGCCCGCGCCGACAACGGCGAGCGGGGCCCTACAAGCTGATGTGGTAGGCCTTGCGCAGCGTCTCGTGGACGGTCCAGGTGGTGCGGTCACCCGCCCGCAGCACGCACGCGTCACCCGGCCCGATCTCCAGCGCCTCGCCGCCCGCCACCTCGACCCTCGCGCGCCCGCTGACGACCACGAAGAGCTCGTCGGCCTCGGTGTCGGTCACCACGCCCGGAGTGATCTGCCAGATACCCCGGATCTGCTTGCCGTCGGCCGACTCCCACAGCACCTTCCCCGTCACCTCAGGGGCGCCGGAGACGATCTGGTCGGGGTCGAGCGGTTCCGGCTCCAGTTCCACGTCGGACACCCGCACGGCGAAGGACGCGGGTCCGCCGGGGCCCGGGTCGGCGACAGCGGAGGCAGGGGAGGCGGCGGAGGCAGGGGAGGCGGCGGGGGCGGCGACAGAGGCTTCGTCCAGGGTGCTCATGGCCGGTCAATCTAGCCGCGCCGCTCGCGCCGGGTGACCGACAGAGCGGCCGGATCCGCGCCCCCCGACCCGACAGCCTGTCCAGCCGCCCCCTGTCCTGAACGGCTCGCCCCGCCCACCCCACGCGTTTATCCGCCGCCCGGCCGCGCCAGGAATGGGGGCATGCCCCGTGACGACGCACCCGAAGCGGTCCACCTCTCGGAAGAAGTACGCACCGCTCTGGAGGAGGGCCGGCCCGTCGTGGCCCTGGAGTCGACGATCATCTCGCACGGCCTGCCCCGGCCGCGCAACCTCCGGGTCGCCCTCGAACTCGAGCACCTGGTACGAGCCTCGGGGGCCGTTCCCGCGACCATCGCCGTACTCGACGGACACCCCCGAGTAGGCCTGGACAAGGACCAGTTGGAACGCGTGGCCAACGACGACCTGCGCAAACTCGGCCACCGCGACCTGCCGATGGCGCTGGCGACCGGAACCAGCGGGGCGACCACGGTATCCGCCACCGCGTACCTGGCCGAGCGTGCCGGGCTACGCGTCTTCGCGACCGGCGGCCTCGGCGGCGTCCACCGCGAATGGGACCGCACGCAGGACGAGTCGGCGGACCTGCGACTGCTCGCCACGACACCGATCGCGGTGGTGTGCGCGGGCGTGAAGTCGATCCTCGACGTACCGGCCACGCTCCAACGCCTGGAAACACTCGGCGTCCCCGTGGTCGGCTACGGCACGGACCACTTCCCGGGTTTCTACCTGTCCAGTTCGGGCGAGCCGGTCGACTGGACGGTACGCACGCCACAGGAGGCGGCGGACGTCCTGCGGGCCCACCGCGCGCTCGCCCTGCGCTCGGCGGTGATCGTGGCCAACCCCGTACCCCAGGCCGAACAGCTCGATCCCCGGCTGCACGACGACGTGCTGGCCGCCGGTCTCGCCGCCTGCCGCGCCGCGAACATCACCGGCCAGGCGGTCACTCCCTTCCTTCTCACCTATCTGGTCGAGCACACGGACGGCGCGTCCCTGGAAGCCAACGTGGCGGCCGTACGCGGCAACGTCCGGCTGGCCGCGGACATCGCCGCGGCGCTGTGAACGGAGCCGGGACCGGCCGGACGCCGGGCGGTCTCCTCGTCGTCGGGGACGTGGTCACCGACGTGGTCGCCCGCCACCACGGCCCACTCGCGCCCGCCACCGACACCATGGCCGAGATCCGGACGGTGCCGGGCGGCGCCGGCGCCAACGCCGCCTGCTGGGCGGCCCATTCGGGCTGCACGGACGTACGGCTGCTCGCCCGCGCCGGTCAGGACTCCGCCGCCTGGCACAACCTCTGGCTGCGCCGCTCCGGCGTACGCTCCCTGCTCGTCCCGGACACCGACGCGCCGACCGCGACCGTGATAGCCCTGGTCGACGCGGTGACGGCCGAGCGTACGTTCCTGACGGACAGCGGCGCCGTCAACCGCATGAGCCCCGCCGGCTGGTCCCCCGCCCTCCTCGACGGCATCACCCACCTCCACCTCTCGGGCTACCTGCTGTTCGCGGACAGCAGCCGCCAACTGGCGCTACGAGCAAGCGAATCGGCCCGCCGGGCAGGCGTCACCGTGAGCCTGGACCCGGCGTCGGCCGGCTTCCTGGCCGACCTGGGCACCCGCCGCTTCCTCACCCTGACCGAGGGCACGGACATCCTGCTCCCCAACGCGGACGAGGCGCGCCTTCTGACCGGATTACCGGAACCGGCTGACGCGGCGGTGGAGTTGAGCCGACAATTCCCTCTGGTGGCGGTCACACTCGGGCCGGCCGGGGCGCTGGTGGCCGCGGCAGGCAAGATCATCGCGACGGTACGGGCACCGACGGTCGACGCCGTGGATTCGACAGGCGCGGGCGACGCGTTCACAGGGGGCTTCCTCGCGGCCCATCTGATGGGTGCGTCATCGAGGGAGGCCGCGGAGGCGGGGTGCCGGGCGGGGGCGATGGCGGTGGGTGTGGTGGGGGGACGGCCGCCGGTTGTGGGTGGAGGGGCGACGGATGACGAGTGACAGACAGCAAATGGCAGACGACGGGTAACGGGTAACCGATATCAGGCATCAGACTCTGTCAGCCGACGACCGACAGCTGTCACCTGTCACTCGTCACCCCGGCCCCGCCGCCGCTCCTCCCACTCCCCCACCCCACGCCGGATGACGAGGATCATCCACCCGCACCACGACGTCGGCCACCTCCGCCGGGCGCACCTCGGATGCGTACCGTTCGAGAGCGGTGAGCGTCCAGCGGTCGGCCTCCTCAGTCCGGCGCCGCAGCGCGGACGGTGAAAGTCGCAGGTGCACGGTGAGATCGAAGGGGAACCGGCGCCCCAGGAGCATGGGCCCGTGCACGATCAACACCCCGCCGTCCGGCAGGAGTTGATAAGGACTCCGGGTCGCCCGGTCGGTCACCGGGTCCCACAGGTCGGGCAGTACGAGCCCTGTGCCGCCCGGATCAAGCGGCCCGAACACCTCCCGCCACAGCGCGCCGGTGTCGAACCAGCCGTCGTAGTACGTGTCCGGGTCCTGGCGGCCGTACTCGTAGCGCAGCGAGGCGGGCCGCAGAAACCCTTCGGTGGAGAGAACGAGGACGGGCCTGCCGCGCAGCCGGAGCGCTTCCGCGAGACGGCGCGCGAGTTCGTCGGTGCGGGCCGCGGTGGCGCCATCGATGCCCAGACGCAGCCAGGAACCGCCGTCGGCGGCCTTGGCGTGGGCGGCCCGTTCGGCCAGGGCGCCGGTCAGCCGCTCCCAGGTGATCGCTTCGAATCGCACACCCCCATCATGCGCGGTCCCCATACACCCGGGCGGCGCCGCCGTGGCCCCGCTGCCCCGCCACGAGCTCAAGTGGGCGACCAGGCGCAGTGGTTGACGGCAACGAAGTCGATTCGTGCGGTGGCGACGTGATCGGTAGAGTGCCTGGTCACGACCGCACCCCGTTCGATCCACGGGCCGGTCAGGGCTCTGCCGCGGCTGTGGCACCTCCACGGCTGTCGTGCCGACCTCTGCTTCCGCCGGCACCGGGACGGCCGGGTCGGTCTTCTTGGCGGGGCGGCCGGGCCCCCGCCGACGGGCCAGGAGGAACAAGTGGCACAGATCATCACCGAAGTCTCGCGGACGTTCAACGAGTTCCTTCTTCTGCCCAATCGCACGCGCACCGATTGTTCGCCCGCGACGGTGGACCTGCGCACGCCCCTATCCCGGCATGCCGTGGGTGAGCGGCCGGCCGTCGAGCTGCGGGTGCCGTTCACGTCCGCGATCATGCAGGCCGTCAGCACGCCGGAACTCGCCATCGCCCTCGCGCGCAACGGCGGCCTCAGCTTCCTGCACCACAACCGGTCGATCCAGGACCAGGTCGCGGCGGTCGGCCAGGTGAAGAACGTCGAGGCCGGCGCTGTCACTGGTGCCGCGACGCCTCACAGCGACGCCCGTCCCGATGACATGACGCGTCCGTTGGTGGGCGCGGGCGTCAACACCCATGACTACCGGGAGCGCGTCCCGGCCCTGGCGGACGCGGGCGTGGACGCCCTGTGCTTCGACTCGTCCGACGGCTACAGCGACTGGCAGGCAGAGGCGCTGGCCTGGGTGAAGAAGCACTATCCCGAGATCCCTGCGGGTGGGGGCAATGTGGTCGACGGCGACGCGTTCGTTTTCCTCGCCGAGGCTGGAGCGGACTTCGTCAAGGTGGGAGTGGGCGGCGGCTCGATCTGCATCACCCGGGACCAGAAGGGGATCGGCCGCGGTCAGGCGAGCGCGGTGCTGGATGTCGCGGCAGCACGGGACGCCTATCGCGAGCGTACCGGCGTCCACGTGCCGGTCTGCTCCGACGGAGGCCTTGTGCACGACTACCACGTGGCCCTGGCGCTCGCGATGGGGGCGGACTTCGTGATGATGGGACGCTACTTCGCGGGTTTCGACCAGGCTGCGGGCGCCAAACTCGCCACCCGCGACGGCTTCGTGAAGGAGTACTGGGGCGAGGGCTCGAACCGTGCGCGTAACTGGCAGCGCTACGGGCAGGGCGGCCAGGGTCTGCTGTTCGAGGAGGGAGTGGACGGTTACGTTCCCTATGCGGGCGATCTCGGTGAGGGGCTGGCGCTGACCGTCGCCAAGCTAAGGACGACGATGGTCTCCTGCGGTTCGGCCACGCTGGAGGAGTTCCGGTCCTCCGCCCGGCTGACGCTCGTTTCGGATCAAAGTTTCCAGGGGAGCCACGCCAATGTGGCGCTGCGGGCCGCTTCACCGGCGGTCCACTGACGGGCACACCGGCCCTCCGGCCTGATTCCAACTCCCGTTGTTCCAGCCACCGTTGGTCGGGGAATCAGAGAAGGGAGAGTGTCCGGGCCGGCCCGTGCGTCCCACTGCTCGGCGGATTGGTTGTCGAGTCGGGTGGCGGTGCGGGTGTGTGAGGGGTGCTGCCATGCTCGTCATCGAACCCCGGCGCCGTCACCGCTGCGCGGTGTGCGGTCGCGGACCGCTGGAGTATGTGGTGCTGGCCTCCGGCTCGCCGTGCTGTCTGGACTGTTCGGATCTGTGCCATCTGGTCTTCCTGCCGCGTGGGGACACGGCGCTCACCCGCCGTGCCCGCGCGGGCAGTTCGCTCTGCGCCGTCGTGGTCCGCTTCAACCGGCGCCGGCGGCGTTACGAACGTCAGGGGGTGTTCGTCGAGGAGCGGGCGCTGGCCGCCGCGGAGGCCGCCTGCCTTGCCGACGGGGAGGCCCGGGCCCGTCGGCGCGCCCGGGACGCCGAGCGGCGGGCCGCGCAGGACGTGCGGTTCACGGCCGCCATGACCGACGCGATCCTGCGGCTCTTTCCGAGCTGCCCGCCCGACCGCGCGCGCGACATCGCCGAGCACGCTTCGGTGCGGGGCAGCGGGAGGGTGGGCAGGTCGGCGGCGGGGCGGGCGCTGGACGCGGCGGCGGTGACGGCGGCCGTCCGTGCCTCCGTCCGGCATCTGGACACGGAGTACGACGCGCTGCTCATGGCCCGCGTGCCGCACAACCGCGCCCGGGCCGGGGTCGCCGCGGCGATCGACGCGGTACTGGCCGCATGGGCACGGGAGCCGACACCGCCCGGCGCGGCGGATGCGGCGTCCGCCGGCCTACCGCGAGAGCCACCTCCCGGCGATCCGGAACGACGACCTCCTGCGTCTGCGGCTTCGGCCTGATATCGATTCGCCATATCCATCCGAGCTGCGGGTCACGAGTGTCGGCCGCGCGCGACGGGACTTGGTGGGCGGCTACCCGTTGAGCCGTGCCCTCTCTTTTCGGCCATCCGCGAGGGGCCCGACTTCTCGACCAGTAGGCTTCGTGAGCGCTCTTGGGGAGGGCAACAACTTTTCCGTGAACAGAGGGCAGTTCGGCCATGCCCGTACGGCCCTCCGTCCCGTGGGGGGATCTTCATGCACGAAATGGTCAAGGGTGCCAACGTGGGCCTCGCGGCGCTCAGTGAGAACGCCGACTCCGTCATCGTCAGTCTGAGCTGGAGCAGCCCGAGCGGCGAGGGCGACGCGGATGTCTCGGTGCTGCTGCTCGGCGCGGACGGCAAGGTGCGCGGCAACGCCGACTTCTTCTACTACAACAACCCGGCCGCGACCGACGGCAGCGTGCAGCTCCTGGGTGCGGCTGTGACGGAGAACGGCAGCGAGGACAGGATCCGGCTCGACCTGGCGGCGCTCCCGCAGGACATCGACCGGGTGATCATCGCGGCCAGCCGGTACCGGCGCGCGCATTTCGGCGAGTTGGAGAACATCCGACTGGTCGTGACGGACGCTTCCGGCGAGGCCATGCTCGGGTTCTCCATCGCTGACGCCGGCACCGAGAGCGCGTTCGTCTTCGGCGAGGTCTACCGGCGCGCGGAGGCGTGGAAGTTCCGGGCCATCGGGCAGGGGTACGACTCCGGGCTCGCCGGGCTCGCCACCGATTACGGCATCGAGATCGACGAGGACGACGACCAGGACGGCGAGCAGGATGAGTCGTCGGGCTTCCACGAGGTCGTGGTCGACGACGGCACCGCCGGCCCCGCCATCGAGAGGGTGGTCCCCGACGCCGACGCGGCCGGGCCTCTCGACACGCGGCCCGGCGCGCCGACCGATGACCGGGCCCACGACCAGGCCGACGACCGGGCCGTCGCCCGCGCCGCCGCGTTGGCGGCCGTGCCCGCGCCGCGCGCCACCGAACCGGGTGGATCCGAGCCACCCGCGGCCGCCCCCGCGCCCGGCGCCGCCCCCGACGCGGACGCGGCACCGGCGCCGGCACGGCGGTTGCGTACGGCCAAGAAGAAGGTGACGCTGCCGAAGGCGCCGAAGCCTTCGCTCGCCGACAACGACACGTGGCGCGGCGCCCGGTTGTTCCCCGCGTCCTCTTTGAAGAGCGACCGTGAGCGCGAGATGCGGGCCACATCCGTGCTGCTGGCCGTGATGAGTCAGGTTCCTGAGTTCGGGCGCCGCCTCACCGCCGCTTTCGGTGCGCCTTCCGGGCGGATGGAGGCTTTCACCGAGGTGACGCTTCCGCACGGCGACAGTCCCAAGCGGCCCGACGGCGTCATCCGGGTGGAGCGCGCGGGGAAGCTGTGGACGGCTCTCGTCGAGACCAAGACCAACGGCAACTCCCTCAAGAGTGAACAGATCCAGGACTACGTGAACATCGCCGCTCACCGGGGGTATGAAGCGGTCATCACTCTCTCCAACGACGTTGCCCTGGAGGGAAGTTCCCTGGTCGAGGTGAAAACCGACGGTCGGCGCAAGCACAAGGTCGCGCTGTGGCATCTGTCCTGGGCCGAAGTCACCCACCAGGCGCAGCTGCTGATCCGTCATGAGGGCGTACGCAATGAGGCGCACGCCTGGCTGCTCCAGGAGCTGCTGCACTATCTCCAGCATGACAACTCCGGGTGCCACGGTTTCCAGAACATGGGGCCCGCCTGGGTTCCGGTGCGCAACGGCATCGATGAGGAGACGTTGACGCCGGGCGATCCGCGTTCGGTCCAGGTCGTCGAGAGCTGGGAGCGGCTGATCCGCCAGGTGTGTCTGCGGCTGGGTGGGGAGCTCGGCACGAAGGTGGTGCCCGTGCAGCGGGCCAGGCGTGGCACCGATCCGGTTTCGCGCCGGGCGGAGTTGGCGCACCGGCTGTGTGTGGACGGGCAGTTGAGCGCGGAGATCCGGGTGGAGGGGGCGCCCGGCATTCTGGGCGTCGTCGCGGATCTGCGGGTGGGGCGGCTGCGGACGTCCATCGAGATCGCGGCGCCCGAGCAGGGCTATCCGCTGTCCTGGGTGAAGCGGCTGATGCGGCAGCTCGCCGAGGCGCCGGCCGACCTGCATGTGCAGACGCTGCTCGAAGGGGACGCGGTGGGCCCGCGCGGCACTCTGGAGAAGTTGCGTCCCGAGCCGGGAGATCTGTTGCCGAAGGGGTCGGAGAAGATCACGGGGTTCCGGCTTTCGCTGGCCAAGAGCGTGGGCGGTGCGCGCGGCAACGCGGAGACCGGGTTCATCCGTGGGGTGGACGCGGCCGTCGATCTGTTCCACTCCCGTGTGGTGACGCGGCTTGAGCGGCCGCGTCCGGTCCAGCGCAGGGCGGCCACGCCCGAGGTGGCGGGCTGACGTCGGTGCCGGGCGGCACACCTGTCCGGTGCCGGGCCCCGGAGCGGGGTGTCAGGCGCCGAGCCGGGCGGTGAGCGCCCCCACCGGGTCCGCGTCCGGGGCGCCCCGGGGCCACCAGTCCTCTCTGTCGGGGTCCGATTCGTATCCGTACCAGAGTCCGTCGCGGCCGTAGCGGAGTTGGGTCGTGGGGGTGGACAGCCGGTTGCGGCTGGGGCGGAAGCCGGGGAATCCGGCGGTGCTCAGGGCCGGCCGGGCCCGGTCGAAGGGGCCGGCCGGCGGGTCCCAGGGCGTCTCCAGGACGCTCAGCGCCTCGATGCCGCCCTGCCGCCAGGCGGCCACGGCGCGCGCGAGGTCGGTGGGGGTGCGGTCGGTGGCCCGGGCCAATGCGGTGTACAGGGCGCGGGTGGTGGAGGTGAGTCCGGATCCGGGGTGGGCCGCGGCGAGGCGCACCGCGTCCTGCCAGGTGGTCAGGGGGGCGATGGGGTCCTGTCCGGTGGTGAGCAGGGTGTGGGCGCGAAGGGCCGCTTCGGTGGCGAGGAGGTCGAGGGACAGCGGGTCGGGGCCGCCGTTTACGTCGGGGAAGGCGGGCGGGTGGCCGGGTCTCGCGGGTGTCGGGAAGGGGGGCGGCAGGGGCGGCCGGGTGCGGGGGGCGAGGGCCGAGCGGGCCTGGACGGTGGGGAGTTGGGGCCGGGGCGGGACTCTCTCCACTGCCATGCGGGCGGCGTTGCGCCGGGTGAGTGCGGCCAGGACCTCCTGCTCACCGCGTCCGCGCATGAGCAGCAGCACGAACGGGTCTTCGTCCAGGAGGCGGGCGGTCTGGTAGCACAGGGCCGCCGCGTGTTTGCAGGGGTAGCCGTCGTCGGGGCAGGAGCAGTCGGGGATGAGGTCGCCGGAAGCGGGCAGCAGTTCGGCCTCGTCGGCCAGGTCGTGCGGCAGGTCCTTGTCGAGGAGCGCGGCGATGTGCGCGGGCGTGCGCGCCGCGGTGTCGAGGAATTGTTCCCACGCCGGGTCGGGCAGGGTGCGCAGGCGTAGTTCCGTACGGTAGGGGCGGGGGCGTGAGCCGTGTACGTAGGCGGTGATGCGGCCGGGGGTGACGGTGATCGCGTCCACGTGGCCGGCCTGCGCGTAGGCGGCCCCGCGGGCCAGGCGGGCGGGGTCCAGGGCCAGTTCTTCCAGGGCCCGCACCCAGGCGTCGCCCCACCAGGTGCCGGTCCGTTCGGAGCGGGCGCCCAGTGCGGGGTAGGTGCGGCGGCGGTCGTCGTGGCGGGGGGCGCGGATCGGGGGGCGTGGGGTCATGGCGCTCTCCGCAGGGAGATCAGGTCGGCCAGTTCGCGGTCGGTGAGTTCGGTCAGGGCGCTCTCTCCCGAGCCGAGGACGGCGTCGGCGAGGCGGCGTTTTTCTTCCAGCATCCGCGCGATGCTTTCCTCGACGGTGCCTTCGGTGATCAGGCGGTGGACCTGGACGGGCTGGGTCTGGCCGATGCGGTAGGCGCGGTCGGTGGCCTGTTCCTCCACGGCCGGGTTCCACCAGCGGTCGTAGTGGATGACGTGGCCGGCGCGGGTGAGGTTGAGGCCGGTTCCGGCGGCTTTGAGGGACAGGATGAACACGGGGACTTCGCCGCCCTGGAAGGCGTCGACCAGACGCTCGCGTTCGGCCACCGGTGTTCCTCCGTGGAGCAGTTGGCAGGGCACGCCGCGTGCGGTGAGGTGGTGGGTGAGCAGCCGGGCCATCGAGACGTACTGGGTGAAGACCAGGACCGCGCCGTCTTCGCTGAGGATGGTGTCGAGGAGTTCGTCGAGCAGGGCCAGCTTGCCCGAGCGGGCTGCGAGGCGGGGGGCCTGCTCCTTGAGGTACTGCGCGGGGTGGTTGCAGATCTGCTTGAGCGCGGTGAGCAGTTTCATGACCTGGGCGCGGCGGGCGATGCCTTCGGCCGCTTCGACGGCGGCCATCACTTCGCGGACCACCGCCTCGTACAGGGCGGCTTGTTCGCGGGTGAGCGGGACGAGGTGGTCGGTCTGGGTCTTGGGGGGCAGCTCGGGCACGATGCCCGGGTCGGACTTCTTCCTGCGCAGCAGGAAGGGGCGGACCAGGCGGGCGAGGCGGTCGGCGGCGTCGTCGTCCTCGCCGTTCTCCACCAGGCGGGCGTGGCGGGCACGGAACGCCTTGAGGGGGCCGAGCAGGCCCGGCGTGGTCCAGTCGAGCAGGGCCCACAGTTCGGAGAGGTTGTTCTCCACGGGGGTGCCGGTGAGCGCGACCCGGGCCGGGGCGG
The DNA here is from genome assembly GCF_042869775.1 of Streptomyces sp. NPDC006711. Taxonomy (NCBI): domain Bacteria; kingdom Bacillati; phylum Actinomycetota; class Actinomycetes; order Kitasatosporales; family Streptomycetaceae; genus Streptomyces; species Streptomyces sp. NPDC006711. The sequence goes on from NZ_JBIAGO010000007.1 coordinate 184,202, forward strand.
GGATGGTGCGCAGTGCTTTGGCGGTCGCCGAGAACGGGTTCTTGACGTGTTGTGCCTCGTCGGCGACGACCATGTTCCAGGCGCGGGCGGCCAGTTGGGGCGCGCTGGTGCGCATGGTGGCGTAGGTGGTGAGGACGAATCCGCCGTCGGCGCCCTCCAGGGTGCGGCTGCCGCCGTGGAAGCGGCGGACCGGCACGCCGGGGGCGAAGCGGGTGATCTCGCGCTGCCAGTTGCCGAGCAGGGAGGCCGGGCAGATCACCAGGGTGGGTTCGGGGCGGGCGCGGCGCAGATGCAGGGCGATCAGGGTGATCGTCTTGCCGAGGCCCATGTCGTCGGCGAGGCAGCCGCCGAGGCACAGGGAGGTCATCATGTCCAGCCAGGCCAGGCCGCGCAGTTGGTAGTCGCGCAGCGTCGCGTTGAGCGCCGGGGGTTGTTCGGCCGCCGGGGGGCCTTCCAGGAGGCGGTCGCGCAGCACCGCGAGCGCGCCGGTGGGGACCGCTTGGACGCTCTCGCCGTCGACGTCGGCGGTGCCGGTGAGGGCGACGGACAGCGCGTCCACCGGGTCGAGCAGGCCGAGGTCGCGTTTCCTGGCTTTGCGGACGAGCTCGGGGTCGGCCACCACCCATTGGTCGCGCAGCCGCACGATGGGACGGTGGGCTTCGGCGAGCACGTCCATTTCGGCTTCGGTCAGCGGCTCACCGCCGAGCGCCAGCTGCCAGTTGAAGGCGAGGAGTTGTTCGGCGTCGAAGAAGGAGGTGCCGTCGGTGGCGGAGCCGGGCGCGGGGCGTACGACGGCGGTGGCGCTGAGGGTGCGGGCCAGTTCACGCGGCCAGTGGACGGTGACGCCGGCTGCGGCCAGCCGCGCCGATGCCTCGCCCAGCAGTTCGTACAGCTCGGTCTCGGTGAGCGGCAGGACGTCCGGGACGCCGCGTTCGAGGAGGAGTCCGAGCGGGGGCCAGACGCGGGCGGCGCGGCGCAGGGCGAGCAGCGCGTCGACCCGGGCGCGCGGTCCGAACGCCTCAACTGCGCTGCCCGTGCCGACTGTTGACCTCGTGCGCCCTGGGGTGGTCGTGCTGTCGGGGAGGTCGTTCGCCCAGAGGCGGGCGGCGTCGACGACCAGGGTCGGGTCGGCGAGGCTGTGCACCTGGACGATCGCCGAGCCCGCGCGCCGGGCCTCGCGTTCCTCTTCTTCGGACGCCTCGGGCGCCTCCGGCGCCTCGGCCGTCCCGGTCGGTGCAGGGGCTGCGGGTTGCGCACGTTCTTGGGACGCCGTGTCGAACAGGTCGTAGGCGCTGAGGTCTAGGCGCAGGGAGACCCGGACGCCCGCATCCATGCCGGCGGCCGCCTCCGCCGCCCAGGCGTGTGCGCCGGGCAGGTGCTGGGCGGTGGTCGCGGCGAAGGGCGCGCCGGCGGCGTGGGCGGCGGCCGGGGTGCGGGGCAGGGTGTCGGCCACGGCGTCGAGGAAGGCGCGTACCAGGGCTTCGGGCTCGGGCAACTGGAGCGCGCCCCGGCCGGGGACGGGCACCGCGTACGCCTCATAGGGCATGGCGGCGGCGATGGCCCGTAGCTGGGCGATGTCGTCCGCGTCCAGCGGGCCGGCCCGCCAGGCGTCGTGGCTGGTGGGGGTGAGGCCGGGCAGCAGCCTGCCGCGTGCGACGAGGTGCAGGGCGTGCAGTGCGGCCGCGCCCCAGCAGGCGGCGGCCGGGTGGGCGGCGGGATGGTGCCGGGCCTGGATCAGCAGGGGCAGGGCCTCGGCGACGGGGACGAGGAGGGCGGCGACCTTGCGGCTGCGGGCGCCCGAGCCGTGGCGGCGCACCACGGTCAGCTCGGCCACTTCCGCGTCCGGCCCGGACGGTCCGTGCGGCGGCGGACCCTGGTCCGGGTCCCAGAAGGCGACCTTGCCTGCGCGGGGCAGCCCCGCGGGCAGGAACACGGCGGCCGCCGTCACGCCGGGCCAGGCGCGGGCCGCGGGCGCGGCGCCGTCGCTCACGGCCCTGGCGGCGGGGGCGCGGTAGGGCGTGGTGGACCGCTGGTCGCGCGCGGGCGGGCGCAAGGACTGCTCGCTCGGCGCGGGCGCGCCTTCGCCTGAGGTCGCCGGCGGCTGCTCGGCGTGGCGCATCGGTGTCGGCCGGTCCATCGCCGCTCACCTCCCTTCGTCCGCGCGGTCGTGGTCCGTCGCGTGGTCCGCGACTGATCTACGACCTTACGGGCGGGGTCTGACAATGGGCCTCACGGCCTCAGCGCACCCCCTCCCACAAGGCACGTTCGTCGCCGCGCGGGTCGTGTTCGAGGCCCGGTTCGGTGCCGAAGACCCGGGTGGTGCGGCGCTCGGTGTCGTAGGGCGCCCAGCCGGGGTCGCCGGTCTTCGCGAAGGCCACCCAGGCGCCGTGCATCGCGTCCGCGAGGGCTTGTGGGGGGCGGGGGCCGAGCATCGCGGCGTAGGCGGGGTCGTGGAGCCGGTCGAAGACGTAGGCGAGCTCGGAGGCGTGGCAGGCGCCGAGGCGGCCGCCGTGGGCCGGGGAGCGGCGGGCGAATTCGTACACGTGGGTGCCGGGTACCGACTCCGCGACGCGCAGGGCCGGGATCCGGTAGAACCAGTCGGTGGTGACGGCGTCGAACAGTTCGCCGGGCACCGCGTCGGGGCGGCGCCGCTCGTAGACGGGCAGCGCCTTGTCCGGGTCGAGCCCGTACGCCGCCGCGGCCAGCTCCAGGCGGGACCTCGGCAGGACGTCGATGCGTTCGGTGGGCACCAGGAACAGGCGGTACTCCTCCTGGTTGTTGCCGACAAGGAACTCCACCCCGCACTCAGCCGAGGGCAGCGGGAGCTCGTCGAGGACGGGTTCGAACGGCATCATGTTGAGCGCGGCCTCTCCCCACAGCCGCGGGTCCGGGTTCGCCCCGATCTCGCCGCGCAGCTCGGCCTGCGCACGCAGCAGGTCTTCCAGGGGGACGGCGGCGAAGTCCTCGGCACTCGCCTCGATGCCGAGTTTTTCGGCGAGGCGGCCCGTGATCAGGTCGGCGGAGCCGGGCCGCAGGAAGTGGTGGGCGGCGCCGCTCTGCAAGATGGCGCGTCGAAAGAGGCCACGGGCGCGCGGCAGGGCGAGCAGGGCCCCGATGCTCATGGCGCCCGCCGACTCGCCGAAGACGGTCACTTGGTGGGGGTCGCCGCCGAAGGCCTCGATGTTGTCGCGCACCCATTCCAGGGCGGCGATCTGGTCGAGCAGGCCGCGGTTGTCGGGCCGGTCGGGCAGCTTGAGGAAGCCGTCGGCGCCGAGCCGGTAGTTGACGCTGACGTAGACCACGCCGTCGCGCGCGAAGGCGCTTCCGTCGTAGGAGGACGACGAGCCCGAGCCGTTGGCGAAGGCTCCGCCGTGGATCCACACCATCACGGGCAGGCCGCCGCCCGGCGTTGGATGCGGTGTCCACACGTTGAGGTTCAGGCAGTCCTGGCCCTGGGCGCCCTCGTCGGGGATGAGGGTGTCGAAGGGAGGCGCGTAAGGGGCGCGGGGCATGCTCGCGCCCGGGACGAACGCCTCACGCACGCCGTCCCAGGGGAGAGCGGGTGCCGGAGCGCGAAAGCGTGCCTCCCCGAAGGGGAGCGCGGCGAACGGGATGCCGAGGAAGGCGGCCACGTCGTCAGCGACGAGACGTCCTCGTACCGCTCCCTGGTGGGTCGTACGGACGGGTTCCATCAGTTTCGTGCGCCTTCCGACAGGTTTTGAGCAGGGCGACGCCGCAGCGCGCGGAGCGTTCGACACGGAGCGCGTGCCCGGCTGCGGGCTCCGCAATCTCTCTCGTACCCCGAGGTGGGGCCGCGCGTAAAGAACCGGGGCGCCTCCGAAACCGGGCGCGTCCGGAACCGGGCGGCGCCGGGCGGGCGTGGAGGCGGACGCGTGAAGGCGGACGCATGGGGGCGGGCGGGAGGCCGGGCAGGACGTTGTGCGGGGCCGGAAGGCGCGGCGCGGGCCCGTCGCCCGGGCGGGCTATCCAGGGGGCACACCGGATGCCGGGGGCACCGGCACGGGGCAGGCTGGCGACACTGACCGCCGCAGCCATGCCGTACAGACGAGGACCACTCATGTCCGTGACCGCGTCCCAGTCCCCCGCCCCCACACGCCGCCGTCGCCGCACGCGGATCGTCACCGGGGCCGTGCTGCTCGCCCTCGCCACCACCGCCTGCTCCAGCCTCGGGCGTACGGCGGTCGGCACCATCAGCTATACGGCGGGGTCGGACCGCTCCACCACGCTGACCAGCCCGAAGATCCGGGGCTGCCACCGGCTGCCGCCGGCCGGCACGAAGCAGGTCCTCAACAACACGCTGGTCGACATGGTCATGTACAGAACGCCCGACTGCACGGGCAAGGACACGACGTACATCGGCAGCCGGCTCACCGACAATGTGGCGCCAAGGGCGGCGGCCTGGCGCAGCTACAGCTTCGTGCACTGAGTCCGGCCCGGCCTGGTCGGGCGGCTGGAATTCGACACACATGCACGCGCCGGCCGGCTCCTAGAGCGCGAACCAGCCGTGGCCCACATACCAGTGCCCGCCGTTCAGGAGGTGCCCGGTGACGGCGCGCTGCAATGAGGTGCGGCGCGGGAGGTCCGCCACGGGCAGATCCGGATCCCCGAAGACGAAGCCGACGGGTTCGCCGTCCGCCGGGTCGTCGCTTCTGTAAGCGATACGGAACAAACCCTGGAAGCGGACAATGTTGGAGTCCTCGGCCAGGTGGTCTCGCAGCTGCTCGTCGAGCAGCCAGGAGTGGCAGACGGCCACCTGGTGGCGCTCCTCGGGGAAGTGCCGGGCGAAGAACGCCCTGGCGCGCGTGAGCGAATCGGCGCACGCCTGGGGCGTCAACGGGCCCAGGAAGTCAGGAATGTGCAGGTTCAGGCACGGATCGCCCGGCTGGACGTCGAGGCCTGCCGCGCGGGCGGCCCGGCTCGTGCGCCGGCCGAGCACCGCGCGCTGGAACTGGAGCCGCCCGAGCTGGTAGATCTCCCCGCGCGCGTGCAGCCCCAGCCAGCCGGGCGTCAGGAGACCGCCGTTTCCGTGCCGTCTGCGGTGCAGTGCGATGTGGCGTCCTAGGTCGGCGAGGGTATGGCGGGCGATGTCCTCGGGGATGTTCCGCTCCTGGTGGTAGGCCCTGGTGCGGGGGAGCGCGGCGAGGACGGCGCAGACGGGGAACCAGCGTTCCAGATCGCCCAGGCCCTCGGGCGGGGCGGGCGGGGCGGGATGGACATCCAAGGTGCCGATGTTCTCGACCAGGGCGCGCGCCGCGTGCTCCAGGAGCTCGCCGAGCGCGGGATCCGCGGTGAACTGGGCGGCGGCCGCCGTGAGTTCGTTGATGTCCTCGTGCGGTACGGCGAGGTCGAGCAGAGTTCGGGGAAGGTCGTCGGAGAGCGGCATGCGCGTCACCCTAGCCACCCGTTCAACGCCGTACCGCCGCATTCAGGACGCGGTTTGAGCGACGGCGACGGGGGCCGGCGGCGTCAAAGGAGCTCGACCCCGGGATCCCCAGCGCCCTGCGGCTTTCACCTCCGCCTCAGCGGGTACACCTCCTGAAGAGGCGATCACTATGCCGCGCACGGGTAACGAACCGATCACTGCCCGCAGCCCCCTGCGGATGCGGCTCTGGCTGAGCGTCTGGGGCCTGATCTGGGCCCTCGGCGGTACGGCCAGCTTCGCCGTGGAAGGGCGGCCCGGGTGGATGGCGGCCTGCGCGGTGCTGGCCGCAGTGATCGTCTTGGACCTCGTCATGATCGTCCGCCATATCCGGCAGGGCCCGCACTATCAGCCCGGACGTGACGTCCCCCCGTACGAGCCGCCGCGCAGCCGATGACGCGGCGGCCGGCCCGGGCACAGGCCGACCGTCACCCCACCAGGAGCGCCCCCGACGGTCACGCCGGGCCGGTGCTCGCCTCCTACTCCGCGTCGCCCTCGAACCGCGCCGCGGCCACATACTCCGGCTTGGGATCCAGTGCTGCCGCCAGGCGGAAGTGGCGGGTGGCGTGCTCCGGGCGCGCCTGGCGTTCATAGGTGCGGGCCAGGGCGAAGTGCGCGAAGGCGTTGTCCGGCTCGCGTTCCAGGACCAGCTGGAATTCCAGTTCGGCGGAACGGAGCTGGGCCGAGGCGAAGAAGGCGCGGGCTCTGAGCAGGCGGGCGGCCGTGTTCTCGGGATGGACCGCGATCACCGAGTCGAGGAGTTTGACGGCACCACGTGGATCCCTGGCAGCCAGCAGTTGCTCGGCGGCGCGGAAGTCGATGACGTGCGTCTCGGGGGTGCTCTCGCCCACGTGCCTGTCCTTTCCCTCTGCTGCGCGATGTCAACGCCATGCCCGGCTCGGGTATTCCGTACGCGTGCCGACGGCAAAGGTCCGGGCGCGCGGCTCAGAGCGCGGCCGTGGCCAAGGTCAGCCCGAGCAGCACGATGACCGCGCCCGCCGCCACGAACGCCCGGTCGACGACGGTACGTTGACGGCCCAGGAGCACGACGGTGCGCGGGTCCTCCGGGTCGTAGGACACCCGCACGCAGGCGCCCGGCGGCAGGGGCTCACGGCGGCTGGGCGAGATGGGCGAGGGGAGTTCGAAGACGTCGCCGTCGACCGTCTCGAACTGCAACAGGGGCCGCGTCGCCCCCTGCGGCGCGGGCTTCACCAGCGCCCACGCGAAGGCGCCCGCCCGCTCGGCGCGCCGGGTCTCGCGCAGCCCGTAGGCTCCGGCGAGCAGTGCCACGAGACCGCCGAGGACGGTGAAACCCGCCAGTACGAAGAGCACAGCGAGATCGTAGGGCGCCTCGGCCCCGCTTGGCGGCGTGGGCCGGGGAAACCCAGCATGATGAGGGAATCCCTACGGTTTCGATACGCGCCGGCTCATGAGCGCGCCCCGCGTACGCCCCGAGCGGCCCCGCGCCCGTTAGCGCCCGGCGCGCTTCACCAACTCCGCCCAGACCTCGCGCACCTGCGGCTCCAGCGCCTCCAGGGCGCCGTTGTTGTCGATGACCAGATCGGCGATGGCGAGCCGCTGGGCCCGGTCGGCCTGGGCGGCCATGCGGGCGCGGGCCTCGTCCGCCGTCATGCCGCGCAGCCGTACCAGGCGGTCGAGCTGGGTCTCGGGCGCGGCGTCGACGACGACGACCAGGTCGTACAGCGGCGCCAGGCCGTTCTCCGTCAGCAGCGGCACGTCATGCACGACCACCGCTTCGGGTCCGGCTTCCGCCTCCAGCGCGGCCGAGCGCGCTCCGACCAGCGGGTGCACGATCGCGTTCAGCGCCGCCAGCTTCTGAGGGTCCGAGAAGACGATGGCGCCCAGGCGGGGGCGGTCCAGTGCGCCGTCCTCGGTCAGGATCGCGGGGCCGAACGCCTCAACCACCGCCGCCAGGCCCGCGGTTGCGGGCTCGACGACCTCGCGCGCGATCCTGTCCGCGTCGATCAGTACGGCTCCGTAGGAGACGAGGAGCCGTGACACTTCGCTCTTGCCGGCGCCGATACCGCCGGTCAGGCCCACCTTCAGCATGAGCCGAAGCTTAAGCGCCTCCTCAGACGTCGCCCTCACGCTCGGCGAGAAAACGTTCGAACTCCCGGCCAAGTTCCTCCGCCGACGGCAGGTCCGCCGGTTCTGCGACCAGGTTGCCGCGCGCTTCGGCGCCCGCCACCGCGTCGTACTGGTGCTCAAGTCCCTGGACCAGGCTGACCAGTTCCTCGTCGCCCTCGCCGATCTGCCGCTCGATCTCGGTCTGCGTGCGCTGCGCCTCGGTACGCAGGCCGTGCGCGACGCTCGGCAGGACCAGGCCCGTCGCGGCCGTGACCGCCTCCAGGGCGGTCAGCGCGGCGTCCGGGTAGGACGAACGCGCCACATAGTGCGGGACGTGCGCGGCGACACCCAGGACGTCGTGGCCGGACTCCATCAGGCGGTACTCGATCAGCGATTCGGCACTGCCGGGGACCTGCGCCTCGTCGAACGGTGAGCGGTGACCGGGCATGAGGTCCGTGCGGTTGCCGTGCGGGGTGAGGCCCACGGGGCGGGTGTGCGGCACGCCCATCGGGATGCCGTGGAAGTTGACGGACAGGCGCACACCGAGACGCTCGACGATCTGGCGCACGGCGAGCGCGAAGCGCTCCCACTCGACGTCCGGCTCGGGGCCCGACATCAGCAAGAAGGGCGCGCCCGTGGCGTCCTGCACGAGGCGCACTTCGAGTGCGGGCACCTCGAAGTCCGTCCAGCGGTCGCGCCGGAACGTCAGCAGCGGGCGACGGGCGCGGTAGTCCACGAGCCGGTCGTGGTCGAAGCGGGCCACCGCCTGGTGGGGCAGTGTGTCCAGCAGCTTCTCGACGATCTGCTCGCCGGTCTCACCCGCGTCGATGTAGCCGTCGAAGTGGTACAGCATGACCAAGCCGGCCGACTCCTGCGCGAGCGCCATGTCGACGACGGCGAGGCCCTTCGGCTCCCATTCGTACAAATCCTGCGGATCAAGCACGATTACCGCTCCTCCTCGTGTTCAACAGGAAGAACGACTACCGGGACCGGCGCATTCCCGCGTCGGCCGCTTTCGCCGAAACGGGCGACAGGCGGGGCGAGTTGACGGGACATGAGTAAGGCCCGTCCCCCATGGGGAACGGGCCTTACTTTCAGCTATCTACCAGCTGGGGCAGAGCGTCAGCTCTGGCCGCCCGCCAGCTTCTCGCGCAGCGCGGCCAGCGCCTCGTCCGACGCCAGGGCGCCGGAGTTGTCGTCCGACTCCGAGGAGTACGAACCGCCGGAGACGCCCGCCGGGGCACCGGCCGGAGCGGCAGCGCCCTCGGCAGCGGCGGCCTCGTCGGCCTCGCGGGACTTGATGACCTGGGCCTGGTGCTGCTCGAAGCGCGACTGCGCCTCGGCGTACTGGCCCTCCCACGCCTCGCGCTGGGTCTCGTAGCCCTCGAGCCAGTCGTTGGTCTCGGGGTCGAAGCCCTCGGGGTAGATGTAGTTGCCCTGGTCGTCGTAGGACGCGGCCATGCCGTACAGGGTCGGGTCGAACTCGACCGACGCCGGGTCGGCACCGAAGGACTCGTTGGCCTGCTTCAGGGACAGCGAGATCCGGCGACGCTCGAGGTCGATGTCGATGACCTTGACGAAGATCTCGTCGTTGACCTGGACGACCTGCTCCGGGATCTCCACGTGGCGCTCGGCCAGCTCGGAGATGTGGACCAGGCCCTCGATGCCCTCGTCGACGCGGACGAACGCGCCGAACGGAACGAGCTTGGTGACCTTACCGGGGACGACCTGCCCGATCTGGTGCGTACGGGCGAACTGCTGCCACGGGTCTTCCTGCGTCGCCTTCAGCGACAGGGAGACACGCTCGCGGTCCATGTCGACGTCCAGGACCTCGACGGTGACTTCCTGGCCGACCTCGACAACCTCGGAGGGGTGGTCGATGTGCTTCCAGGACAGCTCGGAGACGTGGACGAGACCGTCGACGCCACCCAGGTCCACGAAGGCACCGAAGTTGACGATCGAGGAGACGACGCCGGAGCGGACCTGACCCTTCTGCAGGGTGGTGAGGAACGTCTGGCGAACCTCGGACTGGGTCTGCTCGAGCCAGGCGCGGCGGGACAGGACCACGTTGTTGCGGTTCTTGTCCAGCTCGATGATCTTCGCCTCGAGCTCCTTGCCCACGTAGGGCTGGAGGTCGCGGACACGACGCATCTCGACGAGGGAGGCCGGCAGGAAGCCGCGGAGGCCGATGTCGAGGATGAGACCACCCTTGACGACCTCGATGACGGTACCGGTGACGATGCCGTCTTCTTCCTTGATCTTCTCGATCGTGCCCCATGCACGCTCGTACTGAGCGCGCTTCTTGGACAGGATCAGACGGCCTTCCTTGTCCTCCTTCTGGAGAACCAGGGCCTCGATCTCGTCGCCGACCTTGACGACCTCGTTCGGGTCGACGTCGTGCTTGATCGAGAGCTCACGGCTCGGGATCACGCCTTCGGTCTTGTAACCGATGTCGAGCAGGACCTCGTCCCGGTCGACCTTCACGATGACGCCGTCGACGATGTCGCCGTCGTTGAAGTACTTGATCGTCTCGTCGATCGCGGCGAGGAAGGCTTCCTCGTTACCGATGTCGTTGACCGCTACCTGCGGAGTGGTAGAGGTGGTCTCGGTGCTGCTCGTCATGTGGGAAAGGGCTCCGGTTACGGACAGAAAGTCGTAGGTACTGCCACGCCGAGAGCCCGTATCGCCTCTGCAGAAGCCGGACAGCCAGGGAAGCGCCTCTCCGGGTCGGTCCGGATGGCGCCTCGACAAACCGAGGGGACATACAACAGATGGAAGCGCGCCTGCTAGGTCTGAGGTGCGCAGGCTCGCAGCGCAACTTGTAGCATACGGGGGCAGCCGGACAGGGTCAATGCGCGAAGGCGCACACCCGGGGCGGATCCCCGCAATCCCGGCACAACTAAGGTTCCCCGAGGCCACGATGGGCCCCGACGGCCTCTCGCGGGAGGTTCCGCGAAGACGAGGTCGCGTTCCGCGCAAACTACAACGACGGGCACGATGAGCCAAGAGATCCCAGCGTACGAGTCCGATGACGGGTCCGTTTCCGAGCCGGAGGCGACACGGCGTACCGCCGGGGACACGGAGAGCAGCCGGGCCAGCCGGAGCTGGTGGGACCGCAACGCCGACGAGTATCAGACAGATCACGGCGCGTTCCTCGGTGATGACCGCTTCATCTGGGGGCCCGAGGGCCTGGACGAGGCGGACGCCCGGCTCCTCGGTCCGCCGGACTTGCTGCGGGGATTGGACGTCCTGGAGATCGGGGCCGGCGCCGCACAGTGTTCGCGCTGGCTGGCCACCCAGGGCGCCCGGCCGGTGGCCCTCGACCTCTCCCACCGCCAGCTCCAGCACGCCCTGCGCATCGACGGCGGCGCCGGCGCCTTCGCGCTGGTCGAGGCGGACGCGGGCGCGCTGCCCTTCGCGGACGGCTCCTTCGACCTGGCGTGCTCGGCCTACGGCGCGGTCCCCTTCGTCGCGGAGCCGGTGAAGGTCTTCCGCGAGGTGCGTCGGGTGCTGCGTCCCGGCGGCCGCTGGGTCTTCTCGGTCACCCACCCCATCCGCTGGGCCTTCCCCGACGAGCCGGGGCCCGACGGCCTGTCGGTCGCCGCCTCCTACTTCGACCGGACGCCGTACGTCGAGCAGGACGAGAGCGGCCGCGCGGTCTATGTCGAGCACCACCGCACCCTGGGTGACCGGGTTCGGGACGTGGTCGCCGGCGGTTTCCGCCTGGAGGACCTGGTCGAGCCGGAGTGGCCGGCCTGGAACGCGCAGGAGTGGGGTGGCTGGTCGCCGCTGCGGGGCAATCTGATCCCCGGGACGGCGATCTTCGTGTGCGTACGGGATTGAGTCTTCGCGTGCGTACGGGGTTGACTTCCGGGGGCCGGCTGGAGTCCGGGGCCGACTGGAATCCGGGGCCGGCCGGGGTTAGTCATACAAGCCCACCGCCCCTGTGGACAGAGCACCGCACGGTCCGCCGCGACGTACGACACTGAGCGCATGATCCGAACCGACGCTCTCGACGCTCTCCCCGTACGCGAGGCCGTGCCCGAGCTGCTTGCCGCACTCGACGGGCACGGGACGGCCGTGCTGTGCGCCCCGCCCGGCACGGGCAAGACCACGCTCGTGCCGCTGGTGCTCGCGGGGCTGACCGGCGGCGGCCCGGTGCGACGGGTCGTGGTGGCCGAGCCGCGTCGCATAGCGGCCCGCGCCGCCGCGCGCCGGATGGCCTGGCTGCTGGGCGAGCAGCCGGGCGGCCGGATCGGCTTCACCGTGCGCGGCGAGCGGCGCGTGGGGCCCGCCACCGTCGTCGAGGTCGTCACCACCGGCGTACTCCTCCAACGCCTGCAACGCGACCAGGAGTTGGCGGGCGTCGACGTCGTCGTCATCGACGAGTGCCACGAGCGCCACCTCGACGCGGACACCGCGGCCGCCTTCCTCCTGGACGTGCGCACCGCCTTGCGCCCGGAGCTGCGCCTGGTGGCGGCGTCCGCGACGACGGACGCCGAGGGCTGGGCCCGGCTGCTCGGGGACGCTCCCATCGTCGAGGCGGCCGGGGTGTCGCACCCGGTGGAGGTGGTGTGGGCACCGCCCGCCCAGCCGGTCCGCCCACCGCACGGCATGCGGGTGGATCCGGCGCTGCTGACGCACGTGGCGTCCACAGTGCGGCGCGCCCTGGCCGAGCGGGAGGGCGATGTGCTCTGCTTCCTGCCGGGCGTGGGTGAAATCGGGCGCGTGGCACGGCAGTTGGGCGACCTTCCCGGCATCGAGGTGCTTGAGGTGCATGGCCGGGCCCCGGCCCGGGTGCAGGACGCGGTGCTGGCCGGATCGCCGGGGCGGCGGGTGGTCCTGGCCACTTCGGTCGCCGAGTCCTCTTTGACGGTGCCCGGGGTGCGGGTGGTCGTGGACTGCGGTCTGGCCCGCGAGCCGAGGGTGGATCATGCCCGTGGCCTCGGCGCCCTGACGACCGTGCGGGCCTCGCGGGCCGCCTCCCGCCAGCGTGCCGGCCGGGCCGGGCGTGAGGCGCCGGGCGCGGTCTACCGCTGCTGGACCGAGGCGGAGCACGGGCGGCTGCCCAGCTTCCCGGCCCCGGAGATCAAGGTCGCCGACCTCGCCGCGTTTGCTCTGCAGGCGGCCTGCTGGGGCGATCCGTCGGCCGAAGGCCTCGCCCTGCTGGACGCGCCGCCCGCCGGAGCGATGGCTGCGGCCCGTGCCGTGCTGACGGCGATCGGGGCGGTGGACGAACAGGGCCGCGCCACCGACCGGGGCGCCCGGATGTCCCGGCTCGGGCTGCACCCGCGTCTGGCCCGCGCCCTGCTCGACGGCGCTTCGGAGGTCGGTGGCCGACGGGCCGCCGAAGTGGTGGCGCTGCTGAGCGAGGAGCCTCCACGGGAGTACGGCGATGATCTGGCGGCGGCCTGGCGCACGGCGCGCCGGGGCGGGGACGGGTACGCGGCGCGCTGGCAGCAGGAGGTGCGGCGCCTGACCGCCGCCGCGGGGACCCACACGGACAGGGGTTCCGCCGAGGGCGCCGCAGGGCTGATCGCGGCCCTGGCGTTCCCCGAACGGGTGGCGCGGGCACGCGGGGGCGGCGCGTTCCTGATGGTGTCGGGCACCGGCGCCGAGGCCGGGCGGGGCTCCGGGCTCAGCACGGCGGACTGGCTGGCGGTGGCCGTCGCCGACCGTCCCGTCCAGGCCGCGTCCGCCAGGATCCGTCTGGCCGCCGTCATCGACGAGGCGACGGCCCGGACGGCGGCGGGGCACCTTGTGGCCGAGGGCGAGGAGGTGCGCTGGGAGGACGGGGACGTGGTGGCCCGCCGGGCGTCCCGGCTCGGCGCGGTCGACTTGGCCATACGTCCGCTCAAAAACCCCGACCCGGCGCTCGTGCGGGACGCGCTGCTCGACGGCCTGGCGCGGGAAGGGCTCGGTCTTCTGCGGTGGACCCGTGACGCGCTCGGCCTGCGGGAACGGCTGGCGTTCCTGCACCGGGTGCGTGGGGAGCCCTGGCCCGACGTGTCCGACGCCGCCCTGCTCGCCCGGGCCGAGCAGTGGCTCGAGCCGGAGCTCTCACGGGCCCGGCGCCGGGCCGACCTCGGGAGGATCGAGGCGGGCGCGGCTCTCAGCCGGCTGCTGCCGTGGGCCTGCGGGGAGGCGGCCCGGCTCGACGAGCTGGCCCCCGAGCGGATCCAGGTGCCCAGCGGATCACGGATACGGGTGGAGTACGGGGGTGAACAGCCGGTACTGGCCGTCAAGTTGCAGGAGATGTTCGGCCTGGACGGCACGCCGGAAGTGGCGGGGGTGCCGGTCCTTGTCCATCTGCTCTCCCCCGCGGGCCGGCCGGCCGCCGTCACCGCCGACCTGGCGAACTTCTGGCGCCAGGGGTACCGCGCCGTGCGGGCCGAACTGCGCGGCCGCTACCCCAAGCACCCCTGGCCGGAGGACCCGACGGCGGTGCCGGCGACGCGGTTCACCACGGCGCGGCTCAAGCGGTGACGGGTTCCAGTGGCTCGGTCACGGCCGGGGGCGGGTCGTCGGGGCGGCGGCCGCGTGCCTCCAGCCACAGGGCGAGGGCGAGCAGGGCCAGGGCGAGACCGAGAAATCCCCACGGGAGGTAGGAGGTGAGCATCAGGACCAGGGCGCGGTTCTTCTTGACCAGGTCGACGGTGTACTTGACGTAGTCGTCCCGCATCTTGACGTCGCCGGCGAACACGGTGACCTTGTCGCGGCCACCGAGGAGGGTGCCGCCGCGCATCTCTTCCTGGTTCAGCTCCTCACCGTTGACCGGGGCACCGGTGACGGGGTCGACCCAGAACTTGCGGGTGGTGGTGTACCAGAGGGAGGTGCCGGTGGTCTGCTCCAAGGTGCTGGAGTCGATGCCGGGCAGCGGCATCTTCTTCGGGTAGGGCACCTTGGTCCAAGGGATGGTCTGCTCGAAGTAGTAGACGTCGAGTCCGTGGAACTTCCTGGTGCCCTTGTAGTGGATGGGCGCGGAGGTGCGGGCCTGGAAGTCGAAGTACTCGTAGTCCCGTTTCTCGGTCAGGAAGGGCCACTTGAACTCGATGCCCTTGCGCTGCACGGCGTCGCCGTCGACCATCTCGCCGGTGGCGTGGACGGGCGCCTGGCTGTGTGCGTCGAAGATGTAGCGCTCGGGTATCTGGGAGACCATCTTGCCGTCGGGTCCCTGGATGTAGGAGAGGGTGTCCCACACCACGACGTCGTCGCCGGCGCTCTTCTCGATCTCCTTGGCGGCCTCGACGTTGCCCTTCAGCGTCTGGACGACGGTCACCTTGGGGACCGTCCTTGACCGCATCGTGGCGTAGTCGATGAGGGTGGCGTTCTTCGCTTCGAGGACCGCCTCCTGGTACTGGCTGGGCGGGATCTTGGCGAGGCGGGGGAAGGCGTACCAGCGCAGCAGGGGTGACAGGGCGGCGAAGAACACGGCGAGGGCGAGCAGGACGAGACTGGCTTTGCGTCGCATGGACCCGCTCTTCCTCTACTTGGTCTGGGTGATCTTCCCTGGCGCGCTGGGGACCGTGGTGAGCAGCGGTTTCGGCGAGGTCTTTCCTTCGGGGGCGCCGATGGCCGACACGGTCAGGACGAGGGCGAGGGCGGCGGCAAGCCCGATCGCGGCAGCTATGAGGGCGCGCATGCCCGGCCTCCGTACAGCTGATGGGGCGTCAGAAACGGGATGGGATGGGCACCGTAGCAACGCCCGGCCGAGATGAGAACACGTCGAACAGCCCCTCTGCCGTCGGGCGGCGGAGGGGCTGCTGGGAAAGGAGGAGACCGGGGGCGCCCCTCAGGAGGCGGCGGCCACCGTCAGCTTGAGCGTGATCGTGGCGCCGCCCTCGGTGGTGACCCGGAGCAGGAACGTGCCGCTCTGCCCGTCCGCGTACATCTTCGGCAGGACCAGGAGACCGTTGGCGTCGGTCGTGAGGTCCTTGAGCTCACGGACCGGGTTGCCCTTGGCGTCCTTGAAGTACGGGCCCTTGTCGTTGACCTTGGGCGCGGCCTTCGGGTCGGCGCCCGCGACCATGGTGGCGGATGCCGCGACATGGGCCGCCGCGGCGCCCTTATAGGTGGCCTTGAGCGACACGGCGTTGGCGAACTCGCCACTGGGCACGGCCGTCAGCGCCTTGGCGTCGCCCTGGGTGAGGTCGTCGGCCTGGCGGGCCAGGACCGTGGCCTTCCACTCGACGGCGGCCGGCGCGGACGTGACGATCGTGGCGCGCACCGTGAACGTGCCGGTCTTCTCGCCGGCCTCGAGCACCGGCGCCACGGCCCTGCCGTCCGCCTCGGTGGCCACGGTGGCGGTGGTGGCACCGCCGGCGAAGCGGGTGTCGGTGTCCCCGGCGATCTCGAACCGCACGCTCACGCCCGCCATCGCCTTGCCGGACGCGTCCTTCACGAGCGCCGTGGGGTGAGCGGCGAAGCCGGCGCCGGCGGGCGCCGTCAGCTCCTTGGTGCCGGCGTCCTCCAGCGTCTTGGGGAACGGCACCGGGGTCGGCTTGGTGTCGCCGCCGGGCTTGGCCGGCGGGGGCGTGGGCCGCGCGGGCGTGGTGGGCGCCGGGTCGGGCTTGGTGGACGGCTTGGAGGCGGGCGGCGAACTCGGCTGGGAGGCATGCCCCTTGGGCGGCGCCTTCGGCGTCGCCGGCGGCTGCTTGGTGGTGGTCTGGTCACTGCGGCGCCCGGGCAGCGAGCCGGCGCCGTCGGGAACCTCGCGAGTGCCGCGCCGGTAGAAGTCGAACCACGTCGTGACCGTCGTCAGGTACTCCTGCGACTGGTTGTAGCTCAGGATCGCCTTGTCCAGGTCGGCCTTGACCGCGAGGTCGCGGCCATTGGCGCACAGGTAGTACCCGGTGGCGAGCGCGGCGTCGTAGACGTTGTTGGGGTCGTTGACGCCGTCGCCGTTGCCGTCGCGGCCCGCGGTCGCCCAGGTGGAGGGGATGAACTGCATGGGCCCCACCGCCCGGTCGTGCACCTTGTCACCGTCGTACGCGCCACCGTCGGTGTCGGTGATGTTGGCGAACCCGACTCCGTCGAGCACCGGGCCGAGGATCGGGGTGAGCGTCGTGCCGTTGGCGTCGACCCGGCCGCCGTTGGCGTGGCCCGACTCGACCTTGCCGATGCCGCCGAGCAGTTGCCACGGCAGGTGGCAGCCCGGCCGGCTCGTCGCGAGCGCCGCTTCCGCCTTCTTGTACGCGTCGAGCACCGTGGCGGGTATGCCCTGCTGGTCGCCGGTGGGGATCGTCGTCACCGGCGCGGTGGGCGCGACCGGGGGCGTCGGTGACGTGAGCGGCGGAAGGTCGGTGTAGTACGGCGAGTTGCCCGAGGCCGGGGCATCCGGCGTGGGCGTCGGTGTCGCGTCCGACGCCGACTGGTCGGCCGGACTGCTCGCGTGCACTACTGCGGGTGCCTGCGACGCGGAAAGCGCCGCCACCGCGAGCGCGGCGACCGCCGTGGTCCCCGCTCCCTTACGCAGTCGTCGGCCCATGTGCGGTGCCATACGTCAAGTCCCTCCCCGGTACTCGGCCGTTCGCGCTCCCCAGCGCGAGGACTCAGGTGACACTACGGCAACCGGCGGCGCCATGACAGCGCCGCCTGACCGGATTTCACTGATTCGCCACGTGAGATGTGCCGGGGGTCGACAGGGGAGCCTGCTCCGCATACCGAACACCGCTGGTCACTGACAGGAACTGAAATCTGTCAGCCGATGATAGAAAACGGTCATCCGTCATCCGTCACCTGCCGGCCCCCCACCCGCCACCCTGCACATCCCCCCAGCCCCCCTCAGTGCGCCGCCGACTCCCAGTCGTTGCCCGAGCCCACCGACACGTCCAGCGGGGCGCGGAGCTGCACCGCGCCCGCCATCTCGCGGCGTACCAGCGCCTCGACCCGCTCCCGCTCGCCCGGTGCGACTTCCAGGACGATTTCGTCGTGGACCTGGAGCAGGAGGCGGGAGGCGAGGCCCGCTTCGGTCAGGGCGCGGTCCACGTTCAGCATCGCCACCTTGACGATGTCGGCCGCCGTGCCCTGGATCGGGGCGTTGAGTGCCATCCGTTCGGCCATCTCGCGGCGCTGGCGGTTGTCGCTGTTGAGGTCGGGCAGGTAGCGGCGCCGGCCCAGCATCGTCTGCGTGTAGCCCGTGGCGCGGGCTTCCTCGACGGCGCGTTGCAGGTAGTCCCGTACGCCGCCGAAGCGCTCGAAGAACGTGTCCATCAGGCCGCGTGCCTCGCCGGCCTCGATGTTCAGCTGCTGCGAGAGGCCGAAGGCGGACAGTCCGTAGGCCAGGCCGTAGGACATGGCCTTGATCTTGCGGCGCATCTCCGGGTCGACCTGGGTCTTGGCCACGCCGAAGACCTGGGAGGCGACCGTGGTGTGCAGGTCCTCGCCGGTGGCGAAGGCTTCGATGAGGCCCGCGTCCTCGGACAGGTGGGCCATCACGCGCAGTTCGATCTGGCTGTAGTCGGCGGTGAGCAGCGACTCATAGCCTTCGCCGACCACGAAGCCCCGCCTGATCGCGCGGCCCTCGTCGGTGCGTACGGGGATGTTCTGGAGGTTGGGGTCGGTGGAGGAGAGGCGGCCGGTGGCGGCGACGGTCTGGTTGAAGGTGGTGTGGATGCGGCCGTCCGCCGCGATCGTCTTGACCAGGCCTTCGACGGTGACGCGCAGCTTGGCCTGCTCGCGGTGGCGGAGCATGACGACGGGCAGTTCGTGCTCGGTCTGGGCGGCGAGCCAGGCCAGTGCGTCGGCGTCGGTGGTGTAGCCGGTCTTGGTCTTCTTGGTCTTGGGCAGGGCCAGTTCACCGAAGAGGACTTCTTGGAGCTGCTTGGGCGAGCCCAGGTTGAACTCGTGGCCGACGGAGGCGTGCGCCTCCTTCACGGCTTGTTGCACCGCGCCGGCGAACTGCTGCTCCATGGCTTCCAGGTGGGCGCGGTCGGCGGCGATGCCGTAGCGCTCCATGCGGGCCAGGAGGAGGGAGGTGGGCAGCTCCACGTCGTGCAGCAGGTCGGTGGCGCCGACTTCCTTGAGGCGTTCGGTGAACGCGTCGCCCAGGTCGAGGACGGCTCGTGCCTGGGTCATGAGGGCGGCGGCTTCGGCTTCGTCGTCCGCGCCGAAGGCAAGCTGTCCGTCGGCGGCGCCTGCCGGGGCGAGTTCGCGGCCGAGGTACTCCACCGACAGGGCGTCCAGGGCGAAGGAGCGGCGGCCGGGCTTGACGAGGTAGGCGGCGAGCGCGGTGTCCATGGTGACGCCTGCGACGTTCCAGCCGTGTTCGGGGAAGACCCGCATCGCGGCCTTGGCGTTGTGCATGATCTTGGGCTGGGCGGCGTCGGCGATCCAGGCGGCGAAGGCCCGCTCGTCGTTCTCGTCGAGCTGGGCGGGGTCGAACCAGCCGGCGGTGCCGTCGGCGGCGGCCAGCGCGACCTCGCTGACGCTGCCGGTGCCCAGCGCCCAGGCGTCGACGGTGGCCACGCCCAGCGGCTGCCCGCTGTGTCCGGCCAGCCACGGAGCGAGTTCGCCCGCGCCCAGGACCGTGCCGTCGATGTCGACTCCGGCGGCGGGCTGGGGCGCCTGTGCCTCCGCGGCGCCGGGGTCGACGGCGAGGAGGCGTTCGCGCAGTGAGGGGTTGCGGATCTCCAGGACGTCCAGGACGCCGGTGACCTTGGCGCGGTCGTAGGGGGCGCGTTCCAGTTCGGCGGGGCCCTTGGGGAGTTCGACGTCCTTGACCATCTCGGTCAGGCGGCGGTTGAGCTTGACCGATTCCAGGTGGTCGCGGAGGTTCTGTCCGGCTTTGCCCTTGACTTCGTCGGCGCGCTCGGCGAGCTCCGCGAACGAACCGAACTGGTTGATCCACTTCGCGGCCGTCTTCTCACCGACGCCCGGGATGCCCGGCAGGTTGTCCGACGGGTCGCCGCGCAGCGCCGCGAAGTCCGCATACTGCCGCGGGGTCAGGCCGTACTTCTCCTCGACCTTGGCGGGCGTGAACCGGGTCAGCTCGGAGACGCCCTTGGTGGGGTAGAGGACGGTGACGTGGTCGGAGACCAGCTGGAAGGAGTCGCGGTCGCCGGTGACGATCAGGACGTCGAAGCCGGCCGCCTCGGCCTGGGTGGCGAGGGTGGCGATGATGTCGTCGGCCTCGAAGCCGTCGGTGGCGAACCGGTCGACGTGCATCGCGTCGAGCAGTTCGCCGATCAGCTCGACCTGGCCCTTGAATTCGTCGGGGGTCTTGGAGCGGTTCGCCTTGTACTCGGGGAACTCCGTGGCGCGCCACGTCTTGCGGGACACGTCGAACGCCACCGCGAAGTGGGTGGGTGCCTCGTCACGCAGTGTGTTCGCGAGCATGGACATGAAGCCGTAGACCGCGTTGGTGGGCTGGCCCGTCGCGGTCGTGAAGTTCTCCGCGGGCAGCGCGAAGAACGCCCGGTACGCCAGGGAGTGGCCGTCCATGAGGAGCAGGCGCGGTCGGGTTTCCGGGGTCTTCTTCGATGCCGTCTCAGCCATGCCCCCGATCCTGCCACGCCCCACTGACAATCCTGGCCAGTCCCGTCCGGCCGCCCCTGGCGCGGCTGTCAGTGGCGCGTGACAGGATCGAAGACGTACGCATCTCGTGTTCGCTCGAAGGGGATCAGCGCCATGGTCAGCAAGCCGCCCGCAGGTGATCCGGTCCAGGACGCGCCGCAGGTCGCCGCGCCCAAGCATGCCGCCGCAGGTCTCCCCGCCATCGGTCACACCCTGCTCATGGCGCAGCAGCAGATGGGCGTGCGCCGCACGGCGCGAACCCTGCTCAAGGTCAATCAGAAGGACGGTTTCGACTGTCCGGGCTGCGCCTGGCCCGAGGGCGACAAGCGGCACACGGCGGAGTTCTGTGAGAACGGCGCGAAGGCGGTCGCCGAGGAGGCGACGCTGCGCCGGGTCACGCCGGATTTCTTCGCCGCCCATCCTGTCGCCGATCTCGCCACCCGCAGTGGGTACTGGCTGGGCCAGCAGGGCCGCATCACCCAGCCGATGTATCTGCCCGAGGGCGCCGAGCGGTACGAGGCGATCACCTGGGAGCGGGCTTTTGAGATCATCGCGCAGGAGCTGAACGCGCTTGCCTCCCCCGACGAGGCGCTGTTCTACACCTCGGGGCGCACCAGCAACGAGGCGGCTTTCCTGCTTCAGCTCTTCGCCCGCGAGTTCGGCACCAACAATCTGCCGGACTGTTCCAACATGTGTCATGAGTCGTCGGGTTCGGCGCTGACGGAGACGATCGGTGTCGGCAAGGGCAGCGTCTCGCTCGATGATCTGCACCAGGCCGACCTGATTGTGATCGCGGGGCAGAATCCGGGCACCAACCATCCCCGGATGCTGTCCGCTCTGGAGAAGGCGAAGAACGCCGGCGCCAGGATCATCTCGGTGAATCCGCTGCCGGAGGCGGGCCTGGAGAAGTTCAAGAACCCGCAGACCCCGCAGGGCATGCTCAAGGGCGCCTCTCTCACCGATCTTTTCCTGCAGATCCGCATCGGCGGTGACCAGGCGCTGTTCCGTCTCCTGAACAAGCTGATCGTCGAGACGCCGGGCGCCGTCGATGAGCTGTTCGTGCGCGAACACACCCATGGTTTCGAGGAGTTCAAGGCCGCGGCGCGCGCGGCGGACTGGGATCGGACGCTGGCGGCGACCGGTCTGAGCCGGGCCGAGATCGAGCAGGCGCTGGCGATGGTGCTCGCCTCCAAGCGCACCATCGTGTGCTGGGCGATGGGTCTGACCCAGCACAAGCACTCCGTGCCGACCATCCGCGAAGTGGTCAATTTCCTGCTGCTGCGCGGCAACATCGGCCGCCCGGGCGCCGGTGTCTGTCCGGTGCGCGGCCACTCCAATGTGCAGGGCGACCGCACGATGGGCATCTTCGAGCGGCCCGCTCCCGCGCTGCTCGACGCGCTGGAGAAGGAGTTCGGTTTCGCCCCGCCGCGCCACCACGGCTATGACGTCGTACGGTCCATCGAGGCGTTGCGCGACGGCAGGGCGAAGGTGTTCTTCGCCATGGGTGGCAACTTCGTGAGCGCCACTCCCGACACGGAGGTGACGGAGGCCGCCATGCGCCGGGCCTCGCTGACCGTCCATGTCTCCACCAAGCTCAACCGCTCGCATGCCGTGACGGGCCGGCGCGCGTTGATCCTGCCGACCCTGGGGCGTACCGACAAGGACGTGCAGGCAAGCGGGCGGCAGTTCGTGACCGTGGAGGATTCGATGGGCCTGGTGCACGCCTCGCGCGGCAACCTGGCTCCCGCGAGCCGTCATCTGCTGTCCGAGCCGGCGATCGTGGCCCGTATGGCCCGGGCCACGCTCGGCGCGTCCTCGGTGGTGGACTGGGCGGAGTTCGAGCGGGACTACGCCACGATCCGCGACCGCATCGCGCGCGTGGTGCCGGGCTTCGAGGACTTCAACGCGAAGGTCGCGCGCCCCGGCGGGTTCCAGCTGCCGCACGCGCCGCGCGATGAGCGGCGTTTTCCCACCGCCACCGGCAAGGCCAACTTCACGGCCGCCCCGGTGGAGTTCCCCGAGCTTCCCCAGGGCCGGCTGCTGTTGCAGACGTTGCGCTCCCACGATCAGTACAACACCACCATTTACGGTCTCGACGACCGCTACCGCGGCATCAAGGGCGGCCGGCGTGTGGTCCTGGTCAACCCGGCCGACGCGGCCGGACTGGGCCTGGCGGACGGGGCGTATGTGGATCTGGTCAGCGAGTGGAAGGACGGTGTGGAGCGGCGCGCGCCGGGTTTCCGCGTCGTGCACTACCCGACCGCGCGTGGCTGCGCCGCCGCCTACTATCCCGAGACCAATGTCCTGGTGCCGCTGGGCTCGACGGCCGATGTCAGCAACACCCCGGCCAGCAAGTCGGTGGTGGTGCGTCTGGAGAGGCCCGGGCAGGAGGGCGGGGCCGGGCAATGAGAGCTGCGCCCTAAGCGTCTGCTCAGTCATCTGGTATGACGGTGGCGACAGCGCAGCAACCGCAGATGAACGGAGCCGGAGCCCATGGGCGAGCAGAGCAGCGTGAAGTTCCCGCAGGAAGTCGTCGACGAGTACGCGTCCCTCGGTGTCGACCTGCCCGCGATGTTCTCCGCCGGGCACCTGGGCACCCGCATGGGCGTGCGGATCATCGAGGCGTCGGCCGAGCGGGTCGTGGCGACCATGCCCGTCGAGGGCAACACCCAGCCCTACGGTCTGCTGCACGGCGGCGCCTCGGCGGTCCTGGCCGAGACGATCGGTTCGGTCGGCTCGATGCTGCACGGCGGCCACACCAAGATCGCGGTGGGGGTGGACCTGAACTGCACCCACCACCGGGGGGTGCGCAGCGGTCTGGTCACCGGGGTCGCCACGCCCGTGCACCGGGGGCGCTCGACGGCCACGTACGAGATCGTGATCACTGATGAGCAGGACAAGCGGGTCTGCACGGCCCGTCTGACGTGTCTGCTGCGTGACGCGCCCGGCCAGAAGGACTGAACCCGCCGCAGCGCTCCTCTCCCGGCATGGGGGGCAAGCCCCTCCCAGCGCCACCTCTCCCCCGGCGAAGGGGTCAGGCCCCTCCCCCGGCCGCCCCCTCCCGGCGCAGGGGATCGACCCCCTCCCTACGGAGGGGTCAAGTCCGTTTCGTGGCCGATGAGTTGACGACTCGTCGGCCATTGTCACATCACGCTCCGCGCCCTAACTTCGTGCCATGAGGCCCAAGCAGCGGTCGAGGGTACGACTCATCCTGCCGGGCGCGTTCCTCGCGGTGGCGGCCCTGGCGGGCTGCACCGCCCAGCCCGCGGGCCCCTCCCGAGCCGCCACCCGCAGCGGCGTCGAGGCCAACTCGCCATCCCCCGGGGCCACTTCGCCCCAGGACCTCTGCGTCCGCCTGATCACCTACTGGGCGCGGCAGGAACTCGACCAGGGCAAGGGCTCTGGCCTGGACTATCAGGAGAAGGGCCTGTCGGACGGGCAGAACGAGATCCTGCTGGCCGCGCTGGCCGCCGCCCGGCCGGAGCGCGCGGCTCACGGCGCGGCCGCGGGCGACCGGGTCGTCGAGCGGCGCGCACGCGAAGGTTGCGATGAGCGCTATCGCAACGGCGCCCCCTCGGGCGGCCCTTGGGCGCAGACGCAGCCGCCCCTCCCCTCCGCGTCACGGTAACGCTGCGTAATGGGCGGGCGGGGTGCCGGGGACGCCATCCGGCCGCCGGCGACCCCCTTCCCGGCCACCGCCCGGCTTACGGACGTCCCGAGGCCCGTCAGGACCATGATCCCCTCAAGCCCCTTAGCGGAACTGGGCGTTCTCATCATGCGAGAAATCCCTGTGTACGGACATGCCGGAAAGGTCCGCCCTGTGCCACCACGGTTTGGCCTTGGCATAACAAGAAAGTCACATCCTGTCCCGGCCGCTCCCCACCCTCCCCGGCTGCGCTTAGAGTCACGGCCAGTCACCGCGCCGCCGGGTGCGACTGCTGCACGGCCCTTACCGATCAGTACGGCCCGGCGACCGACACGGCACCTCACTCACGGGGAAGGCCGCGCCAGGGAAAGGACCCATCGTGCGACACCGTTCCTTGCTCATCCTCACCACAGTGCTCACTTCAGGCGCACTCACCCTCACCGCCTGCGGATCGCGCGACAAAGGCGGCGACGACAGCAGCGGCAAGAAGCAGACCGTCGTCATCGGCGTAGACGCACCCCTCACGGGTGACCTGTCCGCCCTCGGCCTCGGCATCAAGAACTCCGCCGACCTCGCCGCCCAGACGGCCAACAAGCAGAACCTCGTCCCCGGCGTCCAGTTCAAGACCCAGCCGCTCGACGACCAGGCGCAGCCCTCCGTCGGCCAGCAGAACGCCACCAAGTTCATCGGCGACAAGAGCGTCGTCGGCGTCGTGGGCCCGCTCAATTCCAGCGTCTCGCAGTCCATGCAGAAGCCGCTGAACGACGCCGGGCTCACCCAGATATCCCCCGCCAACACGGGCACCGAGCTGACCCAGGGCAACGGCTGGAAGACCGGCGACAAGGTCCGCCCGTACAAGACCTTCTTCCGCACCGCCACCACCGACCAGGTCCAGGGCGCCTTCGCCGCCAAGTACCTGTTCAACAACGCCAAGATCGACTCGGTCTACCTCATCGACGACCAGAAGACCTACGGCGCGGGGCTCGCGGCCTCCTTCAAGGACACCTTCACCAAGCTCGGCGGCAAGATCGTCGGCAGCGACCACATCAACCCCGACGACCGCGACTTCAACGCGATCGTCGCCAAGGTCAAGGCCACCGGCGCCAAGGCCCTGTACTACGGCGGCGAATACCCGGCCGCGGGACCGCTGTCCCAGCAGCTTAAGGACAGCGGCACCGCCATCCCGCTGATGGGCGGCGACGGCATCTACAGCGCCGACTTCATCAAGCTCAACAAGAAGGCCAACGGCGACCTCGCCACCTCCGTCGGCAAGCCCGTCGAACAGCTCGACTCCGCCAAGACCTTCATCGCCAACTACAAGGCGGCCGGCTACAAGGACGCCTACGAGGCCTACGGGGGCGGCACCTACGACGCGACCTGGGCCATCATCGAGGCCGTCAAGGACGTCGTCGCCGCCAACAACGGCAAGCTCCCCAGCGGCGACCTGCGCGCCAAGGTCCTCGACGCCGTCGGCAAGGTCACGTTCGACGGCGTCACCGGCCCCGTCTCCTTCGACCAGTACGGCGACACCACCAACACCATGATGACCGCCTACAAGGTCACCGACGGGGCCTGGAAGCCCGAGCTCAGCGAGGCCTACAAGCCGTAACCCCGGCGCCACCGCGCCATCTCGCACACCCGCACACCAAGGACCGCGCGGGAGCGCCACGAGCGCCCCCGCGCGGTGCCATATCCGATCACTTCACGGAGGCCCCGCGGTGCACGAACTGCCGCAACAGCTGGCCAACGGACTCATCCTCGGCGCGATGTACGGACTGATCGCGATCGGGTACACGATGGTCTACGGCATTGTCCAGCTCATCAACTTCGCCCACGGCGAGATATTCATGGTCGGGGGCTTCGGGGCTCTCACCGTCTTCCTCGCGCTCCCCTCAGGCTTCTCCCTCCTCGCCGCCATCCCCCTCATGATCATCGGCGGCGTCATCGTCTCCGTCCTGGTGGCCACCGCGGCCGAGCGCTTCGCCTACCGGCCCCTGCGCGGCGCCCCCCGTCTCGCCCCCCTCATCACCGCGATCGGCCTCTCCCTCGCCCTGCAACAGGCCGTGTGGAAGTGGTACCCGGACGCCAAGAAGGATCGTTCCTTCCCCCAGTTCGACGGCGGCGCCTTCCACGTGCTGGGCGCCAGCGTCCAGCGCGGCGACCTCTTCATCCTCATCGCCGCCCCCCTCTGCATGATCGCCCTCGGGTTCTACGTCACCAAGACCCGCACCGGCCGCGGCATGCAGGCCACCGCCCAGGACCCCGACACCGCCAAACTCATGGGCATCAACACCGACCGCATCATCGTCATGGCCTTCGCCATCGGCGCCGCGTTCGCCGCGATCGCCGCAGTCGGCTACGGCCTCCACAACGGCCAAGTCGGCTTCCGCATGGGCTTCATCATGGGCCTCAAGGCCTTCACCGCGGCCGTACTCGGCGGCATCGGCAACATCTACGGAGCCATGCTCGGCGGCATCGTCCTCGGACTGGCCGAAGCGCTCGCCGTCGGCTACGTCGGCAACATCCCCAGCATGGAACTGTTCGGCGGCGGCGCCTGGAAGGACGTATGGGCCTTCGTGCTGCTCATCCTCGTCCTCCTCATACGGCCCCAGGGCCTGCTCGGCGAACGCGTCGCGGACAGGGCGTGATCACCATGACCACCAACACCACCCGCGCCCACGACAGCGCGACCCCGCTCATCCCGCTCCCCCAGACCCCGGCCCGCCACGCCGTCACCGCCGGCGCCGCCCTCGCCCTCATCGGCACCTTCCTGGCCTGGACCTGGACCAGCGACTTCCCCGGCGACCTCACCGTCACCGGCTACCCCGGCGGCCTCCAGCTCCTCACCCTCACCGGCGCACTGCTCACCCTGCTGTTCGCGCTCTCCGCGTACGGCATCAAGGGACTGCGCTGGCTGACCCCCGGCGGCACCGGCGCCCCCCTGCGCCTGCTCGCCCTCGCCACCTTCGCCACCACCGCCTACACACTGGGCGCCATCTCCGGCGACCTCGGCGGCATCGTCAACCTCGAACCCGGGGCCTACGTCTCCGGCGCCGGCTCCCTCATCGCCCTCATCGGCGCCTTCGCCCTGCCCGGCGACGTCCCCGGCACCGACACCACCGGCGACAGCCCCTGGCAGCGCCTGCGCCACACCCTGGCCGCCCCCGCCCCCCGCCCCGCCCGCGCCATCCCCGACTGGGCCGGCATCCTCATCATCGTCGCCGCCTTCGCCATCGGCCTCTACGTCTTCGCGTACGGCATCGACACCGCCTACACCGAACTGTTCATCGGCTTCCTCATCACCGCCGTGTTCACCTTCGCCGCCCTCACCCAAGCAGGCCTGCTCGCCCGCCTGTCCGCGCTCACCGCGCACCACCGCACCATCACCCTCAGCGCCGCCTTCGTCGCCGCGATCTGCTTCCCCTTCACCCAATCCAGCGACGAATACTCCCTCATCGGCGCCAACATCCTGATCTTCGCCACCGTCGCTCTCGGCCTCAACGTCGTCGTCGGCCTCGCCGGCCTCCTCGACCTCGGCTACGTCGCCTTCCTCGGCGTCGGCGCCTACGCGGCCGCCCTCGTCTCCGGCGCGAGCACCTCCAGCATCGGCGTCCACTTCCCCTTCTGGGCCGCCATCCTCGTCGGCGCCGGCGCCTCCCTCGTCTTCGGCGTCCTCATCGGCGCCCCCACCCTGCGCCTGCGCGGCGACTACCTCGCCATCGTCACCCTCGGCTTCGGTGAGATCTTCCGCATCACCATGAACAACCTCAACGGGAACAGCGGACCCAACGTCACCAACGGCTCCCGCGGCATCCCCGCCATCCCCGACATCACCATCTTCGGATACGACCTCGGCATCAGCCACGACGTCGCCGGCTTCACCCTCGGCAAACCCGGCAACTACTACCTCCTGATGCTCCTCATCACCCTCGTCGTCGTCACCGTCTTCCGCCGCAGCGCCGACAGCCGCATCGGCCGCGCCTGGGTCGCCATCCGCGAAGACGAAACCGCCGCCACCGCCATGGGCATCAACGGCTTCCGCGTCAAACTCATCGCCTTCGCACTCGGCGCCACCCTCGCCGGACTCGCCGGCACCGTACAGGGCCACCTCACCAGCACCGTCACCCCCGAGCAGTACCAATTCGCCGGCTCCGTACCCCCCAACTCCGCCTTCCTGCTCGCCGCCGTCATCCTCGGCGGCATGGGCACCATGAGCGGCCCCCTCATCGGCGCGGCCCTGCTCTACCTCATCCCGGCCAAACTCCAATTCATGCAGGACTACCAGCTGCTCCTGTTCGGAGTCGCCCTCATCGTCCTCATGCGCCTGCGCCCCGAAGGCATCATCGCCGACCGCCGCAAAAAGCTCGAATTCCACGAGACCGGCCAACTCGACACACCAGAAACCAGCCTCACCGACACACCCGTCGGCGTCACCAAGGCGGGGGCGTGACCAGCATGACCACCACCACGACCGACACCGTCCTCCACGCCAGCGGCGTCACCATGCGCTTCGGCGGACTCACCGCCGTACGAGACGTCGACCTCACCGTCAACAGCGGCGAAATCATCGGCCTCATCGGACCCAACGGAGCGGGCAAAACCACCTTCTTCAACTGCCTCACCGGCCTGTACGTCCCCACCGAAGGAAAAGTCACCTACAAAGGCACCGTCCTTCCCCCCAAACCCCACCTCGTCACCCAGGCCGGCGTCGCCCGCACCTTCCAGAACATCCGGCTCTTCCCCAACATGACCGTCCTGGAAAACGTCCTCGTCGGCCGCCACACCCGCACCAAAGAAGGCCTCTGGTCCGCACTTCTGCGCCTGCCCGGCTTCAAGAACGCCGAAAACGCGTCCCGCGAACGAGCCATGGAACTCCTCGAATTCACCGGACTCGCCGCGAAAGCCGACCACCTCTCACGCAACCTCCCCTACGGCGAACAACGAAAGCTCGAAATCGCCCGCGCACTCGCCAGCGAACCCGGACTCCTCCTCCTCGACGAGCCCACCGCCGGCATGAACCCCCAAGAAACCCGCGCCGCCGAAGAACTCATCTTCGCCATCCGCGACCAGGGCATCGCCGTCCTCGTCATCGAACACGACATGCGGTTCATCATGAACCTCTGCGACCGCGTGTCCGTCCTCGTCCAGGGCCAGAAACTCCTCGAAGGCACCCCCGAAACCGTCCAGGCCGACGAACGCGTCATCGCCGCCTACCTCGGCACACCCTTCGAAGGCGCACCGGGCGACGAGGAGAACGCCGAAGTCGAAGCGGCCGAAACGGCGCGCAGCACCACCGCCACCGAAGGAGACACCCCGTGACCGCACTCCTCGAAGTCGAGGACCTCCGGGTCGCCTACGGCAAGATCGAAGCCGTCAAAGGCATCTCCTTCAGCGTCGAAGCAGGAGAAGTCGTCACTCTCATCGGCACCAACGGCGCCGGAAAAACCACCACCCTGCGCACCCTCTCCGGCCTCCTTGAACCCCTCGCCGGAAAAATCACCTTCGACGGCAAACCCCTCGCCAACGTACCCGCGCACAAAATCGTCGCCCTCGGCATGGCCCACTCCCCCGAAGGCCGCCACATCTTCCCCCGCATGACCATCGAGGACAACCTGCGCCTCGGCGCCTACCTCCGCGACGACAAACCCGGCATAGAAAAAGACATCCAGCGCGCCTACGACCTCTTCCCCATCCTCGGAGAACGCCGCAAACAAGCAGCCGGCACCCTCTCCGGCGGCGAACAGCAAATGCTCGCCATGGGCCGCGCACTGATGTCCCAGCCGAAACTCCTCATGCTCGACGAGCCGTCCATGGGACTCTCGCCGATCATGATGCAGAAAATCATGGCCACCATTACCGAACTCAAAGCCCAGGGCACCACGATCCTGCTCGTCGAACAGAACGCCCAAGCCGCGCTCTCCCTCGCCGACCACGGCCACGTCATGGAAATCGGCACCATAGTCCTCTCCGGAACCGGCCAGGACCTCCTCCACGACGAATCCGTCCGCAAGGCCTACCTCGGCGAGGACTGAGCCCCGTCCCCTAAGACAGTGGCCCGCGTCCGGCACTCCGGACGCGGGCCACACCCGTACGCGTACTGACGGCGGGGACTATTCCCCCTTCGCCGCCTTCTTCTCCTCGGCGTCCTCAATGACCGCCTCGGCCACCTGCTGCATCGACATCCGCCGGTCCATCGACGTCTTCTGAATCCACCGGAACGCCGCCGGCTCCGACAACCCGTACTGCGTCTGCAACACCGACTTCGCCCGGTCCACGAGCTTGCGCGTCTCCAGACGCTGCGAAAGGTCCGCGACCTCCCGCTCCAGCGCCTTCAGCTCCGTGAACCGCGACACCGCCATCTCGATGGCCGGCACCACATCGCTCTTGGAGAACGGCTTCACGAGATACGCCATCGCTCCGGCGTCCCGCGCCCGCTCCACCAGGTCCCGCTGACTGAACGCGGTCAGCATCAGCACCGGCGCGATCGACTCCTTCGCGATCAGCTCCGCCGCCGAGATCCCGTCCAGGACCGGCATCTTCACATCCAGGATCACCAGATCCGGCCGGTGCTCCCGGGCCAGCTCGACGGCCTTCTGCCCGTCCCCGGCCTCACCGACGACCGCGTAGCCCTCTTCTTCCAGCATCTCTTTGAGATCGAGCCGGATCAGGGCCTCGTCCTCGGCGATCACCACGCGGGTGGTCAGCGGGGGGACGTGCGACGCGTCGTCGTCTGCGACGGGCTGGGGCGACTCGGGGGCGGTCACGGGGGCTCCTCGGTGCGGGGCAGATACTGCTCCCCATGAGCGTACCTAGCTGCGGTATGGTGGTCGCCAAGCGGGTCGAGGCAAACCTTCGATCCAATGGGCCCCGGTAGCCCAATCGGCAGCAGGCGATGCTCTCAAACAGCATACAGTGTGGGTTCGAGTCCCACCCGGGGCACTTTTCCTTCGTTTCGAAGGCCGGATCTCGGAAAGCGGAGGATCACGTTCGCGTGGACCTCTGCTTTTCGCTACGCGGTGCAATGGCCAGCCACTCAGGGTAGCCACATGACCTTTCATGGCACTCAGATGCGACAGACCGCGCTCACCATGCTTCGCAACGGAGCCAAGAACGCAGATGTGGCACGGCGGCTCGCAGTCCCGCTCGGCACGGTCAGCTACTGGAAGCACGTCGACCGCGTGAAGCGGGGCGAACCGGTATCTGTTCGGGCCTCCTTGCTCTGTCCGTTGTGCGACAAAAGGCCACTGGACAGGCCCGCCTACGCCTACTTGCTGGGGCTCTACCTTGGCGACGGACACATCAGCCACTATGCGGGGCACCGCGTTCTCAGCTTCATCGTCACGCTGGACGACGCATGGCCGGGCATTCAGACGGAGGCCGAATACGCCATGCGTGCGGTCTTCCCGCACAACGCCACCTGCCGCGTACGCGCAAAGGGCGCTCACAACATCAAGGTGTACTTCAAACACCTGCCGTGTCTGTTCCCTCAACACAGACCGGGCAAGAAGCACCAGCGAAAAATTGTGCTCGCGGAGTGGCAGCAGCAAGTCGTCGATGAGTCTCCTTGGCCGTTCATACGGGGCTTGATCCACTCCGATGGCTGTCGCATCATCAACTGGACCGAGAAGACCATCGACGGCGAGCGAAAACGATACGAGTACGCCAGATACTTCTTTTCCAACGCCTCCGCCGACATTCTCGGGCTCTTCACGGCGTCGCTCGACAGCGTCGGCGTGGAGTGGCGGCCGTCCAACCAGAGTCGAGCGGTGCAGAACATATCCGTCGCCAAGCGGAACTCCGTCGCCCTCATGGACCAGCACATAGGCCCCAAGTACTGACGCACGGCGGGGCGGCCCCCCGCGAGGGGTACGGCAAGGGGCCACGGCCCCGGGCTACTTGGGGCTGTCGTCCTCGCCGATGTGGTGGACTCGGACCAGGTTGGTCGAGCCGGGGACGCCGGGTGGGGAGCCGGCGGTGATGACCACCACGTCGCCCTTCTGGCAGCGGCCGACCTTGAGGAGCATCTCGTCGACCTGCGCCACCATCTCGTCGGTGGATTCGACGTGCGGGCCGAGGAACGTCTCCACACCCCACGTGAGGTTGAGCTGGGAGCGGGTGGCGGGGACGGGGGTGAAGGCCAGGAGGGGGATCGGGGAGCGGTAGCGGGACAGGCGTTTGACCGTGTCGCCGGACTGGGTGAAGGCGACGAGGAATTTGGCGCCGAGGAAGTCGCCCATTTCGGCGGCCGCCCGGGCCACCGCGCCGCCCTGGGTGCGGGGCTTGTTGCGGTCGGTGAGGGGTGGCAGGCCCTTGGCGAGGACGTCTTCCTCGGCCGCTTCGACGATGCGGCTCATCGTCTTGACCGTTTCGACGGGGTGTTTGCCGATGCTGGTCTCGCCGGAGAGCATCACCGCGTCGGTGCCGTCGATGACCGCGTTGGCGACGTCGCTCGCTTCGGCGCGGGTGGGGCGGGAGTTGTCGATCATCGAGTCGAGCATCTGGGTGGCGACGATGACGGGTTTGGCGTTGCGCTTGGCCAGTTTGATGGCGCGCTTTTGCACGATGGGCACGAGTTCCAGGGGCATTTCGACGCCGAGGTCGCCGCGCGCGATCATGATGCCGTCGAAAGCGGCCACGATGTCGTCGATGTTGTCGACGGCCTGGGGCTTTTCGATTTTGGCGATGACGGGCAGGCGCCGGCCTTCTTCGTCCATGATGCGGTGGACGTCGGTGATGTCGTGGCCGCTGCGGACGAAGGACAGGGCGATGATGTCGGCTCCGGTGCGCAGGGCCCAGCGCAGGTCTTCCTCGTCCTTGTCGGACAGGGCGGGGACGGAGACGGCCACTCCGGGCAGGTTGAGGCCCTTGTGGTCGGAGACCATGCCGCCCTCGATGACGAGGGTGTGGACGCGGGGTCCGTCGACGGCGGTGACCTGGAGGGCGACTTTGCCGTCGTCGACGAGGATGCGTTCGCCGGTGGTGACGTCGCCTGCCAGGCCCGCGTAGGTGGTGGCGCACAGGTGGCGGTCGCCGGGTGTGCGCGGTTCGGTGGTGATGGTGAACTCGTCGCCGCGTTCAAGGAGTACGGGGCCTTCGCGGAATTGTCCGAGGCGGATCTTCGGGCCTTGAAGGTCGGCGAGGACGCCGACGCTGCGGCCGGTTTCCTCGGCGGCGTCGCGGACGTGGCGGTAGCGCGCTTCGTGTTCGGCGTAGGTGCCGTGGCTGAGGTTGAAGCGGGCCACGTCCATTCCGGCTTCGACCAGGGTTTTGATCTGGTCGTATGTGTCGGTGGCTGGCCCTAGGGTGCAGACGATTTTGGCTCGGCGCATGGTGCGAGCCTAGGGGCTTACCCATGGGTAGGTATTTCGTCCGGGGTTACTGCTCAACGACCTTTGTGTGAAGGGTGGTTGACAAGGGTTGACGTGTGCGCGGGGGCGCTCCGATGAGCGGGTCGGGGCGCCCGGTGGGGTTCGCGCGGCGGGGGTGCGCAGGGGGCGCGTGCAGGGTGCGTACGGGTGCTACAGGGTGGGCGGGGCCATGATGAAGCGGGCGTTGACGCGGGCGCGGACACACTGGCGTTGGGGTTCGAGGTCGAGGGCGGCGGCGGGTTCGGCGGCCGCGGGGGCGGCCGCGCGGAAGGCCATGCCGCCGCCGGCGGGGCCGCCGTAGCCGGGGGCGGGGCTGTCGGCGCCGGGGTCGGAGAGTTCGACCAGGGCGGCGAGGGTGGTGCCGAGGGCGTCGGCGTATTCGCGGGCACGTGCGACGGCTTGCTGGACGGCGCGGCGGCGTACGTCGCCGTAGGCGGGTGAGTCGGGGCGCAGGGACCACCAGGGGCCCTCGACCCGGGTGAGTTCGAGGTCGGCGAGGCGGGTGGTGAGTTCGCCGAGCGCGGTGAAGTCGGTGAGTTCGGTGGTGACGCGGACGGTGGCGTGGTAGGTGCGGACGCGTTCGCCCCGGCCGTGCCGGGAGAGTTGGGGGGTGAGGGTGAGGGCGCCGGTTTCGAGTGCTTCGACGGCCGGGCCGTAGGACTTGATGAGGTCGATGACGTGGGCGTTGCGTCGGGTGAGGTCGTCGAGGGTGGCGCGGCGGTCGGTTCCTCGGGTGACGATGGTGATGGCGATGCCGGCGAGTTCGGGGTCGACTTCGAGGTGGGCTTCGCCGGTGACGGCGAGCCGTGGCTGGTCGGGGGTTCCGTAGGGCTGGGTGTCGGTCATGGGTCCACTGTGGCACCGTGCCCGGTTTTTTGGTGGTGGGTGTCTCGTCAGGGGCCGGTCATCAGATCGCAACCTGCCGGGGGTGTCGCGGGCGGTGGTTGTGCGTCAGAATCCGTGGGTCTACGCGCGTCGGCGTCCGCTCAACTTCTACGCGCGTCACACGACTTCAGGGAGAGAGCATGCCGCTGAACCGCAGGACGTTCCTTGGCACCACGGCCGCCGCCGGCGCCGGGGTGGCCGTGGCCGGGGGGATCGCCGCGCCCGCCGAGGCCGAGGGCCGCCACGAGGAGCTGGGCCATGGGCACGGGCGTGAGCCGAAGCGGTACGCGTTCTCGGTGATGGGCACGACGGATCTGCACGGCCACGTCTTCAACTGGGACTACTTCACGGACAAGGAGTACGACGACGCGGCGCACAACGACGTCGGTCTGGCGAAGATAGCGACGCTGGTGGAGCAGGTCCGCGAGGAGAAGGGCCGGCACAACACGCTGCTGATCGACGCGGGTGACATCATCCAGGGCACGCAGCTGTCGTACTACTACGCGCGGGTCGAGCCGATCACGGGCTCGCCCGGCAAGCGGGGCCCCAAGCACCCGATGGCGCTCGCGATGAACCGGATGGGCTATGACGCCGCGGCGCTCGGCAACCACGAGTTCAACTACGGCATTCCGACCCTGCGCGCCTTCCAGGACCAGCTCGACTTCCCTCTCCTCGGCGCCAACGCGCTGGACGCGAAGACGCTGAAGCCGGCGTTCCCTCCGTACACGGTGCGGCGGCTCAAGGTGCCGCACGGGCCGGATGTGAAGGTGGGCATCCTCGGGCTCACCAACCCCGGGATCGCGATCTGGGACAAGGCGAACGTGCAGGGGAAGATGACGTTCCCCGGTCTGGTGGAGCAGGCGAAGATCTATGTGCCGAAGCTGCGGGCGCTGGGCTGTGACGTGGTGATCTGCACGGATCACTCGGGCCTTGACGGTTCCACGTCGTACGGGGACGCGCTGCCCTATCCGGAGAACGCCTCCTCGCTGGTGGCGGAGCAGGTGCCGGGGATCGACGCGATTTTGGTGGGTCACACCCACAAGGAGGTGGCGTCGCGGACGGTGGTCAACAAGGAGACCGGCAAGTCCGTGGTGCTGTCCGAGCCGTACATGTGGGGCATGCGGCTGAGCGTCTTCGACTTCGCGCTGGAGTTCTCGCGGGGCCGCTGGCATGTGACGTCGGTGACGGCGGGCGTGCGCAACGCCAACACGGTGGCCGAGGACCCGGTGGTGAGGCGTCTGGTGAAGGCGGAGCACGACAAGGTCGTGGCGTATGTGAACCAGGTGGTGGGCACCAACGCGGCGGAGATGCGTTCGGACCAGGCGCC
Source organism: Streptomyces sp. NPDC006711 (assembly GCF_042869775.1). Taxonomy (NCBI): domain Bacteria; kingdom Bacillati; phylum Actinomycetota; class Actinomycetes; order Kitasatosporales; family Streptomycetaceae; genus Streptomyces; species Streptomyces sp. NPDC006711. The sequence goes on from NZ_JBIAGO010000007.1 coordinate 219,469, forward strand.
GTTCAAGGATGTGCCGATCATCGATCTGATCAACCACATCCAGGCGGAGACGGTGAAGGCGGCGCTCGCGTCGACGGCGTACGCCGCGCTGCCGGTGCTGTCGCAGGCGGCGTGTTTCTCCCGGACGGCCGTCATCCCTGCGGGCAAGGTGACGATCAAGGACGTCGCGGGTCTGTATGTGTACGAGAACACCCTGGAGGCACGATTTCTGACGGGTGCTCAGGTCAAGGCGTACCTGGAGTTCTCGGCGAACTATTACGTGCAGACGACGGGCGCGGTGGACCCGGCGAAGATCACCAACGCGAACAGCACACCGGATTACAACTATGACGTGGTGAGCGGTGTGTCCTACGAGGTGGACATCGCCAAGCCGGCGGGCTCGCGCGTGTCGAAGGTGATGTTCGGCGGGAAGCCGCTGGATGACGCGGCGCAGTTCGTTCTCGCGGTGAACAACTACCGGGCCAATGGTGGCGGCAACTTCCCCGGGGTGGCTACCGCCAAGCAGCTGTGGGCGAACTCCGACGAGATCCGTAACACGATGATCGCGTGGGTGAAGGCGAAGGGTGTCATCGATCAGGCGGAGTTCGCTTCGGTGGACTGGAAGCTGACGCAGAACGGTGTGCCGGTGTTCTGAGCCGCCGGCCAGGCGAAACGTCACCTCTGTTCGACGAGGGGGACCAGGCCCCCCGGCCGGCGCGCCGGGCGGGCCTGGTTGGTGTGTTCCAGGCCGAAGGTGGTGAAGGCGGTGCGCGCCGGCAGGGGGTAGGGCTCGGCGCCGGTGAGGGAGTTGAGGATGGTGGCGCTGCGCCAGGCGGCGAGGCCGAGGTCGGGTGCGCCGACGCCGTGGGTGTGCGCTTCGGCGTTCTGGACGTAGACGCGTCCGGCGACGGAGGGGTCGAGGACGAGGGTGAAGTCGGCTGCCACGCGCGGGCGTTGGGAGCTGTCGTAGCGCATGTAGGGGTCGAGTCCGGCGAGCAGGCGGCCGAGGGGGCGTTCGCGGTAGCCGGTGGCGAGGACGACGGCGTCGGTGGTGAGGCGGGAGCGGGTGGCTTGCTGGGTGTGTTCGAGGTGGAGCTCGACCTTGGTGGTGGCGACGCGTCCGGCGGTGCGTACGGTCACGCCGGGGGTCATGGTGAGGTCGGGCCAGCCGCCGTGCTGGGTGCGGCGGTAGAGCTCGTCGTGGATGGCGGCCATGGTGTCGGCGTCGATGCCCTTGTGGAGCTGCCATTGGCGGGGCAGGAGCTGGTCGCGTACGGCTTCGGGCAGGGCGTGGAAGTAGTGGGTGTAGTCGGGGGTGAAGTGTTCCAGGCCCAGTTTGGAGTACTCCATGGGGGCGAACGCTTCGGTGCGGGTGAGCCAGGTGAGTTTTTCGGCGCCCTGGGGGCGGTGGCGCAGCAGGTCGAGGAAGACTTCGGCGCCCGACTGGCCGGAGCCGATGACGGTGACGTGGCCCGCGGCGAGCAGGCGTTCGCGGTGGTCGAGGTAGTCGGCGGAGTGCAGGACGGGGACGGTGGGGGCGTCGACGAGGGGTTGGAGGGGTTCGGGTACGTGGGGCTGGGTGCCGACGCCGAGGGCGAGGTGGCGGGCGTGGGCGCGGCCGAGTGCCTGGGCTTCGCCGTTGGCGTCGAGGTGGGTGTAGTCGATTTCGAACAGGGCGCGTTCGGCGTTCCAGCGGACGGCGTCGACCTGGTGGGAGAAGTGGAGCTCGGGGAGGTTTTCGCTGACCCAGCGGCAGTAGGCGTCGTATTCGGTGCGCTGGATGTGGAACTTCTCGGCGAAGTAGAACGGGAAGAGGCGTCCTCGGCGCCTGAGGTAGTTGAGGAAGCTCCAGGGGCTCGCGGGGTCGGCGAGGGTGACGAGGTCGGCGAGGAAGGGGACTTGGAGGGTGGTGCCTTCGATGAGCAGGCCGGGGTGCCAGTGGAAGGCGGGGCGCTGTTCGTAGAAGGCGGCGCGGAGCCCGCCGGGTACGCCGTGGGCGAGGGCGGCGAGGGAGAGGTTGCAGGGGCCGATGCCGATGCCGACGAGGTCGCGGGGTTGTCCGGGTTGTTCGGGTTGTTCTGGGTGTTCTGGTTGCTGTTGGGGCTGGGGTTCGGGTTCGGGTTTCGGTTGGGGCGTCATCGGGGGGTGCCTTCCGTGGGGGGTGTGGTGGCGAGGGGTGGAGCGGCTGGGGCCTCGCCGGGGGCGGCCGGGACGGGGGCGGTGCGGGCGCTCAGGGTGGCGGCGAGCAGGGTGTCCAGGTCGTGGGGGGTGAGGTGGGGGTTGAGGAGGGTGGCTTTGAGCCAGAGGCGGCCGTCGGCGTGGGCGCGGCCGAGGACGGCGGCGCCGCGGGTGAGCAGGGTGCGGCGGATGCCGGCGACGGCGGAGTCGGTGGCGCCGCGGGGGCGGAACAGGACGGTGGAGATGGTGGGGTGCTCGTAGAGCTCCAACTCCGAGTGTTCTTCGACGAGTTGGGCCAGGTGTACGGCGTGGTCGCAGACGCGGTCGATGAGGTCCCCGAGGCCGTCGCGGCCCAGGGCGCGCAGGGTGACGGCGATTTTGAGGGCGTCGGGACGGCGGGTGGTGCGCGGGGAGCGGCCGAGGAGGTCGGGCAGGCCGTGGTGGGTGTCGTCGTCGGCGTTGAGGTAGTCGGCGGTGTGGGCGAGGGGGGTGAGGTGGGCGGGGTCGGCGACGGCGACGACGCCTGCGGCCACGGGTTGCCAGCCGAGTTTGTGCAGGTCGAGGGTGACGGTGTCGGCGTGGTGGAGGCCGGTGAGCTTGGGGCGGTGGCGTTCGCTGAACAGGAGGGGCCCGCCGTAAGCGGCGTCGACGTGGAGGCGGGCGTGGTGGCGGGCGCACAGGTCGGCGATGGCGCCGAGGTGGTCGATGGCGCCGGTGTCGGTGGTGCCGGCGGTGGCGACGACGAGCGCGGGGTGGCGCAGGCGGGTGAGGGCGACGTCGAGTGCGGCGAGGTCGGTGGTGCCGGCGGGGGCGGGCACGGTGACGGGGCGGGGCAGGCCGAGGAGCCAGGCGGCGCGGTGGATGGAGTGGTGGGTGTGGGCGCCGCACACGATCTGGACGGGGCCGTGGTGTTCGCGGGCGAGGAGCAGGGCGAGCTGGTTGGATTCGGTGCCGCCGGTGGTGATGAGGGCGTCGCCGTGGGGCCAGATCTCCTGGGCGAGGGCCCGGGTGAGGCGGGCTTCGAGCGCCGAGGCGGCGGGGGCCTGGTCCCAGGAGTCCAGGGAGGGGTTGAGGGCGGACGCGGCGAGGTCGGCGGCCGCTGCGAGGGCGAGCGGCGGGGTGTGGAGGTGGGCGGCGCACAGGGGTTCGGCGGGGTCGGCGGAGCCTTCGGCCAGGGCGCGTACGAGGGTGGTGAGGGCTTCTTCGGCGCCGGTGCCCCGGGCGGGCAGGACGTCGTGGGTGGCGGCGTGGACGCGCTGGGCGACGGCGTCGGGGCCGCCCTTGGGCAGCGGGCCGCCCCGGGTCTTCGCCCCCTGGTGCAGGGCGTCGAGTACGACGTCGAGGAGGGGGCGCAGCGCGGCGGGTCCTGCGGCGCCTCCGGCGAGCGGCGGGCTGTGCATCGGGTTCCTTCGGGGGTGCGGGCAGCGACTTCACCAGCGTGGTCCCGTGGGGGCCGGTGGAGCCGCTGTGCACAACGATCTCAACCCGAAAGTGGTACTGCCTTGCGGTGGGGGCGAGTTGGGGCGGGTGGTTGCTGGTATGGCGGGTCGCCGCCCGCCCCTTGGTGGTCGCGGCCCGCCCCTTGTGGGTCCTTGTGTCAGCCGCGTACGCGCAGGGCTCGGCGCAGGTCGTCGAGCTGGTCGGTGAGGCCGCGGCGCAGGGCGGGTGTGAGGTCGGCGCGGGTCAGGCAGGCCTCGCCCAGGCGCAGGTTCTCCTGTTCGACGGCGGACATGGGGAAGGCGTACCGGCCCGCGGCCTTGGCCATGGCGGGGCCCCGGCGGGCGGCGAAGGGCACGGCGTCCTCGTAGTAGCGGGCGACGTAGGGAGCGAGGAGGTCCGCCTGTTCGGGCTGCCAGAAGCCTTGCGCGGTGGCGGTGAAGAGGTAGTTGGACAGGGTGTCGCTGTGGAACAGGGCGTTCCAGGCGGCTTCCTTGGCGGCGGGGGTGGGCAGCGCGGCGCGGCAGCGGGCGGCGCCTTCCTCTCCGGTGGCGCTGGGGTCGCCGGCGAGGTGGGCGGCGATCTCCGCCGGGTCGCTCGCGCCCAGTACGGCCAGGCGCGTGAGGATGCGCCAGCGCAGTTCGGGGTCGAGTTCGGGGCCGCCGGGGACATGGCCGTCCTGGAGCCAGGCGCGCAGGGTGTCGGGCTGGGTGGCGGCGTCGATGAAGTGGCGTACGGCGATGAGGCGCAGGCCGGGGTGGGTGGCGTCCTCGGTGCGGCGGATCAGGTCGCGGGTGAGGTCGCTGAGCAGGCCGAGCGCGGCCGGGCGCTCGGCGGGGGTGAGGTAGCGGTCGCCGATATGGGTGGCGGCGAAGGCGAGGACGCCTTCGACGACGGCCAGGTCGCTCTCTTCGCAGAGGTGGGCGCGGGCGGTTTCCAGGTAGTCGGTGGGTGCGAGTTCGCCGTCGCGGACCATGTCGCGCAGGGTGTTCCACAGGACGGCGCGGGTGAGGGCGTCGGGGACGCCGGACAGGGAGCGCAGGGCGGCTTCGGTGGAGGTTTCGTCGAGGCGGACCTTGGCGTAGGTGAGGTCCTGGTCGTTGAGGACGATCAGGGCGGGGCGCGGGCCGGGCCGGGTGAGGGGGGCGGTGTGCGGGACATCGATGTCGAACCGGTCGCGCGGGACGAGGGTACGGCCGTCGAGGGGGTCGCGGTCGTAGGCGCCGACGGTGAGGCGGTGGGGGCGTTGTCCTTGGCGGGTGACGGTGAGGTGCCACTGTCCGTCGTGTTCGGCGACGGTGGGGGTGAGGGTGTCGGCGCCGGTGGTGGAGAGCCACTGCTGTGCCCAGGTGTGGACGTCGCGGTCGGTGGCGCCGGCGAGGGAGTCGATGAAGTCGGCGAGGGTGGCGTTGGCGAACTTGTGGCGGGCGAAGTGGGTGTTGATGCCCGCGAGGAAGTCCTTCTCGCCGAGCCAGGCCACGAGTTGGCGCAGTGCGGAGGCGCCTTTGGCGTAGGAGATGCCGTCGAAGTTGAGCAGCGCGGACGCGGTGTCGGGGACGGCTTCGGGCGCGGGGGCGACGGGGTGGGTGGAGGGGCGCTGGTCGGCGTCGTAGCCCCAGGCCTTGCGGGCGATGGCGAAGTCGACCCAGGTGTCGGTGAAGCGGGTGGCTTCGGTGAGGGTCTGGTAGCCCATGTACTCGGCGAAGGACTCGTTCAGCCAGATGTCGTCCCACCACTGGAGGGTGACGAGGTCGCCGAACCACATGTGGGCCATCTCGTGGGCGACGACCATCGCGCGGGTCTGGCGCTGGGTGTCGGTGACGGCCGAGCGGTGGACGAATGCGTCGCGGAAGGTGACCAGGCCCGGGTTCTCCATGGCGCCGGCGTTGAATTCGGGGACGAACGCCTGATCGTAGGAGTCGAAGGGGTAGGGCTCGTCGAACTTCTCGTGGTAGCGGTCGAAGCACTGCCGGGTGATCTCGAAGAGTTCGTCGGCGTCGGCGTCGAGGTGGGGGGCGAGCGAGCGGCGGCAGTGCAGGCCGAAGGGGAGGCCGGCGTGTTCGGTGGTCACCGAGTGCCAGGGGCCTGCGGCGACGGCGAGGAGGTAGGTGGAGATGAGGGGGGTGGTGGCGGCCCTCCAGCGACCGTCGTCGTGGCGCGTGGTGATGCCGTTGGCTAGGACCGTCCAGGTGTCGGGGGCGGTGACGGTGAGGTCGAAGGCGGCTTTGAGGTCGGGCTGGTCGAAGGCGGCGAAGACGCGCTGGACGTCGTCCATGAAGAGCTGGGTGTAGACGTAGGTCTCGCCGTCGGCGGGGTCGGTGAAGCGGTGCAGTCCCTCGCCGGTGCGGGAGTAGCGCATGACGGCGTCGACGCGCAGCTCGTGGGGGCCCTCGGTGAGGGCGGTGAGCGGGAGCCGGTTGTCGAGGAGGGTTTCGGGGTCGAGCGGGGTGCCGTCGAGGGTGACCGAGCGCAAGGTGGCGCACCTGACCTCGACGAAGGTGTCCCCCGCGCGGCGGGTGGTGAAGTGGATGGCGGTGTGGGAGGTGAAGGTGTCCTCGCCGCCGGTGGTCAGGTCGAGTTCGATCGCGTAACGCTGTACGTCGAGGAAGTGGGCTCGGGTCTGCGCTTCGTCGCGCGTCAGTACGGGCATGGGGCCATGCTGCCCGATGGGGGCGGGGGCGCCCAGGGTGTGGGCGGGCGGGGGCGGGGCAGCCGGGGCGGGGGTGGCCAGGGTGTGCGCGGGCCCGGGCCGGGGGCGTGCAAGGTGTGCCCGGGCTGCGGCGGGGGCGGCAGGGTGTGCGCGGGCCGGGGGCGGGGGCGTGCATAGTGCGGCCGGGCTGCGGCGGGGCTTGGGGTCCGGTGTGCGGGCGGGGCGCACAGGGTGTGCGCGGGCCGGGGCGGGGGCGGCCAGGGTGTGTGCGGGCCCGGGCCGGGGGCGTGCAAGGTGTGCCCGGGCCGCGGCGGGGCTTGGGGTCCGGTGTGCGGGCGGGGGCGGCCCGCTCGGGGTCCCGTGTGCGGGCGGCTGGCCCGTGCCGGTGGGGCCGGGGGCGCGGCGTCGCGGCCGTCAGGCGCCGGGAGACCGGACGGGGAGGTCCCGTTCGGCGGCGGCCGTCGCGAGTCGCTTGTCGTACGTGACGAAGGCGGTCAGTGCCTGTTCGGGGTGTTCGGCGCGGCCTCGCACAGGGAGCGCAGCACTTCGGAGAGTGGGATGTGCTGGCCGGGGCGGGCGGGCAGGGGTTGCCAGTCGGCGAGGCCGCGCGCTGAAGCCGCGTTGTCGGGGTCCACGGTGCCGGTGCGTTCGAGGTCTTCCATGACCCGTTGTTCCGGGTCCGGCGGGCCGAGGACCGCGACGAGCCGGCCGTTGCGCGTGATCTCGACTCGTTCGCCGGCGGCGACGCGCTCGATGAGTTCGCTCGCGTCCTGCTGGAGCCGGCGAATGGGGACTCTGGTGGTCATGCTTCCACGCTAGCGGCGAGGGTGCGGCGCGGCCGCTGGGTGGGCTTCGGTTCGCTCGTATGAAGGAGGGGTGGGCCGGGCCGGCGGGCCCGGCCTTTGGCGTGCGACGCGGTGCCCTCAGCTGGAGTTGGCGATCGTCTCGTGGTGGCGGATGACCTCGGCGATGATGAAATTGAGCAGTTTTTCCGCGAACGCCGGGTCGAGTTTGGCGCTTTCGGCGAGGCGGCGCAGGCGGGCGATCTGTTCGGCTTCGCGCGTAGGGTCGGCCGGGGGAAGACGGTGCTCGGCCTTGAGGTGGCCGACCTGCTGGGTGCATTTGAAGCGCTCGGCCAGCATGTGCACGACGGCGGCGTCGATGTTGTCGATGCTGTCGCGCAGCCGGGACAGCTCTGCCCGCACGGCGGGGTCGATCGTGGTCATGGTCAGCGAGCTTACGTGGCGTGGCCCGCGATCGTCGGCGGGTGTTCAGGATCCGGGATCCGGCTGCTCCAGCCGCCGGGGACGGCCCGGCTCTGCTGCTCACGGAAGCGTACGGGCGCGATGCCGACCCGGCGGGTGAACAGGCGGGAGAAGTAGGCGGGGTCGTCGTAGCCGACGCGGCGGGCGACGGCGGCGACGGGCAGTTCGGTGGCGGCCAGGAGTTCCTTGGCGCGGCCGAGGCGGATGCCGAGGAGGTAGTCCTTGGGGCTGCACCCGGCGGCTCTGCGGACCGCGCCGCGCAGTTCGGCGGGGGTCATGCCGTGCCGGGCGGCGTGGGCGGCGACCGACAGGGACTCGAAGGCGTCGCGGGCCAGGGCCTGCAGGACCGGGTCGCCGTCGGGGGCGACGTCGGCGCGGGCGCGGCGCAGGGCGACGAGCAGTTCGTGGACGGCGGCGGCGGTCTCGACCTCCAGGAGCGGGTTGCCGTGCCGGGCGGCCCTGGCGATGCGGCCGACGGCGGCGCGGGCGGCGGCGGTGTCGCTGAGCGGGACGACGGGCCGGTCGGGGTCGATGTAGCCGAGTTCGGTGTAGGTGGTGGTGGCGGGCCCGGTGAAGTCGACGAAGGACTCGTCCCAGCCGGTGGCCGGGTCGGGCCCGTAGTGGTGGGGTACGCCCGGGGTGAGCCAGATCAGGGCGGGCGCGGTGACGGGCAGCCGGCGGCCGTCGGCGCCGCGGAACCAGCCGCTGCCCGCGCCGATGACGACGGCGACGTGGTGGTCGAGGGTGCGGGGCCCGACGGTGGGCAGGGCGCCGTGTTGCAGTCCCACGCCGAGGCAGACAAGGCCGAGCCGGTGGTGAGCCGGACTCGGGGTGAAATACCGCATCCAGGTGTGATACATCCGCTTTCCGCTCTCTGCCGGTCCCCCCTGCGTCCAAACAGCGCCGATCTTTGTCCATGGACCCCTGCCGCGCCAGGGGCAAGAGTGGGCGGGCGCGACAACCGGGTCCCGGTGACCGGGCGCCCCGGTGACCGGGTCTCGGTGACCGGGCCAGGTGAGGTGGCGCGGCGGCCCGTACGGCGGCCGGGTGGGAACAGAGCGAGAGGGGCGGGCTGGCCGGTGGCCGACTTCGCGGTGGGAAACGAGGACTTTCTGCTCGACGGGCGGCCGGTGCGGCTCCTGTCGGGGGCGCTGCACTACTTCCGGGTGCACGAGTCGCAGTGGGGGCACCGGCTCGCGATGCTGCGGGCGATGGGCCTGAACTGCGTCGAGACGTACGTGCCGTGGAATCTGCACGAGCCCTTCCTCGGCCGGTACCGGGACGTGGGGGCGCTCGGCCGGTTCCTGGACGCGGCGCGGGACGCGGGGCTGTGGGCGATCGTGCGGCCGGGGCCCTACATCTGCGCCGAGTGGGAGAACGGGGGGCTGCCGCACTGGCTGACGGGGCGGCTCGGGCGGCGGGCGCGCACCGACGACCCGGAGTATCTGGTCCATGTGAACCGGTGGTTCCACACGCTGCTCCCCCAGGTCGCCGAGCGGGGAGTCGATCGGGGCGGTCCGGTGCTGATGGTGCAGGTGGAGAACGAGTACGGCAGTTACGGCAGCGACCGGGGGTATCTGCTTCACCTGGCCGATCTGCTGCGCGACTGCGGGATCACGGTGCCGCTGTTCACATCGGACGGGCCCGAGGACCACATGCTGACGGGGGGTTCGCTGCCCGGGGTGCTCGCGACGGTGAACTTCGGCAGCGCGGCGCGCCAGGGCTTCGACGTGCTGCGCAGGCACCGGCCGTCGGGGCCGTTGATGTGCATGGAGTTCTGGTGCGGCTGGTTCGACCACTGGGGCGCGGAGCACATGGTGCGGGACGCGGCCGACGCGGCGGCGACGCTGAGCGAGATCCTTGCGTGCGGGGCGTCCGTCAACCTCTACATGGCGCACGGCGGGACCAATTTCGCCGGCTGGTCGGGGGCGAACCGGGCCGGGGAGCTGCACACCGGGGCGCTGGAGGCGACGGTGACGTCGTACGACTACGACGCGCCCATCGACGAGGCGGGGCGGCCCACCGAGAAGTTCTGGCGCCTGCGCGAGGTGCTGGCGCGCTACCGGGACGACGGCGGTCCAATGCCTCAACTCCCGCCGGAACCAGTGCCGTTGGAGGGGACGTTCGCGGCGCGGTGGGAGGGCTGGGCGTCGCTCGGGGACGTCATGGACACCTTGGGCGGCGAGGAGAGCGAGTCGCCGGTGCCGCCCACGTTCGAGGAGCTTGACGTCGACCGGGGTCTGGTCCGCTACCGCCTGGACGTGCCCGGGCCCCGGCAGCCGTATCCGCTGGGGGTGCTGGGGCTGCGTGATGTGGCGACGGTGTACGTCGACGGGGTGCGCGCGGGTGTCCTGGACGCCGAGGACGCGACGCTCGCGGACCCCGTGCCGGGCGGTGCGGCCGTCGAGCTGTGGGTGGAGTCGCTCGGCCGGGTCAACTACGGGCCGCGTGGCGGGGAGACGAAGGGGATCACGGGTGGGGTGCTGCATGAGCGGCAGTATCTGCACGGGGTGCGGGCGCGGGGGTTGCGGCTCGACGCGTTCTCCGTCCCGGGGGCGGTGTCGAAGGTCCCGTTCGGCCCGGGGTCCGGGCCGGGGTCCCGGGGCGGGTGGGGGTGTGCCGGGTTGCATCGCGGTGTTCTGCTGCTGCCGGACGGGGTGGGCGGGGCGTCGTTCGCGTGGCTGCGGTTGCCGGGGTGGGGGCGGGGGTTCGTGTGGGTGAACGGGTTCTGTCTGGGCCGGTATTGGGGGGTCGGGCCGCAGGGGGGACTGTATGTGCCGGGGGCAGTGCTGGGGGTGGGGGTGAATGAGGTGTGGGTGCTTGAGCTCACGGGCGCGCAGGACGCCACCGCCCCAACCCTGGCCCCCTGACCCGGCCCCGGCCCGGCCCGGCCCGGCCCGCCCCGAAAGACGCTGGTCGCCCGCGGGCCGTGCTGGGCTGGTCGCGCAGTTCCCCGCGCCCCTGGCGGGTTTTGCGCTGGCCTACATCGGCAACCTGAGCCCGTCCGGCCTCTGGGGCGGAGCCCCATGAGCCCCGGCTGCGGACCGTGGGCGCTCCTCGCGCAGTTCCCCGCGCCCCTGGCGGGGCTGGGGGCGGCCCACATGCGCATCCTCAGCCCGTCCGCCCCTGGCAGGGCTCGTGCGGGCCCGCGTGGGCACACCCAGCCCGTCCGGCGATTGAGGACGAGCGCCCTTCAGGCGCGAACGGGGTCTGGGGCGGAGCCCCAGGGGCCCCGGCTGCGGGCCGTGGTCGCTTCTCGCGCAGTTCCCCGCTCCCCTGGCGGGGCCGGGGGCGGCCCACATGCGCATCCTCAGCCCGTCCGCCCCTGGCAGGGCTCGTGCGGGCCCGCGTGGGCACACCCAGCCCGTCCGGCGTTTGAGGACGAGGCCGTTCAGGCCGAACGGGGTCGGGGGCGGAGCCCCCGGGGCCCCGGCTGCGGACCGTGCATGGCTGGGCGCGCGGTTCCCCGCGCCCCTGGGCAGGGCTGGCGCTGGCCCGCATGCCCCGGGGTGGTTAGGGTGGAGGGGGTTGGGACGGGGGGCCGAGGCATGGGAATGGCGCCGGTCGCGCGTGGGTACCCGCACCTCGAAACCATCCGCACCGCCCTCACTGCCCTGCACCGCCGCCTGCCCCCCGACGCACTCCACGCGTACGCCACCAGCGTCCTGCCCGCCGACGTCGCCTTCGCCGACCACGACGACCTGCACCTGGGCGCCCAGCGCGTGGCCCGCGCCCTGGTCCAGCACCTGCGGCTGCCCGACGCCCGGATGATCGTCGGCTTCCGCGAGATGCGCCACGCGGCCGGCGTCGAACTGACCTCGGGGCCCGAGTACTTCATCGAGCTGAACGACCGCTTCCGTACCCACCGCAGGGACATCGGCGCGGCCCTCGCGCACGAGATCACCCACGTGCTGCTCCACCGCCTCGGCCTCTCCTTCCCCGGCACCCGCGACAACGAGATCCTGACCGACACCGCGACCACCTATCTGGGCGCGGGCTGGCTGCTGCTCGACGCGTTCCGCGAGGACGCGCTGTCCAGCCAGAAGCTGGGCTATCTGACGCCCGAGGAGTTCGGGTACGTCCTGGCCAAGCGGGCCGCGCTGTTCGGCGAGGACCCCTCCCCCTGGTTCACCAGCCCCCAGGCCCACCCCGCGTACACGGCCGGCGCCGCCCTGGCCCGCCGTGACGGGCAGCGGCCTCCGCTCGCCGCGGCGGGCTGGGCGGGACGGCGGCGCTACGCGAAGGACCGGCGGGACGCCCAGGAGCACGGCGGCGGCGTCCGGGCCGATGCCACCTCACTCCACTCCCCCCACTCCCCCTCGTCCCCCTACTCCTTCGAATCCGGCCCGGACGGGCTGCGGGTCTCCTTCCCGTGCCCGACCTGCTGCCAGCGGATCCGCCTGGCCGCCGCGCGCGGCCGGGTTCGGGCGCGGTGCGGGGTGTGCCGCACGGTTCTGGAGTGCGACACGTAAACCCGAGCGGGGTGCGGAACCCAGGGGCGCGGGACCGGCGCGGAACCCGGGGCGCGGGACCGGCGCGTGGCCGAAACCCGGTGACCGGATCCGCCCGCCAACCGCATCGCCCCCGTCTCCCCGCGTTCACCGACGCGACACCCGTCCCCCTCGTAATGGAGTTGTCTGTACAACAGTTGTCCGTACAACTTGGAGCTCCCGTGATCACCCCTCGCATGCGCACCGCAGGCCTCGCCATGACCCTGGCCGCCTCCGCGTTCGCCCTCGCAGCCTGCGGCGCCAAGTCCGGGGCCTCGACCGCCGCGGCCGATTCGGGCAAGGGCGGCGAGAACATCGCCGCGGCCGCCTCGGCCAAGGACGCCGGCGGCATGGCCGCGCTGATCGCCGCCGCCAAGAAGGAGGGCACGCTCAACGCGATCGCCATCCCGCGCGACTGGGCCAACTACGGCGCGCTCATCGACGGTTTCGAGAAGAAGTACGGCGTGAAGGTGTCCGTGGAGAACCCCGACGGGACCAGCGCGGACGAGATCAACGCCGTCAAGACCCGCAAGGGCCAGGGCCGCGCCCCCGACGTCCTCGACCTCGGCTCCTCCTTCGCGCAGTCCGCGGGCGACCAGGGCCTGACCGCCCCGTACAAGGTCGAGGGGTTCGACAAGATCCCCGCCGCGCAGAAGGACCCGCGGGGCCGCTGGTTCAACGACTACGGCGGCTACGTCTCGATCGGCTGCGACGCGGGGCGCGTCAAGGTGTGCCCGACGACCTTCGCCGATCTCCTCAAGCCCGAGTACAAGGGCCAGGTCGCCCTCAACGGCAACCCCACCAAGTCCGGTTCGGCCTTCGCCGGGGTGTACGCGGCCTCCCTCGCCAGTGGCGGCTCGCTCGACGACATCCAGCCGGGCCTCGACTTCTTCACCAAGCTGAAGAAGGCCGGCAGCTACAACCCGGTGGAGTCGACCCCGGCCACGGTCGAGAAGGGCGAGACCCCGATCAGCATCGACTGGGACTATCTCAACGCGGGCTACGCCGACCAGTTCAAGAGCAAGGGCCTGGACTGGAAGACGTCGGTCCCCTCCGACGGCGTGTACGCGCAGTACTACGCGCAGGCCATCAACAAGGACGCCCCGCACCCGGCGGCGGCCCGCCTGTGGCAGGAGTACCTGTACTCCACCGAGGGCCAGAACCTGTGGCTGAAGGGGTACGCCCGCCCCGCGCTGATGGCGGCCATGGACAAGGACGGCACCCTGGACAAGAGCGCCGCCGCCAAGCTCCCCCAGGTCACCGGCGCGCCCGCCTTCCCCACCGAGGCACAGAACACCAAGGCCAAGACGGTTCTGGCCCATGGCTGGGCCAAGGCGATCTCGGGCTGACCGCGCCGCCATGACTCTCGCCACCACAGCAACGGCCGCCGCCGCTAAGGGAGTTGAGCGGTCGGCCGGGCGCCGGGTTGCCCGTCGCCCCCGTGCCTGGCTCGCCGCCGTCCCCCTGCTCGCCTTCGTCGCGCTCGCCTTCGGCCTGCCGGCCCTCGCCGTGCTGAACGGCGCGCTGTCCGTCGACGGCGGTCACGGGCTCGCCAACCTGAGCCGGTCCACGCAGGGCGCCTACCGGACGGCCCTGCTCGGCAGTGTGAAGCTCGCGGCCACCACCGCCGCCATCGCCGCCGTGCTCGGCCTGCTGCTCGCCCAGGCCGTCGTCACCTCGCGCTCCAAGGCGCTGCGCGAGGCCGTCCTCACCGCTTCGGGGGTGCTCGCCAACTTCGGCGGTGTGCCGCTCGCCTTCGCCTTCGTCGCCACCCTCGGCAACGCGGGCGTCCTCACCACAGAACTGGGTCTGTCCGATCACGGCTGGAGTCTCTACAGCTTCTGGGGCCTGGCCCTGACCTATCTGTACTTCCTCATCCCGCTGATGGTGCTCACCGTGGCGCCGGCTCTGGACGGGCTGCGCCCGCAGTGGCGCGAGGCGGCCCTGAACAACGGGGCGGGCGCCTGGCAGTACTGGCGCCACGTCGGTGTCCCGGTCCTGCTCCCCACCCTGCTCGGTGGTTTCGTGCTGCTGTTCGGCAGCGCCTTCGCCGCGTACGCGACGGCCGCATCCATGGTGGGAAGCTCGGTGCCGCTGGTCACCATGCAGATCGCCGACGCACTCTCCGGCAACGTCCTGGTCGGCCAGGAGAACGTGGCGCTCGCACTCAGCCTCGACATGGTGATCGTCGCCCTGCTTGTGATGGCCGTGCATCTGCCCCTGCAACGAAGGAGCGCCCGATGGCTCGCCTGACCCATCCCGTGCGCCCGTGGCGCGGCGCGGTCCTGCTCGTCGCCGGGCTGTACTTCGCGGTGCCGCTGCTGGCGTCCCTGGTGTTCACGGTGGACGTGCCGGGGCGGGGCTTCACCCTGGACTCGTACACGCGGATCTTCGGCGCCGACGGTTTCACCCCGGCCCTGCTCAGGTCGCTCGGGCTGGCGCTCGCCACGGTGGCGCTCGCGCTGGCCCTGACGGTGCCCGCCGCGCTCGCGGTGCGGCTCTCCGGCTCGGCGCGGCTGCGGGCGGTGCTCGAAGTGGTGTGCACGCTGCCGCTCGTGGTGCCGCCGGTGGCGCTGGTCGCGGGCCTGGGCACCGTCTTGAAGTGGGGCCCCGACCAGCTGGCCACGACCCCGCTGTACGACACGTTCGTCGCGATCCAGAACCCGTCGTTCCCGCTGGTGCTCGTCTTCGCGTACGTCGTGATGGCGCTGCCGTTCGTGTACCGCTCGCTGGACGCGGGGCTGCGGGCGGTGGAGGTGCGCACCCTGGTGGAGGCGGCCCGCGATCTGGGCGCGTCCTGGCCCCGGGCCCTGTTCACGGTCGTGCTGCCCAATCTGCGGACCGCGCTGCTCAACGCCTCGTTCCTGACGCTCGCCCTGGTGCTGGGCGAGTTCACGGTGGCCTCGCTGCTCGGGTTCCAGCCGTTCGCGGTGTGGATCGTGCAGGCCTCGGGCGCCGACGCCCAGCTGTCGGTGGCGGTCTCGCTGCTCAGTCTGCTGCTCACCTGGGGCGTGCTGCTCGCCCTGACCGGCCTCGCCCGCACCCGGGGCGGCCGGGGTGCCCGCGCCGGGGCATCTCCCGCGTTTCGTCGGAAGGAAGCCGTCTCATGACGACCATCGCACCATCGCGTACCGGCACCGCCCTGACCATCCGGAATCTGCGCCGTGTCTTCGGGTCCGCCGTGGCCCTGGACGGGCTCGATCTGGACGTCGCGCCGGGGGAACTCCTCGCGCTGCTCGGCCCCTCGGGCTGCGGCAAGACCACGGCCCTGCGGGTCCTGGCGGGTTTCGAGCGGCCCGACGCGGGCGAGGTGCTGCTGGACGGCGAGGACATCGTGCCGGTGCCGGCCAACCGGCGTGACACCGGGATGGTCTTCCAGTCCTACAGCCTCTTCCCGCACCTGAGCGCGGCCGACAACGTCGCGTTCGGCATGCGGATGCGCAAGGTCGCGGCGCCCCAACGCCGGGCGCGGGCCGCCCAGTTGCTGGAGCTCGTCGGTCTGCCCGAGCACGGCGGCCGGTTCCCGCACCAGCTGTCCGGCGGCCAGCAGCAGCGGGTGGCGCTGGCCCGCGCGCTGGCGCTCCAGCCGAGGCTGCTGCTCCTGGACGAGCCGCTTTCGGCGCTCGACGCCCAGGTCCGGGTCCAGTTGCGCGAGGAGATCCGCCGGCTCCAGCTGGAGCTCGGCATCACCACCGTCTTCGTCACCCACGACCAGGAGGAGGCTCTGTCGATGGCCGACCGGGTCGCGGTGATGCGCGGCGGCCGGCTCGAACAGTGCGCGGCCCCCGCGGAGTTGTACGACCGTCCGGCGACGGCGTTCGTGGCGTCCTTCATCGGCACGATGAACCGTGTCCCGGGCACGCTGATCGGCGACGGCCGCGCCGACGTGCTCGGCGTGCGCCTGCCGGTCGACGGTCCGAGCGGGCCCGCCAAGGGGCCGGCGGCGGTGTTCCTGCTGCGCCCGGAGGCCCTTGAGGTGCGTGCGGGCGGCCCCGACACGGTGCTCGCCGGCTCCTTCCACGGCGCGAGCACCCGTCTCGCGGTGCGTCTGGCGGACGGTACCGAGGTCAAGGCCGATCTGCCCTCGCACGCCGCCGGTTCCTTCGGCGTGGGCGCGCGCGTGACCGTACGCCCGCACACGCGTCCCGTACTCATGGCGGGTGAGGCGGCGTGAGCGGGCTGCGGGCGGTCCTGTTCGACATGGACGGCACCCTGGTGGACACCGAGGAGACCTGGGTGGAGGTGGTCGAGGAGGCCGCCGCCCGACGCGGGCACGTCCTGGCGGGTGAGGAGCGCCGCTCGGTGTACGGGCGCTCGGTGCGGGACACGGCCGAGCTCCTGGGCACCCGGCTCGGCGTCCCGCGCGCGCGGCTCGCGGCGGAGCTGGGCGCAAACTTCGCGGCGCGCCTGGCGGGCGGCGCGCAGCCGAGGCCGGGGGCGCTCCGGCTCCTGCGCGAGCTCAGGCAGGCCGGGGTCTTGACGGCTCTGGTGTCGGCGTCGCCGAGCGCGATCGTCCGCGAGGTCGCGGTCTCGCTCGACGGTCACCGTTTCGACGCGGTGTTCGGGGCCGAGGACACCCAGCGCACCAAGCCCGCGCCGGATCCGTATCTGGCGGCGGCCCGGGCGCTCGGCGCGGACCCCGCGCACTGTGTCGCCGTGGAGGACACCGCGACGGGGGTGGCGTCGGCGGAGGCTGCGGGCTGCGCGGTGCTCGCGGTGCCGTCGGTTGAGCCGATGGCGAGCGCCGCCGGCCGTACGGTGCTGGCTAGTCTGGAGGAGGCGGATCTCTCCTTGCTCCGCTCACTGGTTGGCAGTTGAGGCCGAGGGGGCCGGGGTGTCCAGCACGTCGCCGCTGTACCGGAAAGTGGCCGGGGATCTGCGGAGCGCCATAGCGGCGGGTGAGTACGGTTCGGGGGCGCGTCTGCCCGCCGAGGACGAACTCGCCCGCCGCTACGGCGTGTCCAGGGGGACGGTCCGCCAGGCGCTGGCGGCGTTGCGCGCGGACGGCCTGGTGACCTCGCGGCGCGGCACCCGCCGGGTGGTGCTGGGGGGCGCGGCCCGTTTGCAGGGTTTCGGGGAGCTGCGCTCCTTCGCCCGCTGGGCCCGTTCGCTCGGCGAGGAGCCGGGCGGACGCACGGTGGCGGTGGAGCGGGCCGGGGCGACCCAGGAGGAGGCCCACCAGCTCCAACTCCCGCCCGGGGCAACGGTGTTCCACGTCCGTCGCGTACGCACCTTGTCGGGCGCGCCGGTGATGGTGGAGCGCTCAACCTACCCGGAGCGGGTGGGGCGGCTGGTGGCGGCGATGGCGGTGGACGAGGTGTCGCACTCGGAGCAGTTGGAGCTGCGGGGTGTGCTGTTCACCGACGCGCGGCACACCATCGACGTGGGCCGCGCGGACGCCGACGACGCGGCGCTTCTGGGCTGCCGGGTGGGGGACGCTCTGCTGCGTGAGCGGCGCCGCTCCACCGATCCGGCGGGCACCCCGGTGGAGTGGTCGCAGGACCGCTATCTGCCGGGGACGGTGGCGTTCACCGTCCACAACTCGACGGGGGCGGGGGCTTTGGGGCGGCGGTTCGAGCAGGAGTGAGGCGCCCGCCTCACGGGCGCGCGAAGGCCCGCCGGGCCCCCGGGGGAAGGGGGCGGGGCGGGCCGGACGGATGGGGTGGGGGCGGCTCAGCAGCCGAAGTCGACCAGGCGGAACGTGGCGTAGTGGTCGGCGGTGTAGTAGTCCTCCTGGGACTGCTCGCCGGTGATGATCCGGCGGGTGCCGCGGGTCGGGGCGCCCGGGGTGATCACCGTGTACTCGTGGTAGTAGCCGTTGCTCTCCTGGGGCAGTACGCCTTCGCGGTTCTGGAAGACGACACCGTCCTGGGAGTACGGGAAGGGGCCGCCCTGGTCGATGAGGTCCAGGGTGTCGTGCGCCTGCGAGGGCAGCGTCGAATAACAGACACTGCCGACCGAACGCACGGACACGGAGGCCGTCACGTGGGCGGTCGCGGGGGCGGCGGACGCGGTGGTGACGGCGGGTCCCGCGAGGAGCGCGAGGGCCGCCGTCGCGGCGCCGGCCAGGGCCTTGAAGCGTGGGGGGATCGTCATGAGCCCCATGGTGACGCGCGTAGAGCATCGCCTTCAACGCCAACTCCGTTGATTTTTCCACTTGTTCACCCGGCCCGACCGGTGCGTCACAAACAAGCCACGGTGGGTTAAGCCGTACGCAACCCCGGCTCGTCCGCTCCCCCCTACCGCGACCCGTACACCGCCCCCGGCCGCTCGGCGCGCGCGAGGAGTTCCAGGGCCGCCTCGCCGGCCTCCCGCGCGCTCCAGCGGGCCCCCTTGTCGCGGGTGGGCCCGGGGCGCCAGCCCTCCATCACCGTGATGCGGCCCGCCTCCGCCTCGAAGACCCGGCCCGTGACGCCCTCGCACGCCGCCGAGCCCAGCCACACCACCAGGGGTGAGACGTTCTCCGGTGCCATCGCGTCGAAGGCGCCCGCCCCGCCGGGCGCCGCCATCGCCTGTGCGAACGTGCCCTCGGTCATCCGGGTGCGGGCCGCCGGGGCGATCGCGTTGACCTGGACGCCGTAGCGGCCCAGTTCGGCGGCCGCGACCAGGGTCAGGCCCACGATCCCCGCCTTCGCGGCGCTGTAGTTGCCCTGCCCCACCGAGCCCAGCAGTCCGGCTCCCGAGCTGGTGTTGACCACGCGCGCGGCCACCTCGCGGCCCGCTTTCACCTCGGCGCGCCAGTGCGCGGCGGCGTGCTTCAGGGGCAGGAAGTGGCCTTTGAGGTGGACCCGCATCACGGCGTCCCAGTCGTCCTCGTCCAGGTTGACCAGGGTGCGGTCGCGCAGGAACCCGGCGTTGTTGACCAGGGTGTGCAGCGCGCCGAAGGCGTCCAGGGCGCTCGCGACGAGGGAGGCCGCGCCCTCGGTCGTGGCGATGTCGCCGCCGTGCGCGATCGCCTCGCCGCCCGCCGCGCGGATCTCCTCGACCACCGCCTGGGCGGGGCCCCGCGAGCCGCCCGCGCCGTCGAGTGCGACCCCCAGGTCGTTGACGACCACCCGCGCCCCCTGCTCGGCGAAGGCGAGGGCGTGGGCGCGCCCGAGCCCCCGTCCCGCGCCGGTCACGATCACGACCCGGCCCTCGCACAGTCTGCTCATCTTCCGTCTCCTTCAGGCTTGTTGGCCGGCCGGTCGGCCGGTGCGCGCTGGTTGACCGTGGCCGCGGCCAGGAACGCCGGGCTCTCGCCACCGCCATGGACCAGGAGGGACGCGCCGCTGATGTAGGACGCGCTCGCGGAGGCGAGGAAGACGGCCGCCGCGCCGACCTCGCCGGGTTCGGCCAGCCGGCCGAGCGGCACGGTCGCGCCCACCCGCGCCAGGCCTTCGCCGTCGCCGTAGTGCAGCGCGCTCAGCTCGGTGCGGACCATGCCGAGGACCAGGGTGTTGACGCGGACCTCGGGCGCCCACTCCACCGCCATCGAGCGGGCCAGGCTCTCCAGGCCGGCCTTCGCCGCGCCGTAGGCCGCCGTGCCCGGCGATGGCCGCGTCCCGCTCACGCTGCCGATCATCACGACCGACCCGCGCGCCCGGCGCAGATGGGGCCTGGCCGCGAGCGACGCCGTGAGCGGGGCGGTCAGATTGAGCTCCACGACGCGGGCGTGGCGCTCGGCCTCGGACTCCTCCAGCAGCCGGTGGGGCGTGCCGCCCGCGTTGTTGACCAGCGTGTCAAGGCGCCCCATGTCGGCCGCGACCGCCGCGAAGAAGGCCCGTACGGCGTCGGGGTCGCGCAGGTCCAGCGGGCGGAACTCGGCGGTGCGGCCGCCGTGTTGGACCGGGGTGTCGGGCGGTCTTCGGGCGCAGACCACGACGTCCGCGCCCGCCGCGAGGAACGCCTTCGCGATCCCCGCGCCCACGCCCCGGGTACCTCCGGTGACGACGACCGCCTTCCCGGTCAGCTCCATCCGCGCTACCTTCCTCACCTAACAAACGTTTGGTGGAAAGGTAGCTGATCCGCCCATGGGTGTCTCCACCGCGAAACCTGGTCAGGGCCTGTGCCTGGTCACCGTCGACTTCCCACCCGTCAACGCCCTTCCCGTACAGGGCTGGTACGACCTCGCCGACGCGGTCCGCGCCGCCAGCCGCGATCCGGGAACCCGCTGTGTGGTGCTCGCCGCCGAGGGGCGCGGCTTCAACGCGGGCGTCGACATCAAGGAGCTGCGGCGCGACCCGGGCCGGGCGGCCCTCATCGGCGCGAACCGGGGCTGCTTCGAGGCGTTCGCCGCGGTGTACGAGTGCGAGGTGCCGGTCGTCGCGGCGGTCGGCGGGTTCTGTCTGGGCGGCGGGATCGGCCTGGCCGGCAATGCGGACGCGATCGTGGCGAGTGAGGACGCCGTCTTCGGCCTGCCCGAGCTGGACCGGGGCGCACTGGGCGCCGCCACCCACCTGGCCCGCCTGGTCCCGGCCCACCTGATGCGCGTCCTTTACTACACCGCGCGCACGGTGACGGCGGCCGAGCTGCATGCCCACGGCTCGGTGTGGAAGGTCGTCCCGCGCGATCGACTGATGGACGCGGCGCTGGAGTTGGCGGCGGAGATCGCCCGCAAGGACGGCACGCTCATCCGGCTGGCGAAGGCCGCCATCAACGGGATCGACCCGGTGGACGTACGCCGCAGCTACCGCTTCGAGCAGGGTTTCACCTTCGAGGCGGCCCTGGAGGGCGCCGGCGACCGCGTCCGGGACACGTTCGGGGCGGGTGGCTCCGGGGCGGCGCGGGCCACGGAGCCGTCCGGCGCGGCTCCCGGCGCTCCGGCGCGGGCCGATGGCGCAGAAGCCGAGGAGGCCCGCTCGTGAGAGACAAGACCATGACGCCCGAGGAGGTCGTCGCGCGGCTGCGCAGCGGCATGACCCTCGGCATCGGCGGCTGGGGCTCGCGCCGCAAACCCATGGCGCTGGTCCGGGCCCTGCTGCGCTCCCCCGTCACCGACCTCACCGTGATCTCCTGCGGCGGACCCGACGTCGGCATGCTCGCCGCGGCCGGCCGGATCCGCAAGCTGGTCGCGCCCTTCGTCACGCTCGACTCGATCCCCCTCGAGCCGAACTTCCGCGCGGCGCGCGAGGCCGGGACCCTTGAGCTGATGGAGGTGGACGAGGCGATGTTCCTGTGGGGACTGCGGGCCGCCGCCCACCGGCTGCCGTTCCTGCCGGTCCGCGCGGGCATCGGCTCGGACGTGATGCGGGTCAACCCGGCGCTGCGTACGGTCACTTCGCCCTACGAGGACGGCGAGGCGTTCGTGGCGATGCCCGCTTTGCGCATGGACGTGGCGTTCGTCCACCTCAATCGCGCCGACCGGTTCGGCAACGGCCAGTACCTGGGCCCCGACCCCTACTTCGACGACCTGTTCTGCGAGGCCGCCGACAGCGCGTACCTCTCCTGCGAGCGCATCGTGGACGACTTCCGCGCCGCCGTCCCGCAGACGCTGCTGGTGGCGCGGCACGCGGTCACCGGCGTCGTGGAGTGTCCCGGCGGCGCCCACTTCACCTCCTGCGCCCCCGACTACGGCCGGGACGAGGCCCTTCAGAAGCTGTACGCGACCACGCCCTGGCCCCAGTTCGCGCGGCGCTACCTTTCCGGGCCCGACGAGAAGGCGCCCCGCCGGCCGGTCGCGCGGGGCCCGTACGAGCAGGAGGCGACATGACGGCGGACACCGCGCGCGTGACCCGCGCCGAGTACTGCGTGATCGCCTGCGCCGAGGCCTGGCGCGACAACGGGGAAGTCCTCGCCAGCCCCATGGGCCCGGTCCCCTCCATCGCCGCCCGGCTGGCCCGGCGGACCTTCTCACCCGATCTGCTGCTCACCGACGGCGAGGCGATGCTGGTGGGGCCGGACGGCGAAACCGAGGGCTGGCTGCCCTACCGCAGGCATCTGGACCTGGTCACCGGCGGGCGGCGGCACGTCATGATGGGGGCGAGCCAGATCGACCGGTTCGGCAATCAGAACATCTCCTGCGTCGGCGACTGGTCACGGCCCCGGCGCCAGCTCCTCGGGGTGCGCGGCGCCCCCGTCAACTCCCTGAACCATCCGGTCAGTTACTGGGTGCCCCGGCACTCGCGCCGGGTCTTCGTGCCGAAGGTCGACATGGTCTGCGGGGTCGGCTACGACAGCGCGGCGGCCGCCGGTTCCTTCGCGACCCGCTTCCACCGCATCCCGCGCGTCGTGAGCGACCTCGGCGTCTTCGACTTCGGTACGCGCGACCACGCGATGCGGCTGGTGTCGCTGCATCCGGGGGTCACCGCCGACGAGGTGCGTGAGGCGACGGCGTTCGAGCTGGCCGGGCTCGACGACCCGGCGTTCACGCGGGAGCCGAGCGCCGAGGAGCTGCGGCTGCTCCGCGAGGTCATCGATCCGGACGGGCTGCGCGAACGCGAGGTCGGGCCGTGACGCCCGGGGCCGCCGGGATGCCCGGGCCTGCCGGGACGCCCCGACCCGCCGGGACGCCGGGCCTACTAGCCGTGGAGCCCCGTATCCACACGGCGCTGACGGAGCTCACCGGGGTGCGGCATCCGCTCGTGCAGAGCGGCATGGGCTGGGTCGCGGGCCCCCGCCTGGTGTCGGCCGCCGCCGACGCGGGCGCCCTCGGCATCCTGGCCTCCGCGACGATGACGACCGGCGAACTGCGCCGCGCGGTACGGGAGGTCGCCTCCCGTACGGATCAGCCGTTCGGGGTCAACCTGCGGGCCGACGCCGGCGACGCGCGCGAGCGGGTACGGATCATCATTGAGGAAGGCGTGCGCGTGGCGTCCTTCGCGCTCGCCCCCTCCCGCGCGCTCATCGCCGAGCTCAAGGACGCGGGCGTCGTGGTGATCCCCTCCGTCGGCGCCCGGCGGCACGCGGAGAAGGTCGCGGCGTGGGGCGCGGACGCGGTGATCGTCCAGGGCGGCGAGGGCGGCGGCCACACGGGGGAGGTGGCAACCACCGTGCTGCTGCCGCAGGTTGTGGACGCGGTGGACATCCCGGTGATCGCGGCGGGCGGCTTCTTCGACGGGCGGGGCCTGGTGGCGGCGCTCGCGTACGGGGCGGCGGGCATCGCGATGGGCACGCGCTTCCTGCTGACCTCCGACTCGACGGTCCCCGACGCGGTGAAGGCGCGCTATCTGGCGGCCACGGTCAACGACGTCACGGTGACCCGGGCCGTGGACGGTCTGCCGCACCGCATGCTGCGCACGGAGCTGGTGGCGTTGCTGGAGGGGGCCGGGCGCGCCCGGGCTCTCGCGCATGCGCTGCGCCGGGCGTCCGGCTTCCGGAAGATCTCCGGGCTGAGCTGGGCGCGGCTGGTCAGGGACGGCCTGGCGGCCAAGCACGGCAAGGACTTGACGTGGAGTCAGACGCTGCTCGCGGCGAATGCGCCGATGCTGTTGCGGGCGTCCATGGTCGAGGGCCGCACCGACCTCGGGGTGATGGCCTCCGGCCAGGTCGCCGGGGTGATCGAGGATCTGCCCAGCTGCGCGGAGCTCATCACCCGGGTGATGGCGGAGGCGTCGTCCACGCTGAGTACCCTGCCCCGGCCCTGTTCAGGGGGTGCGGGGGGTTTGAGCGGGGCTGAGTGAAGCGGCGTGCGGGTGCGGGCCGGATGCTTCTGGCCGTCCTCGGCCCGCAGGCCGTGCGGGGCTGGGCCATAGCCCCGTGCGGGTGCGGGTCGGCTTTGCCTGGCTGTCCTCGGCCTGCGGGCCGTGCGGGGCTGGGCCATAGCCCCGTGCGGGTGCGGGTTGGCTTTGCCTGGCCCGTCCCCGGCCTGCGGGCCGAGTGTGGCTGGGCGCGCAGTTCCCCGCGCCCCTGACGGGGCTGGGCTCCAGCCCCCTGCGGGTGCAAGCCGGATTTTGCCTGGCCGTCCTCGATCTGCGGGCCGAGTGTGGCCGGGCGCGCAGTTCCCCGCGCCCCTGACGGGGCTGGGGCCCCAGCCCCCTGCGGGTGCAAGCCGGATTTTGCCTGGCCGTCCTCGATCTGCGGGCCGAGTGTGGCCGGGCGCGCAGTTCCCCGCGCCCCTGGCAGGGCCGGGCTTCAGCCCCGTGCGGGTGCAGGCCCGCTTTGCCTGGCCGTCCTCGGCCTGCGGGCCGTGCGGGGCTGCGCGCGCAGTTCCCCGCGCCCCTGGCGCCCCTGCGGGGCTGGGGCGTGATGGTTTCCCGTGCCCCAGCCTTGTGGTCGCGTACTCATACCCCCGGCGGGTTTCGGGGAGGGGCGGGTGGGGGAAAAGTTAGCCCCGGCCCGTGCCGCCCTGGCCTCGCCCTCGGCCGCCCTGGCCACGCGCGGTACCGCCCTGGCCACGCGCACCGCCGCCCTGCGCACGGGACGCGCCGCTTGCCTGGGTGCGGGACGCGGCGCCCTGGGTGCGGGGCGTGCCGGTCTGGGTGCGGGACGTGGCTCCCTGCTGGGTGCGGGAGGTGCTGCCCGTCGTGCGGGGCGTGCCGGTTTGTCCGCGGGCGGAGCCGGCGCGCGGCGCCGCGCCGTCGGGGCGGGGGCCGCGGCGGGAGCGGCTGCGGCCGCCGGTGGAGGCCCGCTTCGGTTCGGGCTGGGGCGGGACCTCGATGACCACCGGAACCCCGGACGGCTCGCGCGCCCCCGTCAGCCGCGCCAGCTCCTGCGAGCTGGACTTGATCTCGGCCGTGCTGGGACGGATCCCGGCGAACGACATGAGCTTGGCCATCTCGCGCTTCTCGTCGGGCAGGACGAGCGTGACGACGCTGCCCGACTCGCCGGCCCGCGCGGTGCGCCCACCGCGGTGCAGGTAGTCCTTGTGGTCGGTGGGCGGGTCCACGTTGACCACGAGGTCGAGGTCGTCGACGTGGATGCCGCGCGCCGCCACGTTCGTCGCGATCAGCGCGGTGACCAGCCCGTTCTTGAACTGGTCCAGCGTGCGGTTGCGCTGCGGCTGGGAACGCCCGCCGTGCAGCCCCGCCGCCCTGACCCCGCTCGCGAGCAGCCGCTTGACCAGCCGGTCCACGGAGCGCTTGGTGTCGAGGAACATGATCACGCGGCCGTCGCGCGCCGCGATGCGCGTGGTGACGGCCTTCTTGTCGGTCTCGTCCATGACGTACAGGACGTGGTGTTCCATCGTGGTGACCGCGCCGGCCGACGGGTCGACGGAGTGCACCACCGGGTCGGTGAGGAACATCCGCACCAGGCGGTCGATGTTGGCGTCCAGCGTCGCCGAGAAGAGCATGCGCTGGCCGTCCGGCTCGACCTGCTTGAGCAGCGCGGTGACCTGCGGCATGAAGCCCATGTCGGCCATCTGGTCGGCCTCGTCGAGAACGGTGACGCTCACGTTCTCCAGGGAGCAGTCGCCCCGCTCTATGAGGTCCTTGAGGCGGCCCGGCGTGGCCACGACGACCTCGGCGCCGCGGCGCAGCGCGTTCGCCTGCTTGGTGAGGGAGAGGCCGCCGACGACGGTGGTGAGGCGGAGGTTGACCGCGGTCGCGTACGGCGTGAGCGCGTCGGTGACCTGCTGGGCGAGCTCGCGGGTGGGCACCAGCACGAGCGCGAGGGGCGCGGTGGGCTCGGCGCGGCGGCCCGCGGTGCGCGCGAGCAGGGCGAGTCCGAAGGCGAGGGTCTTGCCGGAGCCGGTGCGGCCCCGGCCGAGGATGTCGCGTCCGGCCAGCGAGTTGGGCAGGGTGGCGCCCTGGATGGGGAAGGGCTCGCTCACACCTTGCGCGTCGAGCGTCTTGAGGAGCGCGGCGGGCATGTCCAGGTCGGCGAAGGCCTCGACGGCAGGCAGCGCGGGGGTGAGGGTTTCCGGCAGCGTGAATTCGCCCTGCGGCGCCGCCGCGCTCCGGCCCTTGGCGGACTTGGCGGACTTGGCGGCGGGTCGGCCGGACCCCTGACGGGCACCGGAACGTGCGCCGGCTCCGGCACCGGAACCCGCGCCGGAGCGCTTGCTGGTCATGCGCGTCATACGGTTTTTGCCTCCTGGGACAAGACAGCACAAGCCGGGACCCGCACCTGAGGGTGCGGGCCCCGGCTGCTAAATTCGCGAGCCACTGGATCCGTGGCTGCAAAATACGCCCTCGTCGGCGATCAGGCGGGGATGATGTTCTCCGCCTGGAGGCCCTTCTGGCCCTGGGTGACCTCGAAGGATACCTTCTGGCCCTCGAGGAGCTCACGGAAGCCGGAGGAGGCGATGTTGGAGTAGTGGGCGAAGACGTCGGGGCCGCCGCCGTCCTGCTCGATGAAGCCGAAGCCCTTTTCCGAGTTGAACCACTTCACGGTGCCAGTAGCCATGTCATTTCTCCTAAGACAGGGGCAGTTCCGGAAATCCGCGGAATTACGGATTCCTCGTCGCCGCATTGAGCCCATCCGGAGAAACCCGGAAAACAAATATGCGCCTGAGGAGCATTCCCGTCAGGCGCACATAAAGTATATGGGTACCAAAACTGCAACAGCCACCACGATAGCACGGCTGCCCCGGGGCCGTCCGTGGGGTAGGTCACGCGGGCGGGCGCTGCCTCACAGCCGCTCGATGATGGTCACGTTGGCCTGGCCGCCGCCCTCGCACATGGTTTGCAGACCGTAGCGGCCGCCGGTGCGTTCCAGTTCGTGCAGCAGGGTCGTCATCAGCTTCGCGCCGGTCGCGCCGAGCGGGTGGCCGAGCGCGATCGCGCCGCCGTTGACGTTGACCCGGGCCGGGTCGGCGCCGGTCTCCTTGAGCCAGGCGAGCAC
Source organism: Streptomyces sp. NPDC006711 (assembly GCF_042869775.1). Lineage (NCBI taxonomy): Bacteria > Bacillati > Actinomycetota > Actinomycetes > Kitasatosporales > Streptomycetaceae > Streptomyces > Streptomyces sp. NPDC006711. Next base: position 246,171 of record NZ_JBIAGO010000007.1, read on the forward strand.
CACCGGCGCGAAGGCCTCGTTGATCTCGACGAGGTCGATGTCGTCGATCCTCAGGCCGGCCTTGCGCAGGGCGTGCGCGGTGGCGGGGATGGGCGCGGAGAGCATGCGGATCGGGTCCTCGCCGCGTACCGAGAGGTGGTGGACGCGGGCGCGGGGGGTGAGGCCGTGCTCGGCGACGGCGCGCTCGGAGGCGATGAGGAGGGCGGCCGCGCCGTCGGAGATCTGGGAGGAGCAGGCCGCGGTGATCGTGCCGCCCGCCATGACGGGTTTGAGGGCGGCCATCTTGGCCGAGGTGGTGTCCCTGCGCGGGCCCTCGTCGGTGGTGAGGGAGCCGTGGGCCACCGTCTCGCGCGTGAAGCGGCCCTCGTCGATGGCGGTGATCGCGCGCCGGTGCGAGCGCAGGGCGAACTCCTCCATGTCCTCGCGTGTGATGTGCCACCGCTCGGCGATGAGCTGGGCGCCGTGGAACTGGTCGACGGGCGCGTCCCCGTAGCGGGCGCGCCAGCCGAGGCTGCCGGCGAAGGGGCCCTGGGTCAGGCCCAGCGGTTCGGCGGCCCGGCGGGAGGCGAAGGCGATCGGGACCATCGACATGTTCTGGGTGCCGCCGGCCACCACCAGGTCCTGGGTGCCCGAGAGCACTCCTTGGGCCGCGAAGTGCAGGGCCTGCTGGGAGGAGCCGCACTGGCGGTCGACGGTGACGCCGGGGACCTCTTCGGGCAGCCCGGCCGCGAGCCAGGAGGTGCGGGCGATGTCGCCGGCCTGGGGGCCGACCGTGTCGAGGCAGCCGAACACGACGTCCTCGACGGCGGCCGGGTCGACGCCGGCGCGTTCGATGAGCGCCTTCAGTACGTGGGCGCCGAGGTCGGCGGGGTGGACGGCCGAGAGCGCTCCCCCGCGCCGGCCCACCGGGGTGCGTACCGCTTCGACGACGTAGGCCTCGGCCATGGCAACTCCCTTGATACAGAGGTCAGTTGGGTGCGTTCGGCGGTCCCGTCATGCGCGTACGGCGATTCCGTCAAGGACCATCGAGAGGTACTGGCGGGCGATCTCCTCCGGGCTGTGCAGGCCGCCGGGCCGGTACCAGGACGCGGCCACCCACACCGTGTCGCGCACGAAGCGGTAGGTGAGGCGGACGTCCAGGTCGGCGCGGAAGACCTGGGCCTCGACGCCCCGCTCCAGCGTCCCGAGCCAGGCCTTCTCGAACTTCTGCCGGGAGTCGGCCAGGTAGTGGAAGCGGGGCAGCGCGGCCAGGTGCCCGGACTCCTTCTGGTAGATCGCGACGGCCGGGCGGTGCCGGTCGATCTCCCGGAAGGACTCGGTGACCAGGGCCTCGATGGTCTCGCGCGGCCCGAGGCCGGAGGCGAGCACGGCGTCGTACCCCTCCCAGAGCTCGTTCAGGAAGGTCGCGAGGATTTCGTCGAGCATCGACTCCTTGGAGTCGAAGTGGTAGTAGAGGCTGCCCGCGAGCAGCCCCGCCTCGTCGGCGATGCGGCGCACGGTGGTGGCGTTGTAGCCGTGGGCGGCGAACACCTCGGCCGCCGTGGCCAGGAGTTCGCGCCTGCGCTCGGGCGAGGCGGCCACCTGCGTCTTCTTCTTGTTCGTCGGCACAGGATCCATTGTGCTGCTGCCGTCGCTAGGGGTGCTGGCTGCTGACGGAGACGACCTCGCCGGTCAGATACGAGGAGTAGCCGCTGGCGAGGAAGACGATGACGTTGGCGACCTCCCAGGGTTCGGCGTGGCGGCCGAACGCCTCGCGGGCGGTGAGCTCTTCGAGGAGTTCGGCGGAGGTCACCTTCACCAGGTGGGGGTGGAGGGCGAGGCTGGGCGCGACCGCGTTGACGCGTACGCCGTAGTCGGCGGCCTCGACGGCCGCGCAGCGGGTCAGGGCCATGACGCCGGCCTTGGCGGCGGCGTAGTGGGCCTGCCCGGCCTGGGCGCGCCAGCCGAGGACGGAGGCGTTGTTGACGATGACGCCGCCGCGACCGGTCTCCTTGAAGGCGCGCAGGGCGGCCCGGGTGCAGCGGAAGGTGCCGTTCAGGGTGACGTCGAGGACCTTGGCCCATTCCTGGTCGCTCATGTCGACGAGGGCGCGGGTGCCGCCGAGGCCCGCGTTGTTGACGACGATGTCGAGGCCGCCGTGTGCGCGGGCGGCCAGCGCGAAGAGGGCTCCGACCTGGTCCTCCTCGGTCACGTCGCAGGGCAGGGAGGCGACGCGGTGGGCGCCGAACGTCTCGGCGAGCGTCCGTTCGGTCTCCTTCAGGCGGCGGGCGTGGGCGTCGCCGATGACGACGCGGGCGCCCTCTTCGAGGAGCCTGCGGGCGGTGGCCCCGCCGATTCCGGCGCCGGCGGCGGCCGTGACGACGGCGGTGCGGCCGTCCAGGAGGCCGTGACCCGGCACGTACTGGGCCTTGCACGGAGCCTTGTGCTGAGCCTTGTTGTCCGTCACAGCGTCACGTTAACCTACCAAACACTTGTTAGGGAAGGATGTGCCGCGCCCATGGACCTGGATCCCACGCCGGAACAGGAGGCCTTCCGAGCCGAGGCGCGCGCCTGGCTCGCCGCGCACGTCCCCCGTGCCCCGCTGCCCTCGCTTGAGACCGAGGCGGGTTTCGCCGCGCACCGCGCCTGGGAGGCCGAACTCGCCGGTGACCGCTGGTCGGTGGTGTCCTGGCCCGAGGAGTACGGCGGGCGGGGCGCGACCCTCTTCGAGTGGCTGGCCTTCGAGGAGGAGTACTACGCGGCCGGCGCGCCCGGCCGGGTCTCGCAGAACGGCATCCATCTGCTCGCGCCCACCCTGTTCGACCACGCGAGCGCCGAGCAGCGGGCGCGGATCCTGCCCTCGATGGCGAGCGGCGCGACGGTCTGGGCGCAGGCCTGGTCGGAGCCGGAGGCCGGGTCCGACCTCGCGTCCCTGCGCTCCAAGGCGGTTCGCACGCACGGGGGTTGGCTGCTCTCGGGGCACAAGACGTGGTCGTCGCGGGCCGCGTTCGCCGACCGCGCCTTCGGGATCTTCCGTACGGATCCGGGGGCCGCCGAGCCGCACCAGGGCCTCACGTATCTGATGTTCGACCTGCGGGCGCCCGGCGTGAGCGTGCGCCCCATCGGCCGCCTCGACGGCAAGCCCGCCTTCGCCGAGCTCTTCCTCGACGACGTCTTCGTGCCGGAGAAGGACGTCATCGGCGAGCCCGGCGCGGGCTGGCGGATCGCCATGTCGGCCACCGGCAACGAGCGCGGCCTCATGCTGCGCTCCCCCGGCCGCTTCCTCGCCTCTGCGGCGCGCCTGGTGGACCTGTGGCGCGCGGCGGGCGACCCGGCGGACACCGCGCTGCGCGACCGGGTCGCGGACGCGGTGATCGGGGCGCGCGCCTACCAGCTCTTCACCTGCGCCCACGCCTGCCGGGTGGCGCGGGGCGAGTCCATCGGCGCGGAGTCCAGTCTGAACAAGGTGTTCTGGTCGGAGTACGACATCGCCCTGCACGAGTGCGCGCTCGACCTGCTCGGGCCGCTGGGCGAGCTGTCCGACGAGGCCGACGAGGCGCCCGCGCACGGGAGTTGGGCCGAGGGGCATCTGTTCTCGCTGGCCGGGCCGATCTACGCCGGGACCAACGAGATCCAGCGCGACATCATCGCCGAGCGGCTGCTCGGCCTTCCGAAGGGCCGCCGATGAGGTTCACGCCCACCGCGCAGCAGCGCGACTTCACGCGCTCCCTCGACGCGATGCTGAGCGCCGCGGACACGGCGGCCGCGGCGCGGGCCTGGGGCGCGGGGGACGCGGGCCCCGGCCGCGCGCTGTGGTCGCGGGTCGCCGGCGCCGGGGTGTTCGCGCTCGCGGCGCCCGAGGCGTACGAGGGGGCCGGGCCGTTGTCCGTCGAACTCGCCCTGGCCTTCGTGGAGTTGGGGCGGCACGCGGCGCCGGGCCCCTATGTGGAGACGGTGGCGGCGGCCGCCCTGCTGACCCGGCTCGCGCAGCTCGGCGACGAGGGTCTTGCCAAGCGGCTGCTGCCCTCGCTCGTGTCGGGCGCGTGCGTGGCGAGCGTGCGGTTTCCCGGCGCGGGCCCCTACGCGCTCGACGCGGACGCGGCGGACCTCGTCCTGGACGCCGCCCAGGACGCCGCGCTGGACACCGCCCCGGCCCCGGACGGCCCGCAGCTGCGGCTCGCGCCGGGCCACGGCGCCCCGCAGCCCTCGGCCGACCCCGCGCGGCGGCTGTCGCGTCCGCTGCCCGGGGGCGAACTCCTGGCATCCGGGCCGCTGTTGGGGGCGGCCCTTGAGTACGCCACCGTCTGGGCGCGGCTCGCGGCGGCCGGGCAGTGCATCGGGGTCGCCGAAGCGCTGCTCGGCCGGACCGTGGCGTACGTCAAGCAGCGCACCCAGTTCGGGGTGGCGGTCGGGTCCTTCCAGGCGGTCAAGCACCGGCTCGCGGACACGCTGGTCGCGGTGGAGTTCGCCCGGCCCCTGCTGTACGGGGCCGCGCTGCGTCTGGCGCCCGCCGACGTGGCCGCGGCGAAGGTGAGCGCGGGGGAGGCCGCGTACGCCGCCGCCCGCACGGCGCTGCGTCTGCACGGCGCGGTGGGCTACACCCAGGAGCTCGACCTGTCGCTCTGGCTGCGCAAGGCGCGTCCGCTCAAAAACGCGTGGGGTACGCCCGGGGAGTGCAGGGCGCTGGTCCTGGCGGGCTGAGCGTCAGTGGATCTGGCCGGTGGGGCGGATCACGACCTGGTTCACCTCGACCCCGGCCGGCTGCGCAAGGGCCCATACGATCGCCTCGGCCACCTGGTCGGGGGTCATCGCGGGGCCGCCCGGGACGACGCCGGTGGGGTGGCTCGACCAGAACGGGGTGTCCACGCGACCCGGGGCGACCAGGGTCACGCCTACGCCGGAGCCGGTGACCAGGACGCGGGTGTTCTCGGCGAGGGAGGTCAGCGCGCCCTTGGTCACGGAGTACATGTTGCCCGGGGTGTTCTTGATGCCGGCGGTGCTGCCCACCATCACGACGCGGCCGCCGCTCTCGGTGAGCGCGGGCAGCGCCGCCTTCACCAGGACGGCGGGGCCGAGCACGTTGACCAGGAGCATGTCGCGCCAGTGCGCGGGGTCGCCGTCGGCGAGGTTGTCGTGGGTGGAGAAACCGGCGTTGGCGACGACGTGGTCGAGCCGGCCGAACGTCTTGACCGTCTTTTGGACGGCGGCGTCGATCGAGGCGAAGTCGGTGGTGTCGGCGGCGAGCGCCAACAGCCGCTTCTCCGCGCCTTGTTCGGCCGCGAAGGCGTCGAGCTTGGCCTGGTCGCGGCCGGTGACGGCAAGCCGGTGTCCGGCGTCCAGGAGGCGTTTGGCGGTTGCGGCGCCGATGCCGGTGGCTCCGCCGGTGATGAGGGTGACGGGGGTGCGGTCGTGGTCGGTGTTCATGAACTCCCCTGGTTCGCGCGGGCGTTACGTACCCGGCGACTCTAGCCCGGGCCCCCGCACCCACCGGTTCGCGCAGTTCCCCGCGCCCCTGGGGGCCCACACGTGCGGGCCGCGTGCGGCTGAGCGCGCAGTTCCCCGCGCCCCTGACAGGCTTCACGTGCGGGCCGTGCGTGGCTGGTCGCGCAGTTCCCCGCGCCCCTGGCGGGGCTGGTGCTGACCCGTGGGCAATCCGGGGCAGGGTTCATGCCGGCCCAGCCAGGCAACCTCAGCCTGTCCGGCGATTGAGGACGAGGCCGTTCAGGCCGAACGGGGTCTGGGGCGGAGCCCCAGGGGCCCCGGCTGCGGACCGTGGTCGCTCCTCGCGCAGTTCCCCGCGCCCCTGGCGGGGCTGGGGCGGGCCAGCATGCGCATAGTCAGCCCGTCCGGCGATTGAGGACGGGGCCGGTCAGGGCGGACGGGGTGCGGGGCGGAGCCCCGGAGGTGGGGGGAGGGTGACCACGGCGGTGTGGCCTGCGGCACGTAGCTGTGTCGCGCACCCACCCGTCCGCACCGCGTCGTAGCGGGCGAGGCGTACGCCGGCGACGTCGGCGGGGGCGTCCAGCGCGACGATCAGCGCGGGGCCCACGACGCTCAGCTCGCCCCGTACGACGGCGACCGACGGCTCGGGGCACCCCCGGCGGAACATGACGTTGAAGTTGACGACGGGGCCGCCCAGGAGGCGGCAGTCGGTGGGGTCGTCACCGGGAAAGCGCTGGGGCACGAACGGCTCGTCCACCAGCCGGCGCCGGCCGCCCACCGTGAGGTCCATGCCGGCCCCCTCGACGACGGTGAGGATCCGGTCCACGCCCGGAAAGCCGGAGAAGGGGCCGCCCTCGCCGACGTCGGCGAGGGAGACCCGCCACTGGAAGTCCCCGGTCCCCGCGCCGTCGGGATGCGCGGCGATGCTCCGCGTCACCCCGCCCCCGTTCTTCCACGCCACCCTCACCCGCGCCGCGTCCCGCAACACCCTCACCGCACGATCCCTTCGGCCCGGGCCGAGCGCAGCCAGCGCGGGAACTCCCCCAGCAGCCGGTCGTACAGCTGGGCGTCCGTCATCCGGCGCGGGTCGCGGCCGGCGGCGAAGAACCCCGCGTTGTCCACGCGCCGTCGCGTGGGGACGGCCAGCTCGTCCAGGCGGCGCAGGAAGTCGAAGTGGTGGCCGCGCGGATCGCCGAACCCGATGAACTGCCAGAACATCGGGAGCGCGGCCGCCTTGCAGACGTAGGCCTCGGCCGCGAGACGGCTGCTGGGCCCCCCGTCCGTCTGGAAGACGACCAGCGCGGGAGCGCTCGCGCCGCTGTCCAGGTAGTGGTCGATCACCGCGTCCATCGCCACGTGGTAGTTGGTCCGCCCCATGTGGCCGAGGTTGGCCACGATCCGTTCGATGCGCCCCTGGTGGTTGTCCAGGGAGATCTCCGTCTCGGCGTCGAGGTCCGTGGAGAAGAACACCACCGGGACGCGGCCGTCGTCGTCGAGGTGGGCGGAGAGGCCCAGCACCCGGTCGGCGAGCTCTTGCACGCTGCCGTCCCTGAAGTAGGGCCGCATGGAGCCGGAGTGGTCGACGACCAGATAGACGGCCGCCGTCTCGTCGTCCAGGCCGTGCCGTTCCAGGGACGCGGCGGCGCTCTTGTAGAGGGAGACGAGCGCGGGCGCGGTCCGCTCCACTTGCTCCAGGGGCACGGTGGCCATGCGGCTTGTCTCCGTTCGCTCGCCCAGGGACGGGGCCGGTGTGCCGAGGTTACGCCACCTGGCAAGGGGCCAGGTGGCGCCCGCACCCCGGTCAGCGGGTGGCGGTGGCCAGTTTCAGGCCGAGGCCCACGAAGGCGACGGCGAAGGTACGCCGCATCCAGGCCAGCACCTTGGGCCGGGAGATGATGTGGTCCCGCACCCCGGCGGCGAACGCACCGTAGATCACGAAGACGACGAACGTCATGATCATGAACACGGCCGACAGCTCCAGCATCGGCGCCAACGACCCCGCGCTGTCCGCCGGGACGAACTGCGGCAGGAACGCCAGGAAGAACATGGACAGCTTCGGGTTGAGGAAGTTGATCAGAATGGCGGTCCCGGTGATCTGCGCGGATGACCGCTCCCGCTGCCCGCCGTCGCCTTCCGTGTCTATTCTCATCGCCCCCTTCTCCCGCACGGTCTGCCAGGCGAGGAAGAGCAGGTAGCCGACGCCGGCCCACTTGAAGCTCGCGAACGCCACGGCGCTGGTGTGCAGGATCGCGGCCAGGCCCGCGATCGCGGCGGCCAGGTGCGGCACGATCCCGAGCGTGCAGCCGAAGGCCGCCACGACCGACTTGCGAAAGCCCTGGGTCAGGCCGGTGCCGACGGTGTACACCGCGCCCGTTCCCGGCGAGACCACGATGATGAACGCGGTGATCAAGAACTCAACACTCATGAAGTGACGCTCCCTTGATGGGCAGTCAGTTCTGCCTGGTCATGTGCTGCCTGGTCATGTGTCGGCGTCACTCTGCCATCGCCACGCGCCGAGCGCCTTCACAGAACGCATCCTGGACACGCCGCGACGCCCGCCCAGTCGTCCGGTCGGGGACAGTGGGGCGGGCGCCGGTCAGTTCCGTACCTCGTTGTACGGGACGATGGGGGTCAGACCGTCAGGGCGCGGTCGGTCGGGCGGATCGGCGCGGGCAGGTCGCTCGCGCCGGTCAGGTAGCGGTCCACGCCCCGGGCGGCGGAGCGGCCCTCGGCGATCGCCCAGACGATCAGGGACTGGCCGCGCCCCGCGTCACCGGCGACGAACACGCCGTCGACGTTGGTGGCGAAGTCGGCGTCGCGCGCCACGTTGCCCCGCGCGTCCAGTTCGAGGCCGAACTGCTGGACCAGGCCGTTGGACTGGTCGGTGCCGGTGAAGCCCATGGCGAGGGTGACCAGCTGCGCGGGGATGGAACGCTCGGTGCCGGGCTTCGGCGTCAGCTTGCCGTCGATGAACTCGACCTCGGTGAGGTGCAGCGACTGCACGTTGCCGTCCTCGTCACCCTCGAAGTGGGTGGTGGAGACGGAGTAGACCCGCTCGCCGCCCTCCTCGTGCGCGGAGGTCACCTTGTAGAGCATGGGGAACGTGGGCCAGGGCTGGTTCGGGTTCCGCTCGTCGCCCGGCCTCGGCATGATCTCCAGCTGGGTGACGGAGGCCGCACCCTGGCGGTGGGCGGTGCCCACGCAGTCCGCGCCGGTGTCGCCGCCGCCGATGACCACGACGTGCTTGCCCTCGGCGGTGATCGGCGGGGTGACGAAGTCGCCCTCCCGCACCTTGTTCGAGAGCGGCAGGTACTCCATCGCGAAGTGGATGCCGTTCAGCTCGCGGCCCGGCACGGGCAGGTCGCGCGAGACGGTGGCGCCGGCCGCGATGACGACCGCGTCGTAGCGCTTGCGCAGCTTGGCGGCGTCGATGTCACGGCCGATCTCGACCTCGGTACGGAACTTGGTGCCCTCCGCGCGCATCTGCTCGATGCGGCGGTTGATGTGCACCTTCTCCATCTTGAACTCGGGGATGCCGTACCGCAGCAGACCGCCGATGCGGTCGGCGCGCTCGTACACGGCGACGGTGTGTCCGGCCCGGGTCAGCTGCTGGGCGGCGGCGAGGCCCGCCGGGCCCGAGCCGATGACCGCGACCGTCTTGCCGGACAGGCGCTCGGGCGCCTGCGGCCGGACGTCGCCCGTGTCCCACGCCTTGTCGATGATGGAGACTTCGACGTTCTTGATGGTGACGGCGGGCTGGTTGATGCCGAGCACGCACGCCGACTCGCAGGGCGCCGGGCACAGCCGCCCGGTGAACTCGGGGAAGTTGTTGGTGGCGTGCAGGCGCTCGGAGGCGGCCCGCCAGTCCTCGCGGTAGGCGTAGTCGTTCCACTCGGGGATGAGGTTTCCGAGCGGGCAGCCGTTGTGGCAGAAGGGGATGCCGCAGTCCATGCAGCGCCCCGCCTGCTTGCTGATGATCGGCAGCAGGGAGCCGGGAACGTAGACCTCGTTCCAGTCCTTGACCCGCTCGCCCACCGGGCGGGTCCTGGCGACCTCGCGCCCGGTGGTCAGAAAGCCCTTGGGATCAGCCATGGGTCGCCGCCTCCATCATCTTCTCGGTGGTCTCCTGCTCGGAGAGACCGGCGAGCTCAGCGGCGTCCTTGGCGGCGAGCACTGCCTTGTACGTAGTGGGGATGATCTTGCTGAAGCGGTCCACGTGCGCGGACCAGTCGGCGAGCAGCTTCTCGGCGACCGTGGATCCGGTCTCCTCGAAGTGGCGGCGCACGACGTCGTGCAGCCACTGCTTGTCGGTGTCGCTCAGGGCCTCGATGGCGCCCAGGTTCCCGGAGTTGACGTTGTCGCGGTCCAGATCGATGACGTAGGCGATGCCACCGGACATGCCGGCCGCGAAGTTGCGCCCGGTCTCGCCGAGGACGACGGCGTAACCGCCGGTCATGTACTCGCAGCCGTGGTCGCCCACGCCCTCCGAGACGACCGTGGCGCCCGAGTTGCGCACGCAGAAGCGCTCGCCGGTGCGGCCGCGCAGGAACAGCTCGCCGCCGGTCGCGCCGTACGCGATGGTGTTGCCCGCGATCGTGGAGTACTCCGCGAGGTGGTCGGCGCCCCGGTCGGGCCGGACGACGACGCGGCCGCCGGAGAGGCCCTTGCCGACGTAGTCGTTGGCGTCGCCCTCCAGGCGCAGCGTCACGCCGCGCGGCAGGAAGGCGCCGAAGGACTGGCCCGCCGAGCCGGTGAAGGTGATGTCGATGGTGTCGTCGGGCAGGCCCGCGCCGCCGAACCTCTTCGTCACCTCGTGGCCGAGCATGGTGCCGACCGTCCGGTTGATGTTGCGGATCGCGATCTGCGCGCGGACCGGCTGGGCGGCTTCGGGGGTCTCGGCTTCCAGGGCGTCGGCGGCGAGCTTGATGAGCTCCTTGTCGAGCGCCTTCGCCAGGCCGTGGTCCTGCTGGGTCACCGCGTGGCGCACGGCGCCCTCGGGCAGCTCGGGCACGTGGAACAGCGGCGCGAGGTCGAGGCCCTGGGCCTTCCAGTGCGTCACGGCCCGGTCGGTGTCCAGGAGTTCGGCGTGGCCGACGGCCTCCTCGATGCTGCGGAAGCCGAGTCCGGCCAGGATCTCGCGGACCTCTTCGGCGATGAACTCGAAGAAGTTCACGACGAATTCGGGCTTGCCGGAGAAGCGGTCGCGCAGGACCGGGTTCTGGGTGGCGATGCCGACCGGGCAGGTGTCCAGGTGGCAGACGCGCATCATGACGCAGCCGGAGACGACGAGCGGCGCGGTCGCGAAACCGAACTCCTCGGCGCCGAGCAGCGCGGCGATGACGACGTCGCGGCCGGTCTTGAGCTGACCGTCGGTCTGCACCACGATCCGGTCGCGCAGGCCGTTGAGCAGCAGCGTCTGCTGGGTCTCGGCGAGGCCGAGCTCCCAGGGACCGCCCGCGTGCTTGAGGCTGGTCAGCGGGGAGGCACCGGTGCCGCCGTCGTGGCCGGAGATGAGGACGACGTCCGCGTGCGCCTTGGAGACACCGGCGGCGACCGTGCCCACGCCGACCTCGGAGACCAGCTTCACGTGGATGCGGGCGGCCGGGTTGGCGTTCTTGAGGTCGTGGATCAGCTGGGCCAGGTCTTCGATGGAGTAGATGTCGTGGTGCGGCGGCGGCGAGATGAGGCCGACGCCCGGGGTGGAGTGCCGGGTCTTGGCGACCCACGGGTACACCTTGTGGCCGGGCAGCTGCCCGCCCTCGCCGGGCTTGGCGCCCTGGGCCATCTTGATCTGGATGTCGTCCGCGTTGACCAGGTACTCGCTGGTGACACCGAAGCGGCCGGAGGCGACCTGCTTGATGGCGGAGCGGCGCGCCGGGTCGTACAGGCGGTCCGCGTCCTCGCCGCCCTCACCGGTGTTGGACTTGCCGCCCAGCTGGTTCATGGCGACGGCGAGGGTTTCGTGGGCCTCGCGGGAGATGGAACCGTAGGACATGGCGCCGGTGGAGAAGCGCTTGACGATCTCGGAGACCGGCTCGACCTCGTCGAGGGGGATCGAGCGGCGCTCACCGCTGAAGCCGAACAGGCCGCGCAGCGTCATCAGGCGCTCGGACTGCTCGTTCACGCGGTCCGTGTACTGCTTGAAGATGTCGTAGCGCTTGGTGCGCGTGGCGTGCTGGAGGCGGAAGACCGTCTCCGGGTCGAACAGGTGCGGCTCGCCCTCGCGGCGCCACTGGTACTCGCCGCCGATCTCCAGGGCGCGGTGGGCGGAGGGGGTGCCGGAGGCGGGGTAGGCCTTGGCGTGCCGGGCGGCGACCTCCGTGGCGACGACGTCGAGGCCCGCGCCGCCGATCTTGGTGGCGGTGCCGATGAAGTACTTCGCCACGAAGGCCTCGTCGAGGCCGACCGCCTCGAAGACCTGGGCGCCCCGGTAGGAGGCGACCGTGGAGATGCCCATCTTGGACATGACCTTCAGGACGCCCTTGCCGAGCGCGTGGATCAGATTGCGGATGGCCTGCTCGGGCTCAAGGCCCTCGATGAACGTGCCGGCCCGCACCAGGTCCTCGACGGACTCCATGGCGAGGTAGGGGTTGACCGCGGCGGCGCCGTATCCGATGAGCAGCGCGACGTGGTGCACCTCACGCACGTCACCGGCCTCCACGAGCAGACCCACCTGGGTGCGCTGCTTGGTGCGGATGAGGTGGTGGTGGACGGCGGCGGTGAGCAGCAGCGAGGGGATCGGCGCGTGCTCGGCGTCGGAGTGCCGGTCGGACAGGACGATCAGGCGGGCGCCGCCCTCTATCGCCGCGTCGGTCTCCTGGCAGATGGCGTCGATGCGGGCGGCCAGCGCGTCGCCGCCGCCGGAGACCCGGTACAGACCCGAGAGCGTGACGGCCTTCAGGCCCGGCATGTCGCCGTCGGCGTTGATGTGGATCAGCTTGGCCAGCTCATCGTTGTCGATGACCGGGAAGGGCAGGGTGACGTTGCGGCACGAGGCGGCCGAGGGCTCCAGCAGATTGCCCTGGGGGCCGAGCGTGGAGCGCAGGCTCGTGACGAGCTCTTCGCGGATGGCGTCCAGCGGCGGGTTGGTGACCTGCGCGAACAGCTGCGTGAAGTAGTCGAACAGCAGCCGGGGGCGGGCGGAGAGCGCGGCGATCGGCGAGTCCGTGCCCATGGAGCCGAGCGGTTCGCCGGCGGTGCGGGCCATCGGCGCGAGGATGACGCGGAGCTCTTCCTCGGTGTAGCCGAAGGTCTGCTGGCGACGGGTGACCGAGGCGTGGGTGTGCACGATGTGCTCGCGCTCGGGCAGGTCCTCCAGCTCGATCTCGCCGGCTTCCAGCCACTCCTGGTACGGGTTCTCGGCGGCCAGGGACGCCTTGATCTCGTCGTCCTCGATGATGCGGTGCTCGGCGGTGTCGACCAGGAACATCCGGCCGGGCTGGAGGCGGCCCTTGCGGACGACCTTGGCCGGGTCGATGTCGAGGACGCCGACCTCGGAGGAGAGGACCACGAGGCCGTCGTCGGTCACCCAGTAACGGCCCGGGCGCAGGCCGTTGCGGTCGAGGACCGCGCCGACCTGGGTGCCGTCGGTGAAGGTGACGCAGGCCGGGCCGTCCCAGGGCTCCATCATCGTGGCGTGGAACTGGTAGAAGGCGCGCCGGGCCGGGTCCATCGACTCGTGGTTCTCCCACGCCTCGGGGACCATCATCAGGACCGAGTGGGGCAGCGAGCGTCCGCCGAGGTGGAGGAGTTCCAGCACCTCGTCGAAGGACGCCGAGTCGGAGGCGTCCGGCGTGCAGACGGGGAAGATGCGGTCGATCTTGCCGGCGCCGGAGTTGAAGAGGTTGGAGGCGAGCTGGGACTCGCGGGCCACCATCCAGTTGCGGTTGCCCTTGACCGTGTTGATCTCGCCGTTGTGCGCGACGAAACGGTAGGGGTGGGCCAGCGGCCAGGAGGGGAAGGTGTTGGTGGAGAACCGCGAGTGCACGAGGGCGACGGCGGTGGCGAAGCGCTGGTCGGAGAGGTCCGGGAAGAACGGCTCCAGCTGGCCGGTGGTCAGCATGCCCTTGTAGACGAGGGTCCGGGCGGAGAGCGAGGGGAAGTAGACACCGGCCTCCCGCTCGGCGCGCTTGCGCAGCACGAAGGCCTTGCGGTCGAGTGCGATGCCGGTCAGGGCGTCCTGACCCGATTCCGTCGGGGAGGTGTCCCCGGCCACGAAGAGCTGACGGAAGGCGGGCATGGTGGCGCGGGCGCCGTTGCCGAGCAGGGCCGGGGTGACGGGCACCTCGCGCCAGCCGAGGACGGTGAGGCCTTCCTCGGCCGCGATCGTCTCGATCGCCGAGACGGCCTCGTCGGCCTCCTCCAGCGGCAGGAAGGCGATGCCCACGGCGTACGCGCCGGCCTCGGGCAGCTCGAAGTCCGTGACCTCGCGCAGGAACGCGTCGGGGACCTGGAGCAGGATGCCCGCGCCGTCTCCCGAGTCGGGCTCGGAGCCGGTGGCACCGCGGTGTTCCAGATTGCGCAGTACGGTCAGCGCCTGCTCGACCAGCTCATGGCTGGCAACACCGGTGAGGGTGGCCACGAACCCGACGCCACAGGCGTCGTGCTCGTTACGGGGGTCGTACATCCCCTGCTGGGCGGGGCGACCGTCCATGGGCGACCAGGCGTCGGAACGCATCGGCACTCCCGTCGTCGTCGTGGCATGTGAACAGCCGAGGGACGACGTTGGCCCTCTGCGAAATTTGGTGCAGGTTACATGATGGAACGTATCTCGGGAACCGGATAGTTCATTCCAGCATGCGGACACCCGGGTGCGAGCTTCGTTGCTCACGGGGGCGCACTGGAGTGCGGGAGCTGGGTGTGTACGGCCTATGCCCGGGGCCACCAGATTCGAAACCGCCGAGTAACGACTAGTTATGTGGCCGCCTGCATACTCCGCCATTCTACGGCCCGGGGCCCGCTCACGGGCAGGACGAATGTCACACGGGGGCGGAGCCAGGTCGGCTCCGCCCCCGCGAGGTGGTCCTTACCGCGCGGCGTCCGTCAGCCGATGGCGGTGTCGAAGAGGTGGCCGAGGCCGAAGGTCAGGGCGGCCGCCGCGCCACCGAGAGCCAGCTGGCGCACGCCGCTGAACCACCACGAGCGGGCCGTCACCTTGGCGACCACCGCGCCGCACCCGAACAGACCCACCAGGGCGAGCAGCACCGCGGGCCACAGCGCGCTCGCGCCCAGCAGATAGGGCAGCAGCGGCAGCAGCGCGCCGAGCGCGAAGGAGGCGAAGGAGGACACCGCGGCGACCAGGGGCGAGGGCAGGTCGGTGGGGTCGATGCCCAGTTCCTCGCGGGCGTGGATCTCCAGCGCCTGCTCGGGGTCGCGCGAGAGCTGGCGGGCGACCTCGCGGGCCAGGCCCGGCTCGACGCCGCGCGACATGTACAGCTCGGCGAGCTCGCGCTCCTCGTCGGCCGGGTGCTTGCGCAACTCCCGCCGCTCGATGTCGAGTTCGGCCTCCACGAGCTCGCGCTGCGAGGCGACCGAGGTGTACTCGCCGGCCGCCATCGAGAAGGCGCCGGCCGCGAGACCGGCGAGCCCGGTGATGACGATGGTCTGGTGCGAGACGGCGCCGCCGGCCACACCCGTCATCAGGGCGAGGTTGGAGACCAGGCCGTCCATCGCGCCGAACACGGCCGGGCGCAGCCAGCCACCGTTGACGTCACGGTGGGTGTGGTTGTCGCGGTGCGCCTCGTGCAGCGTCGCTTCGGTATCAATGATGGACACAGCTATCCCCTTGCGTCTAGCAGCGGGCACATCCACGTCCCGCGCCCCCTCAACAGCGTCGAAACTACGCTCGATGTAAGGGCCGCGCCAGCAAGCAAGGCCTTACTTAGTGAGGGTCGGCTCACTAAGGGTGACCTCCGTGGACCCGGCGGACCGCCCCGGCGGACCGCCCCGCCGAACGCGCCGCGTCCGCGCGCGGGCACATATCCGGGCGCCCTCGGGAGACAATCCCGGCATGACCCGGATCACCGTGCTCGGCAGCACCAACATGGACCTCGTCGCCTACGTCACGACCGCGCCCCGCAGCGGCGAGACCGTCACCGGCCACGAGTTCCGCACCGTCCCCGGCGGCAAGGGCGCCAACCAGGCGGTCGCCGCGGCCCGGGCCGGGGCGGAGGTCGCGATGATCGGCGCGGTCGGCACCGACGAGTTCGGCGACCGGCTGCGCGCCACCCTCGAACACGCGGGCGTCGACATCGACCTGCTGCGCACCACCGAGGGCCCCTCGGGCACCGCGCACATCGTGGTGGACGGCGACGGCGGCAACGCGATCGTCGTCATCCCCGGCGCCAACGCGTCGGTCACCTCGCTCAGCCACGCCGACCGGGCCTCGATCGCCGGGGCGCAGTCGCTGCTGCTCCAGCTGGAGCTGCCGATGAGCGCGGTACTCGAAGGCGCCGAAACGGCCCGCCGCAACGGGGTCCCCACGATTCTCACGCCCGCCCCCGCGCAGCCCCTGCCGCCCGAACTCCTCGCCCACACCGACCTGTTGGTGCCCAACGAGCACGAGGCGGCGACGCTGACCGGCATCTCGGGCGACCCCGAGCGGGCGGCGGCGGCGCTCCTCGCGCAGGTGCCCCAGGTCGTGATCACCCTGGGCGCGCGGGGCTGTCTGTACGCGTCGCGCTCCCAGCCGGAGCCGGTGGCGGTGCTGGCGCCGCCCGTCACCGCCGTGGACACGACCGGCGCGGGCGACACCTTCGTGGGCGCCCTCGCGGTGGCGCTGGCCGAGGGCCGCCCGATGACGGCCGCGCTGACGTGGGCGTCCAGCGCGGCCGCGCTGTCGGTCCAGCGCCCGGGCGCGGCGACGTCGATGCCGTACCGCTCCGAGATCGACGGGTAGCGCCTCGGGGGGCGGGTGGCAGGGGCGGGCCCGGGCGCTTGCTGCCCGGGCTTCCTGCTGTACGGACTTTCGCGCCGCCCGGGCCTTCCCGCTGCCGGGGCCTTCGTGCCGCCCGGGGCTTCCTGCTGTACGGGCCTTCGTACCGCCGGGGCTTCCTGCCGCTGCCCGGGCCGGCTCGTTCAGGCCTTCTTCGGCTCCGGTCGCGCCGCCGACGACTCCGCCTTCGGCTCGTCCCTCGGTTCGGAGACCGTCCCGGTGACCGGCTCGTCCCTGGGCTCGGTCGCGGCCCCGGTCGCGGTCTTGGTCCCGGCCCCGGTCGCGGTCTTGGTCCCGGCCCCGGTCGCGGTCTTGGTCCCGGCCCCGGTCGCGGTCTTGGTCCCGGCCCCGGTCACGGTCTCCGGCTCCGCCGGGCTGTCCGCCTCCCCCGCGCTGCTGGGCTTGTCCAGGGACACCGGCGCCTCGTCGTCCAGGGCGCCGGGCTCGACGATCTCCTCGCGGCCCGGGCGCAGCTTCGCCGAGATCACGATGTAGGCGACCGCGAGCAGGAAGACCCCGCCGGCCGTCCAGTCGTTCAGGCGCAGGCCCAGGATGTGGTGGGCCTCGTCGACCCGCATGTACTCGATCCAGAACCTGCCCACGCAGTACGTGGCGACGTACAGCGCGAACGCCCGGCCGTGGCCCAGCTTGAAGCGGCGGTCGGCCCAGATGATCAGGAAACCGGCGCCCAGGCACCACAGCGACTCGTACAGGAACGTCGGGTGGTAGGTGCCCGCGATCCGGTTCGGGCCCTCGCTGATCTTCAGGGCCCAGGGCACGTCGGTGGGGCGGCCGTACAGCTCCTGGTTGAACCAGTTGCCCCAGCGGCCGATCGCCTGGGCGAAGGCGAGACCGGGGGCCAGCGCGTCGGCCCAGGCCGGCAGCGGGATGCCCCGGCGGCGGCAGCCGATCCAGGCGCCGACCGCGCCGAGCGCGACCGCGCCCCAGATGCCGAGGCCGCCCTCCCAGATCTTGAAGGCGCCGACCCAGTCCTCGCCCTCGCTGAAGTAGAGCTGGTAGTCGGTGATGACGTGGTAGAGCCGACCGCCCACCAGGCCGAAGGGCACCGCCCAGACGGCGATGTCGGCGACGGTGCCGGTGCGGCCGCCGCGGGCGATCCACCGCTTGTTGCCGTACCAGACGGCGACGAAGACACCGATGATGATGCAGAAGGCATAGCCGCGCAGCGGGATCGGCCCGAGGTGGAGCACCCCGGTCGACGGGCTGGGGATGAAGGCAAGTTCCATGGCAGGGTCGACGCTACCGTGCCGGGCGGGCGCGGCGGCAACCCGCCCGGCAACGTATGAGTAACGAGAGCCCCCGAGGTCAGGACGCGGGCGCCGTGGCCTTGGCCGTGGTCTTGCCCGGCGCCTTGCCCTTGTTGGCCTGAGCGACCCACTTCTTCAGGTTGGCCGGGCTGATCTGCTCGTTGCCCTTCATCGGGAAGATGGACACCCCGTTGAGCTGCACGGTGGGCGTGCCGTTGAACTTGCCCGCCTGGAAGGCCTCGTTGGACTTCACCACCCAGCTGTTGTGCGTGCCGTTCTGGACGCAGGAGCGGAAGGCGGGGGTGTCCAGGCCCGGGACCTTCTTGGCCAGGTCGAGCAGCTTGTTGTTGTCGGCGTAGGCGTCGTCCGTCTCGTCGGGCTGGTTGGTGTAGAGGACGTCGTGGTACGCGGTGAACTTGCCCGCGTCCTGCGCGCAGGCCGCCGCGTTGGCCGCGTGCAGCGAGCCGCCGCCCCGGGTCTTGTCGTCGATCAGGGTGGCCAGGTGGTACTGGACGCGGAGCTGGCCGTTCTTCTCCAGCTCGTGAATGGTCGAGCGGAAGCCGTTCTCGAAGGCGGCGCAGGCCGGGCAGCGGAAGTCCTCCCACACCGTGAGCGTGGAGGGCGCGTCGGCGGCGCCGGCCGGGATGGCCGGCTGGTCCTTCGCATCGGCTCCGCTGGGGGCGACCATCGGGCCGGCGGTGCTCGCGCTCTTGGCGCTGTCGCCGCCGCCCGCGTTGGCGGCGATCACGCCGATCACCGCGGCCAGGGCCAGCACGCCGACCACGGCGCCCGCCACGATCAGCTGCCGGCGGCGCCGCTCGCCCGCCTTGCGCTGCTCTCGTTCCTTGATGAGCCGGTCACGCGCGGCCCTTTTCGCATCGGGGTTCTTGTCACTCACACCCGCAGCAACGAACCGGGGAGGCACGCCCGTGCCTCCCCGGTCCCACTTCCACCCGTACGGGTGAGCTGTGCGAGGAGCGCGCTAGTGCGCCCGGCGAACGCCTTCGGCGAGCTCGCCCGCCAGTTCCCGTACGGCGTCGAGACCCGCCGCGTGGTCGGGGGCGTCCAGCATGCGCTTGACGAAGGCCGAGCCGACGATCACGCCGTCGGCGAAGGCGGCGACCTCCTTGGCCTGCGCCGCGTTCGAGACGCCGAGGCCCACGCAGACCGGCAGGTCCGTGGTGGCCCGGGTGCGGCGCACCAGGTCCTCGGCCGAGGCGCCGACCGACTCCCGGGTGCCGGTGACACCCATCAGGGAGGCCGCGTACACGAAGCCGGAGCCGGCCGCCGTGATGGTGGCGAGGCGCTGGTCCTTGCTGCTGGGGGCGACCACGAAGACCGTGCCGAGGCCGTGCTTCTCGGCGTGCTCGCGCCACACTGCGGACTCCTCGACCGGCAGGTCGGGCAGGATGCAGCCCGCGCCGCCGGCCTCGGCGAGCTCGGCGGTGAAGCGCTCGACGCCGTACCGGTCGACGGGGTTCCAGTACGTCATGACCAGGACGGGCCTGCCGGTGGCCGCGTGGGCCTCGCGGACGGTGCGCAGCACGTCGGCGATCTTCACGCCGCCCTTGAGGGCGATGTCGTCGGCGGTCTGGATGACGGGGCCGTCCAGGACCGGGTCGCTGTGCGGCAGGCCCACCTCGACGATGTCGGCGCCGCCCTCGAAGACGGCCTTGACCGCTTCGATGCCGCCGTCGACGGTCGGGAAGCCGGCCGGCAGATAGGCGATGAGCGCGGCCCGGTCCTCGGCCTTCGCCTTGGCCAAGGTGGCGTCCAGCAGGGTCACGTTGCCGCTCACTTGGCGTCTCCCTCGATCTCGGCGAGGCCCGCGGCGTCGGCGGCCACCTCGGCGTCGGTGCCGTACAGGCCGAAGTAGCGCGCGGCCGTGTCCATGTCCTTGTCACCGCGGCCGGACAGGTTGATCACGATCAGACCGTCCTTGCCGAGCTCCTTGCCGACGTCGAGCGCGCCCGCGAGCGCGTGCGCCGACTCGATGGCCGGGATGATGCCCTCGGTGCGCGACAGCAGGCGCAGGGCCTGCATCGCGGCGTCGTCGGTGACCGCGCGGTACTCGCCGCGGCCGATGTCCTTGAGGTAGGAGTGCTCGGGCCCGATGCCCGGGTAGTCCAGGCCCGCCGAGATCGAGTAGGGCTCGGTGATCTGGCCCTCCTCGTCCTGGAGGACGTAACTGCGCGAGCCGTGCAGGATGCCGGGCTCGCCCGCGGTCAGGGTCGCCGCGTGCTCGCCGCTCTCCACGCCGTGGCCGGCGGGCTCGCAGCCGATGAGGCGTACGGAGGCGTCCGGGATGAAGGCGTGGAAGAGGCCGATGGCGTTGGAGCCGCCGCCGACGCAGGCGACCGCCGCGTCGGGCAGGCGGCCGGCGCGCTCCAGGATCTGGCGGCGGGCCTCGACGCCGATCACCCGGTGGAAGTCGCGCACCATCGCGGGGAAGGGGTGGGGTCCGGCGACCGTGCCGAAGAGGTAGTGGGTGCGGTCGACGTTGGCGACCCAGTCGCGGAACGCCTCGTTGATGGCGTCCTTGAGGGTGCGGCTGCCGGAGGCGACGGGGATGACCTCGGCGCCGAGCATCCGCATCCGGGCCACGTTCAGGGCCTGGCGCCGGGTGTCGATCTCGCCCATGTAGATGGTGCATTCGAGGCCGAACAGGGCGCAGGCGGTCGCGGTGGCGACGCCGTGCTGGCCGGCTCCGGTCTCGGCGATCACGCGGGTCTTGCCCATGCGCTTGGTGAGCAGCGCCTGGCCGAGCACGTTGTTGATCTTGTGCGAGCCGGTGTGGTTGAGGTCTTCGCGCTTGAGGAAGACCCGGGCGCCGCCCGCGTGCTCGGCGAACCGGGGCACCTCGGTGAGGGCGCTCGGCCGGCCGGTGTAGTTGGCCATCAGCTCGTTGAGCTCCGCCGCGAAGGCGGGGTCGTGCTTGGCCTTGTCGTATTCGACGGCCACCTCGTCGACCGCGGCGACCAGCGCCTCGGGGATGAATTTGCCTCCGTAGGCGCCGAAGTAGCCCTGGGGGCTGGGGACTTGGCCCTCCGGGTCGGGTACGAAGAAGTCGTTCTCGTGGGACATGCGGATACCTCGCGGGGGCGTCGCGGCCCCGGTTCCTGGGTTGGCTGGGTGAGCGGATGCGCCCAAGCGCCGCAGGTGATGAGGTGGATGCGCGACCACAGGTCCGACTGTGGCTGGTCGCGCAGTTCCTCGCGCCCCTAAGGGGCGCTCACGCAGGCGGCACCGGGGCCGCCGCGCCATCGCATGCCGTTGACCTGGCCGGGCTCCGAGCCGATCACGTAGCGCACGCGCCGTCCACGCACCCGGCGCGCCGGAGCGCGGCAGCCGCGGGGGCGGCAACCGGGTGCGAGGCGGACGGCAAGGGCCATGGGTCAGTTCCGCCCGTGACGCAGGGCCGGGTGGGCGCCGGCGGCGACCAGGTCGGCGACGGCGGCGCGGGGGTCCTTGCCGGTGACCAGGGACTCGCCGACCAGTACGGCGTCGGCGCCCGCGTTGGCGTAGGCGATCAGGTCGTGCGGGCCGCGCACACCGGATTCGGCGATCTTGACGATGTGGTCGGGGATCTCGGGGGCGACCCGCTCGAAGGTGGTGCGGTCGACCTTGAGGTCCTTCAGGTTGCGCGCGTTGACGCCGATGATCTTGGCGCCGGCGTCGACCGCCCGCTCGGCCTCGTCCTCGTCGTGCACCTCGACCAGCGGGGTGAGCCCGATGGACTCGGCGCGCTCGATCAGCGACACCAGGGCCGGCTGGTCCAGGGCGGCCACGATGAGCAGCGCCAGGTCGGCGCCGTACGCCCGGGCCTCCCACAGCTGGTAGGCCGTGACGATGAAGTCCTTGCGCAGGATCGGGGTGTCGACCTTGGCGCGCACGGCCTCCAGGTCGGCGAGCGAACCGCCGAAGCGGCGCTCCTCGGTGAGCACGGAGATGACGGACGCGCCGCCCGCCTCGTAGTCGGCGGCCAGCGCCGCGGGGTCGGCGATCGCGGCGAGCGCGCCCTTGGAGGGGCTGGAGCGCTTGACCTCGCAGATGACCTTCACGCCGTCGTAGCGCAGCGCCGCCACCCCGTCACGGGCCGGGGGCGCCTTCTCGGCGCGCTCCTTCAGCTCGTCGAGGCTGACCCGCGCCTGCCGCTCCGCGAGGTCGGCGCGAACGCCGTCGATGATCTCGTCGAGCACACTCACGCGAGCGGCCCCCTTCCGGGACGGTGATGTCGGTCAGGACGTGGGTGACCGCGGGAAACGGTCACGATCAGCCATGTCGATGGTATCCGTACCGAGGCGAAGGGATCACATCCGGTTGATTCCCGTCCCAGCACGTGGACGTCACCTGCGTCTCAGCCGCACAGTCAGGGCGCGATCACGGAGCCGAACGGCAGATTCCGGACGACGGAGAAGATCACCACGACGGCCCCCACGAGCCACCACTGCCGGTCGCTCAGCTCGATCCGCAGGGGCCGGCCACGGGCCGAGCGCACCGCCCACAGGACCCAGCACACCGCGAAGAGGAGATAGCCGGCGACGGCCAGCGCGTTGGCGCCGAGGGCGGCGACGAGGTGGCCGGTGACGAAGTCGTGCGCGCTGCGCAGCCCGCCGCAGCCCGGGCAGTACAGGCCGGTGAGGCCGTAGAGCGGGCAGACGGGGTAGTGGCCGGGCTCGTTGGGGTCGACCAGGCCCACGTAGGCGAACGCCGAGGCCACCGCGGCGAGCGTGGCCAGGGGCACCAGGAGCGCGCGCGGCGCGGCGCCCGGGGGGCGGCCCGGACGGGGCGGTGACGGCGCGGGGTTCGGCTGGGCTGCGTCCACGCGGCGATTGTCCCCGGTCGGATCCGAAGGCGCAGCCCGGGTGGGGCCGCGCCTTTCGGGGGTGGCTGGAGGATTCAGCCGGCCTGGGCCTCGAGACGGGCGCGGACCTTGGCGGCGGCGTCCTCACGCATGCGCTGGATCTCGGGCGTGTCCTTCGGGGTGCCCAGGCCCGCCATCTTCATGACGCCGCCCACGATGGCGGCGACGGCGAGGAGGGCGATGCCGGCCCAGAAGCCCACCGGGTTGGCGGCCACTATGAAGACGCAGGTCACGCAGAATCCGATGAAGGCAATGATGACCCCGGTCCATGCTGCCGGGGTGTGGCCGTGGCCGCTCTTCGCCATGGGGGATGCTCCTCGTAAGTGTTTCCGTGTCGGTCGCGGTGGCCGCGCGGTTGTTCGCGGTTTCCGCGGTTGTAGCGGGTGCCGTGCGTGGTTCGCCGTCGTGGCGGGCGCTGGTGGCGGCGCGGTGCCGGCGACCGTGTCGCCGCCACCGCTGTCGTCGAACCGGCGCTCACGCCATTGTCCCGCACGCCGAGGTGTGCCCGAGTGCGGGGGTCAGCTCTCGCGGGTGGGGTCCTCGCCCCGGTCGAGCGCCTTCCAGATCTCCTCGGGGCGCTCGGGGTCCACCGCGGCGCGCGCCTTGCGGGGACGCGGGGTGCCGTCGCGCTCGTAGCGGCCGCCCATCGCGGGCCAGGCCGGCCCGAAGCGCAGCGCAAGGAGCCCGGCGAGCAGCAGCAGGACGCCGCCCGCGACGGCGGCGTAGGGCCAGCCGGTGTGGGTGAGCGCGGTGACGGTGGCGGCGGCGTCGCCGCTGGCCTTGGCCGCCTTCTCGTCCAGGGCCGCGCTGTCGTCGACACCGAGCCAGGCGGTCACGGCGGCGCCCGCGCCGCTCAGCGTGAGCAGGCCGGCGACCAGGACGCGGCCCGCGCCGCGCACCGCGAAGACCGCGACCAGGGCGGCGAGCCCGACGATCGCGAGGGCGGAGGGCACGCCGGTGATGTCACCGCCGGACGCCTTCAGCGGCAGCGCGCCGCCGCCGACACTCGCGTCGCCGTGCGCCCAGGTCTGCCCGGAGGCCATGAGGACGACGGCGGCGCCGACGGCGCCGGCCAGCAGCGCGGCGGCCAGGCTGCGGCGGCCGCCGCCGCGGGCGGACGGCGCGGCTGCTTCGGCACGGGGCTCGGGTAGGGATGCGGCACTCACGTACTCCACTATCGCCTGCGCGCGGCCCGGAGCCGCACCCGGGGCCCTCGGTGGACGCGCGGGAAACCAAGAACGGGCAAGCGCTCGGCCATCGAACAGTCAGCGCATTCTCCCGAACGGGCCGAGAACGCCCCCCGAACCATCCTCGAAGGCAAAGCGGCGATAGAGATTCGCACCGCGCGCTTGTTGGCATGGGCGCGTCAGGTCTACGTTCACCGCGGTCCGTGCCGCGCACCACGCCGCACGGACAGCACGGCGCACCCCCCACGCACTCCGGGTCCACCCGCATCCCCAAGGAGTCACGTTGCGCAGAACCCTCTCCCCCACCGCCGTATCCGCCGCGCTCGCCGCGGCGGCGCTCGCCCTGGCAACTCCCCTCGCCCAGGCGGCCACCAGCCCCTCCGTCGCGGCGAACGCGGCCCATGTCACGACCGTGCGCTCCTGCGCGGCGCCCACGCACCGGGACGTCATGGCCTGCCAGGCGCTCAAGGTGACCGGCGGCACGCTCGCCCCGGCGGCCGCCGAGCGCACCGCGACCGGCGCGGCGGCACCCTCGGGCCTCGGCCCCTCCTCGCTCCAGTCCGCGTACAAACTGCCCTCGGCGACGGCCGGTTCGGGCCGGACGGTGGCGATCGTCGACGCCTACGACGACCCCAACGCGGCGTCCGACCTCGCGGCCTACCGCTCCCAGTACGGACTTCCGGCCTGCACCACGGCCAACGGCTGCTTCAAGAAGGTCGGCCAGACCGGCACGTCGACGCTGCCGAGCGCGAACGCCGGCTGGGCCGAGGAGATATCCCTTGACCTCGACATGGTCAGCGCGGCCTGCCCCAACTGCAAGATCCTGCTCGTCGAGGCCAAGTCCTCCTCGATGGCCAACCTCGGCACGGCCGTCAACACCGCGGTCTCGCTCGGCGCGAAGTACGTCTCCAACAGCTACGGCGGCGGCGAGTCCTCCTCCGACACCTCCTACGACACCCAGTACTTCAACCACCCGGGTGTCGCCATCACCGTGAGCTCCGGCGACGGCGGCTACGGCGTCGAGTACCCGGCCTCCTCCCGCTATGTCACCGCCGTCGGCGGCACCTCGCTCAAGCCGGCCTCCACCAGCCGGGGTTGGAGCGAGAGCGTATGGAGCGGCGCCGGTTCGGGCTGCTCGGCCTACGACGCGAAGCCGAGCTGGCAGAAGGACACCGGCTGCGCCAGGCGGACGGTGGCGGACGTCTCGGCGGTCGCCGACCCGGCCACGGGCGTCGCGGTGTACGACACCTACGGCGGCGACCCGGGCTGGGAGGTGTTCGGCGGCACCAGCGCCTCGTCGCCGCTGATCGCCGCGGTGTACGCGCTGGCGGGCACCCCCTCGTCGGGCTCCACGCCGGCCTCGTTCCCCTACGCCCACACCGGTTCGCTCAACGACGTGACGAGCGGGTCCAACGGCAGCTGCTCACCGTCCTACCTGTGCACGGGAGCCGGCGGCTACGACGGCCCGTCGGGGCTCGGCACCCCGAACGGGACCGCCGCGTTCACCGGCTGATACGCGGGCGCCGGCGCCCCGGGCTCAGGCCCGGGCGCCCAGCTGGTTGGCCGTGTTGACGGCGCGCAGGACGGCGGCCGCCTTGTTGCGGCACTCCTCGTCCTCCGCGACCGGGTCGGAGTCGGCGACCACGCCGGCTCCGGCCTGCACATACGCGGTGCCGTCCCGCAGCAGGGCGGTGCGGATCGCGATCGCGGTGTCGGAATCACCGGCGAAGTCGAGATAGCCGACGCAGCCGCCGTAGAGCCCTCGGCGGCTGGGCTCCAGCTCCTCGATGATCTGCATCGCCCGCGGCTTGGGGGCACCCGAGAGCGTGCCGGCCGGGAAGCAGGCCGTCAGGACGTCGAAGGCGGTACGGCCCTCGGCGACCCGGCCGGTCACGGTCGACACGATGTGCATCACATGCGAGTACCGCTCGATCGACATGAAGTCCACGACCTCCACCGAGCCGGGTTCACACACCCGGCCCAGGTCGTTGCGGCCGAGGTCGACGAGCATGAGGTGTTCGGCGCGCTCCTTGGGGTCGGCAAGCAGCTCGTCGGCGAGCGCCTGGTCGCGCTGCGGGGTGGCGCCGCGCGGCCGGGTCCCGGCGATGGGATGGACCATCGCCCGCCCGTCCTCGACCTTGACCAGCGCCTCGGGGCTCGATCCGACGACGTCGAAGCCGTCGAAGCGGAACAGGTACATGTAGGGCGAGGGGTTGGTCGCCCGCAGCACCCGGTAGACGTCCAACGCGCTTGCCGCGCACGGGGTTTCGAAGCGCTGCGAGGGCACCACCTGGAAGGCCTCGCCGGCCCGGATGCGCTCCTTGATGTCCTCGACGGCGCCCTGGTAGTCGCGGCCGCCCCACAGCGCGGTGTACGCGGGCAGTTCGGAGGCGGGCAGCGCGACCGGCGCGTACTCGACCGGCTTGGCGAGGTCGGCCTCCATCGCGTCGAGCCGCGCCACCGCGTCCGCGTACGCCTCGTCCACCCCGGTGTCGAGGTCGTTGTGGTTGATCGCGTTGGCGATGAGCAGGACCGAGCCGTCCCAGTGGTCGAGCACCGCGAGGTCGGAGGTGAGCAGCATGGTCAGCTCGGGGAGTTGGAGATCGTCGCGCCCGTGTTCGCTGATCTTCTCCAGGCGGCGCACGATGTCGTAGCCGAGGTAGCCGACCATGCCGCCGGTGAAGGGCGGCATCCCGGCCGCCAGGTCCCGGGGGGTGTGCAGGGCCTCGACGGTCGCCTTCAGGGCGGCCAGCGGATCACCCGAAGTGGGGACGCCGACGGGAGGCGTACCGATCCAGTGGGCCTCGCCGTCGCGTGCGGTGAGGGTGGCGGCGGAGCGCACGCCGACGAAGGAGTAGCGCGACCAGGTGCCCCGGTCCGCCGACTCGAGCAGGAAGGTGCCGGGGCGCTCGCCCGCGAGCTTGCGGTAGAGGCCGACGGGGGTGTCGCCGTCGGCGAGCAGACGGCGGTGGACGGGGATGACGCGGCGGTCCACGGCGAGCTTGCGGAAGGTGTCGAGGTCCATGGCTGGTGGCTACTTCCCGAGGTCGAGTACGTCGGCGTCGAAACAGGTGCGGTCCCCGGTGTGGCAGGCCGCGCCCACCTGGTCGACCTTGACCAGGACCGTGTCCGCGTCGCAGTCGAGAGCCACCGACTTCACGTGCTGGACATGCCCGGAGGTGTCGCCCTTGACCCAGTACTCCTGACGGCTGCGCGACCAGTACGTGCAGCGGCCGGTGGTCAGGGTGCGGTGCAGGGCCTCGTCGTCCATCCAGCCGAGCATCAGCACCTCACCGGTGTCGTACTGCTGGGCGATGGCCGGGACCAGACCATCCGCGCCGCGCTTGAGGCGGGCGGCGATGGCGGGGTCGAGATTGCTGGTCATGCTCCCATTCTGCCGTGGCCGCCGGGGGGCCCGGCGGTGCGTCCACTGTCCGGACGCCCCGGGCGGCCGTACGCTGGCGGACATGTCGACCCATGCCAAGCGTGAACGGCTTCTGCTCGCCGACCTGTTGGAGGCGGCCGGCCCCGAGGCGCCGACCCTCTGCGAGGGCTGGACGGCCCGCGAACTCGCGGCCCACGTCGTGGTGCGCGAACGGCGCCTCGACGCGGCCGGAGGGATCTTGATCGGGGCGCTCAAGAACCGCCTCGACCGGGTGCAGGCCGAGTTCGCGGAGAAGCCGTACGAAGAACTGATCCAGCTCATCCGCACCGGTCCGCCGAAGTTCTCGCCGTACAGCCTCAAGCAGGTCGACGAGGGCGCCAACGCGGTGGAGTTCTACGTCCACGCCGAGGACGTGCGCCGGGCGCAGCCGGACTGGACGCCCCGCGAACTCGACCCGGTGTTCTCCGACGCGCTCTGGTCCCGCCTGGAGAAGGCGGCCCGGGTGGTGGGCCGCAGGTCCCCGGTGGGCATCGTGCTGCGCCGCCCCGATGGGCAGACGGCGGTGGCCCGCAAGGGCACCCCGGTGGTGACGGTCACCGGCGAGCCGGGCGAGCTGACGCTCTTCGCGTACGGGCGCCAGGACGCGGCGCGGGTCGAGATCGAGGGCGAGAAGCAGGCGGCCTCGCGGGCGCTGGAGGCGAAGCTCGGGATCTGACGCGCCGGGCGGGGTCCGGGCGCGGATCCCGCCGGGCGTGGACCGCGCGCCGGGCCCGACGCGCTCAGCCCGGGAGTTCCGCGCGGCGCAGGTGGCGGGAGGCGAGGCCGATCAGCGCGCCCGTCGCGCACACGCCCGCGCCGGCCAGGAAGACCGGTCCTGTGCCCCAGGCGCCGATCGCGGCGCCCGCCAGCGGATAGCCGAGCGGCGCGATGCCCATGGTGAACAGGGAGGCGACCGCGGTGACCCGGCCCAGGTAGGCGGGCTCCGTGGTGGTCTGCGTCAGCGCCCCGCACAGGGCGCCGCTCAGCCCGGCGAGCAGGCCGATGAAGATCCCCGCGACGGCGGCGAGGACGACCGAGGGGGCGTAAGCGAGGCCCGCGATGGCGGTGGTGCCGCCGAGCAGGGACAGCGGCAGGACGAGGCCGGCGCGCGGGACGCGGCCGCGGACGGAGAGCAGCAGCGACGCGGCCCCCGCGCCCGCGCCGAACGCCGCCACGATCCAGCCCATGCCGGCCGCGCCCCAGCCCCGCTCCTTCGCGAGCAGCGTGAGCCCGATGTTGAGCGGCGCCGCGAAGCCCAGTTCGCCGACGGCGATGACCAGCATGAGTGGGGCGAGCACCCGGTGGCCCCGGATGTAGCGCAGGCCGTCGGTGAGTTCGCGCAGCGGGTGCTCCCTGATCGGCTCCCCGTCGCCGTCGAGCCGGGCGATACGGACCCGCACGAGCAGCGCGGTCGAGACCGCGAACAGGGCACCCGCCACGGCGAAGGTGGCGGCGGTGCCGCCGAGCGCCACGGCGAGCCCGCCGAGCGGGGCCCCGGTGATGTTGGCGATCCGGGCGGCGAGCCCCTTGAGGCCCTGCACCCGGGCGAGTTCGCCGGGCCCGGTGATCCTGGGCGGCAGCGCGCCGATGGCGGGGAGCAGCACCGCGTCCACGGCGCCGAAGACGAGGGCGAGGACGATCAGGAGCCACAAGTGCGGCCCGGTGACGAGCAGCACTCCGGCCATGGCCAGGATGATCACGCTGCGGGCGGCGTCGCTGCCGATGACGACCCGGCGGGGCCCGAACCGGTCGGCGATCACTCCCCCGCCGAGCATGAGCACCGCCCGGGGCACGGCGCCGACCGCGAGGACGAGCCCGGCCTGGCCCGCGCTGCCGGAGCGGGCGGCGGCCCAGGCCAGTGCCATGTAGTACACGCTGTCGCCGACGAGCGACGAGGTGTACGCGGCGAGCCAGCGCAGGACGTTGCCGTCGCGGTGGGCGGGGCGTGCGGCGGTGGCCGGGGGTATGAGGGTGGCGCTCGGCATGGCAGGCCTCTCGAACGCGGGCGGAAAGGTCGGACACGGAACGGCCGGACGCGGGACGGTCAGACGCGGAACGGCCAGACACCGGCCGGCCGGACACCGAACCGTCAGACGCGGAACGGCCAGACACCGAACGGCCGGACACCGAACGGTCAGGCGCGGAACGGGAAGCCGTACAGGTGGACCGCGACGTTCTCGCGTCCCTCGGTGTCGCCCGCCTTCGTCGCGGCCTCGCCGCGCTCCTTGAACTTCCGTACCACGGCGTCCAGTTCGTCCTCCATCTCCCGCACGTCGGCGGGGGTCAGCCGGGTGGCGTACTCGCCGCTGAACGCGGCGCCCGTCCACTCGGCGCTCCAGGCGGACAGCTGGTCGAGGAAGGCGCGGTAGAGCTCCATGCGCTGCTCCACCAGGAGCCGGGTCACCGAGGTGTGCGCGGCCACCTTCTCGGGGGCGTCCGTGAAGTCCTCGCGCCGGTAGCTGACGCCGTCCGACGCGGGACGCCACCACCGCTCGCGCCCGTCACTGCCCTGGGGCTCGGCCGCCTCGTCGACCTGGTCGGCTGGGCATTCCCCACCCCGCCCCTTCCCGAAACCCTCCGGGGGCAAGAGGGAGAGACCGGGTGTTCCACCGGGGCTGCGCCCCAGGCCCCGGGGCGCGCGCGGCGACACCGTGCCGTGTCCCGGGGCGGCCCGGGGTCAGCGGACCGGGTGGCCCGCTTCGCGCAAGGCGTTCTTGACCTCGCCGATGCGCAGGTCCCCGAAGTGGAAGACCGACGCGGCCAGGACCGCGTCGGCGCCCGCCTCGATCGCGGGGGCGAAGTGGGCGAGGCCGCCCGCGCCGCCGGAGGCGATCACCGGCACGCTGACGTGACGGCGGACCGCCGCGATCATCTCCGTGTCGTAGCCGTCCTTCGTGCCGTCCGCGTCCATCGAGTTGAGCAGGATCTCCCCCGCCCCCAACTCGGCCGCGCGGTGCGCCCATTCGACCGCGTCGATGCCCGTCCCCTTGCGGCCGCCGTGTGTGGTGACCTCGAAGGAGCCGGATTCGGTGCGCCGGGCGTCGACGGAGAGGACGAGCACCTGGCGCCCGAAGCGCTCGGCGATCTCGCGGATCAAATCGGGGCGGGCGATGGCGGCCGTGTTGACGCCCACCTTGTCCGCGCCGGCCCGCAGCAGCTTGTCGACGTCGTCGGCGGTGCGTACGCCGCCGCCGACGGTGAGCGGGATGAAGACCTGCTCCGCCGTGCGGCGCACCACGTCATAGGTCGTCTCGCGGTTGCCCGACGACGCCGTGATGTCGAGGAACGTCAGCTCGTCCGCGCCCTCGGCGTCGTACAGCTTGGCCATCTCGACCGGATCGCCCGCGTCGCGCAGGTTCTGGAAGTTGACGCCCTTGACGACGCGGCCGCCGTCCACGTCCAGGCAGGGGATGACGCGTACCGCCAGAGTCATGCCGCCGTACCTCCCCGGTACGCCTCGACCTCGACCTGTACGACCAGGCTCGGGTCGACGAACCCCGACACGATCAGCATCGTGGTGGCGGGGCGCACGTCGGCGAAGAGCTCCTTGTGGGCGCGGCCCACCTCGTCGACGTCACGGGCATGGGTGAGGTACGTACGGGTGCGCACCACGTCCTGGCGGCCGAGCCCCACGGACTCCAGCGCCTTGATGGCGAGGCCGAACGCGGTGACGGCCTGCTCGTAGGGGCCCGCCTCGTCGATGCGGCCGCCCGCCGTCGTCGACGTGCAGCCGCCGACCAGGACGAGGCCGCCCGGCAGTTCCACGACGCGCGAGGAGCCGAAGCGCTCCTCGGAGGCGTCGCCGCAGGAGGTCCTGCGGATCTCGTCACTCATGCCGCCACCACCTCAAGCGCCTCCTCCAGCGTGAAGGCCTTCGCGTACAGGGCCTTGCCGACGATCGCGCCCTCGACCCCGAGCGGGACCAGTTCGGAGATCGCGCGCAGGTCGTCGAGGGAGGAGACCCCGCCGGAGGCCACGACCGGCTTGTCGGTGGCGGCGCAGACGTTCTTCAGGAGCTCCAGGTTGGGGCCGGTCAGCGTGCCGTCCTTGGCGATGTCGGTCACCACGTAGCGCGCGCAGCCCTCGGAGTCCAGGCGGGCCAGCGTCTCGTACAGGTCGCCGCCGTCGCGGGTCCAGCCACGGCCGCGCAGCGTGGTGCCGCGCACGTCGAGGCCGACCGCGATCTTGTCGCCGTACTCGGCGATGACCTTGGCGACCCACTCGGGCGTCTCCAGGGCCGCGGTGCCGAGGTTGACGCGGGTGCAGCCGGTGGCGAGAGCGGCCTTGAGGGAGGCGTCGTCGCGGATGCCGCCGGACAGTTCGACCTTGATGTCCATGGCGCCGGCGACCTCGGCGATCAGCGCCCGGTTGTCCCCGGTGCCGAAGGCCGCGTCCAGGTCGACCAGGTGCAGCCACTCGGCGCCGGAGCGCTGCCAGGCGAGGGCCGCCTGGAGGGGCGAGCCGTAGGAGGTCTCGGAGCCGGACTCGCCGTGGACCAGGCGTACGGCCTGGCCGTCGCGGACGTCCACGGCGGGGAGGAGTTCGAGGACAGCCATCACAGGGTTCCGATCCAGTTGGTGAGCAGCTGGGCTCCGGCGTCGCCGGACTTCTCGGGGTGGAACTGGGTGGCCCACAGCGCACCGTTCTCCACCGCGGCGACGAACGGCTCCCCGTGGGTGGCCCAACTGACGCGCGGGGCACGGATCTTGGGGTTGGTGACTTCGAGGCTCCAGTCGCGCACGGCGTAGGAGTGGACGAAGTAGAAGCGGGCGTCGGCGTCCAGGCCCGCGAACAGCTCGCTGTCGCCCGGCGCCTTCACCGTGTTCCAGCCCATGTGCGGCACGACCGGCGCGTTCAGCGGCTCGACGGTGCCGGGCCACTCGTCAAGGCCCTCGGTCTCGACGCCGTGCTCGATGCCGCGCTCGAAGAGGATCTGCATGCCGACGCAGATGCCCATGACCGGGCGCCCGCCGGAGAGCCTGCGCCCCACGATCCAGTGGCCCCGGGCGTCGCGCAGCCCCTTCATGCAGGCGGCGAAGGCGCCGACGCCGGGCACGAGCAGCCCGTCGGCGTTCATGGCCCGGTCGTAGTCGCG
The DNA here is from genome assembly GCF_042869775.1 of Streptomyces sp. NPDC006711. Taxonomy (NCBI): domain Bacteria; kingdom Bacillati; phylum Actinomycetota; class Actinomycetes; order Kitasatosporales; family Streptomycetaceae; genus Streptomyces; species Streptomyces sp. NPDC006711. The sequence goes on from NZ_JBIAGO010000007.1 coordinate 278,363, forward strand.
GGTGATCTCCACGTCCGCGCCGACGTGGGCCAGGGCCCGCTCGGCGGAGCGGACGTTGCCGAATCCGTAGTCGAAGACGACGACCTTCTTGGCGGGCTTCTTGGCGGGCGTGCTCATGACCACACGTCCAGTCGCAGGATGCCGGCGGCCAGGCACATCACGGCGCCGAAGGACAGGACCACGATCAGGCTCTTCGGCATCCCCTGCTTGACGAAGGAGATGATGCCGCCGACCAGGAAGAGGCCGAGGACGATCAGGATGGTGTTGAGGCCGTTCATGCTTACAGGGCACCCTTGGTGGAAGGAAGGATTCCGGCGGCGCGCGGGTCCCGCTCGCTGGCGTAGCGCAGCGCCCGGGCGAGCGCCTTGAACTGGCACTCCACGACGTGGTGCGCGTTGCGTCCGTACGGTACGTGAATGTGCAGCGCGACCTGCGCCTGGGCCACGAAGGACTCGAAGATGTGCCGGGTCATGGTGGTGTCGTACGCACCGATCATCGGCGCCATGTTCTCGGGCTCGGTGTGCACGAGGTAGGGGCGGCCCGACAGGTCGACGGTCACCTGGGCGAGGGATTCGTCCAGCGGGACGGTGCAGTTGCCGAAGCGGTAGATGCCCACCTTGTCGCCGAGGGCCTGCTTGAAGGCGGCGCCGAGCGCGAGCGCGGTGTCCTCGATGGTGTGGTGGGTGTCGATGTGCAGATCGCCGTCGGTCTTGACCGTGAGGTCGAACAGGCCGTGGCGGCCGAGCTGGTCGAGCATGTGGTCGTAGAAACCGACCCCGGTCGACACATCGACCTTTCCGCTGCCGTCGAGGTCGATCTCGACGAGGACGGACGTCTCCTTGGTGGTGCGTTCCACCCTGCCCACGCGGCTCATGCGCTCTGCTCCTTCTTCAGTTGACGGACCGCGTCGAGGAACGCGTCGTTCTCGGCCGTGGTGCCCGCGGTGACCCGCAGCCATCCCGGCACTCCGTTGTCCCGGACCAGGACGCCCCGGTCGAGGATCCGCTGCCAGACGGTGTGGCTGTCGTCGAAGCGGCCGAACTGGACGAAGTTGGCGTCCGAATCGGTCACCTCGTAGCCCAGTCCGCGCAGCTCGGTGACGAGCCGGTCCCGCTCGGTCTTCAGCTGCTCGACACAGCCGAGCAAGGTGTCGGTGTACTCAAGGGCCGCGAGCGCGGTCGCCTGGGTGACGGCCGACAGGTGGTAGGGAAGCCGTACGAGCTGCACGGCGTCGACCACTGCGGGGTGCGCGGCGAGATAGCCGACGCGCAGCCCGGCCGCGCCGAACGCCTTGGACATGGTGCGCGAGATCACCAGGTTCGGGCGGCCCGCGATGAGCGGGAGCAGCGAGTCGCGGTGGCTGAACTCGACGTACGCCTCGTCCACGATCACCATCGACGGCTTCGCCGCCTGGGCCGCCTCGTACAGCGCGAGGACCGTCTCGGCGGCCACCGCGGTGCCGGTGGGGTTGTTGGGCGAGGTGATGAAGACGACGTCCGGGCTGTGCTCGGCGATGGCCCGCTCGGCCGCCGCGAGGTCGATGGTGAAGTCCTCGTGGCGCGGGCCCGGGATCCAGCCGGTGCCGGTGCCGCGGGCGATCAGCGCGTGCATCGAGTACGAGGGCTCGAAGCCGATCGCGGCGCGGCCGGGGCCGCCGAAGGTCTGGAGCAGCTGCTGGATGACCTCGTTGGAGCCGTTGGCCGCCCACACGTTCTCGACCGCCACAGGGTGCTTGCCGGTGCGGGTGAGGTACTTCGCCAGCTCCGTGCGCAGCTCCACCGCGTCGCGGTCGGGGTAGCGGTTGAGGTTCCTTGCCGCGTCGGCGACCCGCTCGGCGATCCGCGCCACCAGCGGCTCGGGCAGCGGGTAGGGGTTCTCGTTGGTGTTCAGCTGGACGGGGGTGTCCAACTGGGGCGCGCCGTAAGGGGACTTGCCGCGCAGCTCGTCCCGGACGGGGAGGTCGTCGATGCCGGTCACTGGGTCGGCACCTTCCAACCGAAGCGCGCCTTCAGGGCCGCGCCGTGCGCCGGCAGGTCCTCCGCATCGGCCAGGGTCACCACGTGGTGGGTGACCTCGGCGAGCGCGTCGCGCGTGTAGTCGACGATGTGGATGCCGCGCAGGAAGGACTGCACGGACAGGCCCGAGGAGTGGCAGGCGCAGCCGCCGGTGGGCAGCACGTGGTTGGAGCCCGCGCAGTAGTCGCCGAGCGAGACGGGGGCCCAGGGGCCGACGAAGATCGCGCCCGCGTTGGTGACCCGGTCGGCGACGGCGGCGGCGTCGGCGGTCTGGATCTCCAGGTGCTCGGCGCCGTACGCGTCGACGACCTTGAGGCCGTCCTCGAGGGAGTCGACCAGGACGATCGCGGACTGGCGTCCGGCGAGCGCCGGCTTGATCCGGTCCTCGATGTGCTTGGTCGCCGCGACCTGCGGCGCCAGCTCCTTCTCCACGGCCTCGGCGAGCGCCAGGGAGTCGGTGACCAGGACGGCGGCCGCGAGCGGGTCGTGCTCGGCCTGGCTGATCAGGTCGGCGGCGACGTGCACCGGGTCGGCGGTGTCGTCGGCGAGGACCGCGATCTCGGTCGGGCCCGCCTCGGTGTCGATGCCGATGCGGCCGGTGAAGTAGCGCTTGGCTGCGGCGACCCAGACGTTGCCGGGGCCGGTCACCATGTTCGCGGCAGCGCATCCCTCGGGGCCCTCGGTGCCGTACGCGAACATCGCGACGGCCTGGGCGCCGCCCACCGCGTACACCTCGTCGACGCCCAGCAGCGCGCAGGCCGCCAGGATCGTGGGGTGCGGAAGGCCGCCGAAGTCCGCCTGCGGCGGGGAGGCCAGCGCGATCGAGGCGACGCCCGCCTCCTGCGCCGGGACCACGTTCATGATCACGGAGGACGGGTACACCGAGCGGCCGCCCGGGGCGTACAGGCCCACGCGACCGACCGGCACCCACTTCTCGGTGACGGAGCCGCCGGGCACGACCTGGGTGGTGTGGGCGGTGCGGCGCTGGGCGCGGTGGACGGCCCTCGCGCGCCGGATCGACTCCTCCAGAGCGGCCCTGACCTGCGGGTCGAGCTGTTCCAGGGCGTCCTTGAGGGCTTCGGCGGGCACGCGGACCTGCTCCAGGCGCACGCCGTCGAACTTCTCCGCGTACTCGATCAGCGCCGCCGTGCCGCGATGACGCACGTCCTCGCAGATGGGCCGCACCTTCTCCAGGGCGGCTTCCACGTCGAACTCGGCACGGGGCAGCAGGTCGCGCAGGGCGCCGCCCTCGGGGAGGGCGGTACCGCGCAGATCGATTCGGGAGATCACATGTCCAATTCTCTCAGACTGCTCCGGAGCACTGGACGCCCGTATCAGTGGCTGATACGCGCCCCGGCCGTCACCCCCTGTCACCCCTGGCCACTAGCGTTCCTCCTGTCAGGGTGGACGGCGAGGGGACGGCAGTGACCGAGGCACCCGATCCGGGGGAGGCACCGGACTGGCTCAGCCCGGCGGAGCTGGGCATGTGGGGGGCCTTCCGCAACGGCTCCACCTACGATCTGCGCAGCCGCAATCCGGTGCGCGACGACCCGTTCGCGGCGCGCGCGTGGGGTCCCGAGCGCAGTGTGCGGGCCAGGGTCGTGGCGCTGCTGCTGCTCAGCGGGCCGCCCGCGCTGCCGGGCCGGGTCGCCGCGCTCAAGCTGACCGGGGTGCAGATCACCGGCACGCTCAATCTGTCGGGCGGCACGATCACCCCCTACGTCGAGCTGAGCGGCTGCCGCTTCGAGAACGAACTCCTCTTCCCCGAGGCCCACTTCACCTCGGTACGCATGGTGAGCTGCGCCATTCCCCGGATCGAGGCGGCCCGCCTGAGCACCGAGGGCGATCTGCATCTGCCGCGCTGCCGCGTCGCGGCCGGCATCCGGCTGACCGACGCGCACATCGGCACCGATCTGCTGCTCAACCAGGCGGTGGTGCACGCCGACCGCAACGGCCGCTCCATCGCGGCGGACGGCCTGATGGTCGCCCAGGACCTCCAGGCCGATCTGATCGAGTCCTACGGCGAGGTGAGCCTGCGCGCCGCGAAGATCGGCGTGACGCTGAGCCTGCGCGGCAGCCGGCTGGTCAACCCGGACGGACGGCGGGCCCTGAACGCGCCGCAGCTGACCGTCGAGCGCACCCTGTATCTGACCTCGGCGTCCGTCTACCCGAGCGGAAACCAGGCCGCCACCACACCGCCGTACGGGACGAACTACACCAACACGCCCGTACGGGGGACCCTTATCCAGCCGTTCGAATGCCGGGGCGGTCTGCGTCTTGACGACGGCCGGTTCGGGGACGCGGTGGACCTCGCGCAGGCCCGGGTCCTGCTCAGCGAGACGCAGGAGCTGTCGCTGCGCCGCATCCAGACGCCGGAGCTGCGCTTCACCGGGCAGCGCTGTCAGCGCGGCAAGGTGGTGCTGTCCGGGGCGCGGGTGGTCAACCTGGTCGACATGGCGGACAGCTGGCCGGGCCCGGGCCACCTGACGATGAACGGCTTCGCCTACGAGAATCTGATCCCGATCGGCACCTTCACGCTGGCCCAGCGCCTGGACTGGGTCACGGCGGCGACCCCCGAGTACGGGCCCGAGCCCTACGAACGGCTCGCGGGCGTGCTGCGCGCCAGCGGCGAGGACGCGGACGCCCGCGAGGTGCTGCTCGCCAAACAGCGCAGGCGCCGCGAGACGCTGCCGCTGGCCGGGAAGGCCTGGGGTGTGCTCCAGGATCTGACGGTGGCGTACGGCTACCGGCCGGGCCGGGCCGCACTGTGGATGGCCGTCCTGTGGGCGGCCGGCACCCTCGCGTTCTCGCACTACGACCCCCGGCCCATCAAAGCCGACGAGCACCCCGACTGGAACGCGGCGCTCTACGCCCTCGACCTCCTGATACCGGTGGTCAATCTGGGCCAGGACGGCTACTGGAAGCTGTCGGGCGTCTGGCAGTGGGCGGCGGCCCTGCTGATCCTGCTCGGCTGGATCCTGGCCACCACCGTGGCAGCGGGCGCCTCCCGGCTGCTGCGCAGGCGCTGAGGCGGGCCCGGGCGGGACTCGGGCCCGCCGGCCGCGAAGAAGGCGCGGGCGGGCGAATTTGCCGGGCCTTGACCCCGGGCCGTACAACCCTCACCACCGCTACGAAAGCTTCACAGCGGGCCCCTGGCGCCACCCTCACCTGCGGATTTCAATGGTCCGCACCATGACATTCGTATCCGCGCTGCTCCGCACCGCACGGCGGGCCAGGCATCTGCCCGGGCTCCCGGTTCCGTTCGAGCCGGGCGGGGCGCCGGCGCCGGCCGCCGGGCTGCCCGACAGCCGGGACGTGCTGCTCGACGCCCCCGACGACCGGCTCGCGCCCGCGCTGGTCTCGGCCGCGCTCGGCGAGTACGAGACGGCGGCGGCGCTCCTGGCCGCCACCCGCGAGCGGGCCGAGTGGGAGAACCGCGACCGCTACACCGTGCGGCTCGCGGCCTTCGCGGTGAGCCGGCCCGAGTGGCTGGCGGGCTGGCTCGCCGACGCGCCGCGCGACCCGGACGCGCTCCTGGTGAAGGCGGAGCTGGCGATCGTACGGGCCTGGGGCTCACCGGCGCGCGCCGAGCGGCTGCGGGACGTGGCGCCGCTGATCCACTCGGCGGCCGACGGCGACCCGGCCGACCCGGTGCCCTGGCGGATCGCGCTGGACCACGCGCGCGGCACGCACGCCTCGCACACCGTCTTCGAGGAACTGTGGGGCGAGGCCATCCGGCGCTCCTCGCACCACTACGGCTGCCATGTGGCCGCCCTCCAGTACCTCTCGGCCCAGTGGTACGGCTCGCACCGCGAGTGCTTCGACTTCGCCGAGCGGGCCGCCGAGGACTCCCTGCCGGGCTCCCTGATCCGCGCGCTCCCGGCCCGCGCCGCGTTCGCGTACCTGGTGGGCGGGGGCGGCCCCAGCATCCCCCACGAGCGGATCGACGCGGCGGCCGATCTCGGCATCGAGCTGTCCGGCGCGTACGAGGCGGGCGACCCCTGGCCGGCGGAGGTGCGCAACCTGCTGGCCTACGTCCTCGTCGTGCGCGGGCGCTGGCCCCGGGCCCTGGAGGAGTTCCGGCGCATCGGCCCGTACGCGACCTCTTTCCCGTGGCTGCATCTGGCCGCGGATCCGCTCGGCCAGTTCCTGGAACTGCGCGAGTTCGTTCGGGCGGAGGCCGCCGCGGGGCCGTCCTGGGGGCGGGAGCGCCAAAAGCCCGGACGCGCCCGGTCCGGCGGCCATTACGCTTGAGCGTTGTGACCACCGCACGCCTCCCCCTCTTCCCGCTCAACTCGGTCCTGTTCCCCGGCCTCGTCCTGCCGCTGAACGTGTTCGAGGAGCGTTATCGCGCCATGATGCGCGATCTGCTGAAGACCGGCACCGACGCCGCCGGCTCGCCCGGCTCCCCGGGCGGGGCCGGCGACGAGCCGCGCCGCTTCGCCGTCGTGGCGATCAGGGACGGCCGGGAGGTCGCGCCGACCGCGCCCGGCCTTCCCGACCAGACCGCGCGGCCCGAGAAGGGCGCGGCGGCCGGTTTCGGCGCCGATCCCGTCCAGGCCTTCCACCGGGTGGGCTGCGTCGCGGACGCGGCCACCATCCGTGAGCGCCCGGACGGCAGCTTCGAGGTGCTGGCCACCGGCACGACCCGGATCCGCATCCTGTCGGTCGACGCGAGCGGGCCCTATCTGACGGCCGAGTACGAGGAGCTGGCGGAAGAACCGGGCGAGGAGGCGGGCGCGCTCGCCGAGGGCGTGCTGCGCGCGTTCCGCTCCTACCAGAAGCGGCTCGCGGGGGCCCGCGAGCGCTCGCTCGCCGGCACCGCCGACCTGCCGGACGAGCCCTCGGTGGTGTCCTATCTGGTCGCGGCCGCCGCCGTCCTGGACGTCCCCGCCAAGCAGCGGCTGCTCCAGGCGCCCGACACCGCGACCCGGCTGCGCGAGGAACTGCACCTGCTGCGCGCGGAGACCGCGGTCATCCGCCATCTGCCCTCGCTGCCCGCGGTGGATCTGACGCGGACCCCGACCAGCCCCAACTGACCGGAAGGAGCGCCGCGTTGGCCAAGAAGAAGCAGCAGAGCGGGGGCACCCCCGCCACGGTGGCCCTGACGAAGGCGGGCACCGCGTTCACCGTCCACGCCTACGCCCACGACCCGGCGTCGCCCTCCTACGGCGAGGAGGCCGCGCGGGCGCTCGGGGTGGGCGCTGAGCGGGTGTTCAAGACGCTGGTGGCCGACGTGGACGGCGAGCTGACGGTGGCGGTGGTCCCGGTGGCCGGATCGCTCGACCTCAAAGCGCTGGCCTCGGCGGTCGGCGGCAAGCGCGCGACGATGGCCGACCCGGCGGCCGCCGAGCGCACCACCGGCTATGTGCGCGGCGGGATCTCCCCGCTCGGGCAGCGCAAGAAGCTGCGTACGGTCCTGGACGACTCGGCGTCCGCGCACGCCACGATCTGCGTGTCGGCGGGCCGGCGCGGCCTGGAGGTCGAGCTGGCCCCGGCGGATCTGGCGGCCCTCACGGGAGCGCTGCTCGCCCCGATCGGACGCTCCTAGGGGGTGTCTGGTGGATCAGGGTCGGTCAGGGCGCGGCGTCTGGTGCGGTGCATCGCAAGGCGCCGGAGCGTCTCGATAGCGGAGCTATCGGGGCGATTCGGCAACGCCGCGAGGTGCCGTGCCAGACGCCGCGCCCCCGGCCATGGTCCACCAGACACCCCCTAGGCCGGACCCCGCACCCGGGCGGCCGGGCGTCTCAGAGGCCGGCGGCGCCGGGTCCTTGGCCGCCCGTGTCCAGCGGCGGCACCTGCCAGGCCGGCTCGGGGTCGCGGGGCCCGAACAGGGCCGTGAGGCCCAGATGGACGGCCATGGCGGCGATCGGCCAGGCGAGCAGGGCGCCCTTGGCGTCGAGTTTGAGCGGGGCGTCGAAGGTCACGCCCTTGCCGGCCGCCTTCGCCGCCGCGACCACGTCCTGGCTCGGACCGAGCCAGATGCCGAGGCGCCAGGCGAGGACCGAGCCGAGCAGACTGCCGACCGCGAGCCCGGCGACCAGGGCGATGCCGCCCTTGCGGCGGAAGAGGAAGACCGCGGCGGCGCTCAGGACGCCGAGTCCGAGCGCGAGCAGGATGAACGTTCCGTCCCCGCCGATCGCCTCCTCCCCCTCGGTGTCCTTGAGGAAGACGGCCTTGTCGTCGGCGACGAGCGGCACCCGGGGGGCCAGCCACAGCCACAGCAGCCCGAGCGCCACCCCGGCCACCGTCACCGCGAGGGCGACGAGCACCGCGTCCCGTACGTCCTTCTTCACGGCGGACGCCGCGCCGGCGGTTTCGGGGCGGGCGCCCCCGGCGGGGGCCTGCCACGGGTCGTTGCCCGGGGGCTGCTGATGGGGCGGTGTCAAAGGCGCGGTCACCCTGCCATCGTGCCAGGCGTGTCTGTGCGCTGCCTCACCGGACCGCCGCCCGGCGGTAGGCCCACGCCGCCACGGCCAGCGAGACGACACCCACGGCCGCGCAGACGCCGAGGTCGAGCCCGACCAGGGCCCAGTCGGGGCGCGCGTCGAAGCTTCGCGCGAAGGCCTCCACGCCGTAGGTGGAGGGCAGCAGATCGCGGGCCCAGGCGATGGGCGCGGGCATCCGGCCGGCCGGGAGCACGCCGAGCAGCAGCGCCGCCGACATCCCCAACTGGCCGAAGAGGGTGGCGAGTTCCTGGCGGGGCGCGAGCAGCCCGAGGGCCGCTCCGAGCCCGGAAAGGGCGGCGCCACAGAGCGGGATCACCGCGGCCAGGATCCACAGGTGCCCGAGCGGAAGCCCGAACAGGAGGCAGCCGAAGACGGCCGTGACGGCGGTGCCGGGCACGGTGAAGGAGGCGTAGGCGGCGGCCGTGCCGAGGACCACGGACGCGGGGGGCACGGGCAGCGTCGCGTAGTGGTCGAGGCCGCCGTCGGCCCGCAGGCGGCCGAAGTACTGGGCGAGGAGGTTGAGCGCGACGAAGGCGACGACCAGGACGCTGGAGCCGGCGACCACCGCGCGGGCCTCGTCGCCGCCGTCCACCACGCCGCGCATCAGGATCATGATGCCGACGGACTGGAACGTCGCGACGAAGAGCAGCGGGATGCGGGCGACCCTGGCCCGCGAGAGCTGGGCGCGGTAGACGGCGGCGAGGGCGGGGCCGAGGCGGGCGCGGGGAGCGAGCGGGGCGGCGTCGGTGGCGCCGGGGCGCTCGGCGGTCCCGCTCGCCGGGGCCCGGCCGCCGGCCGTCTCGACGGTGCTCTCCAGGGGAATGGCGCTCACGCCTTCACCAGCCCTTCCGTGCGGCCGCCGAGGGCGAGGTAGACGTCTTCGAGGCTCGGCGTGGCCAGGGTGAAGTCGTCGAGGGCGGCGAAGGCGGGACCGCCGGTGACGGTGGCGACCGCGGCGCGGGCCCGCTCGGGGCTCAGCCGCAGCGTCCAGCGCCGGCCGGACTCCTGGGCCTCGGCGCGCAGCGCCGCGACCTCGGGGACCTCTACGGGGGCGCGGTCGCGCCACACGAGCTCGACCCGCACCTCGTCGGCGACTCGGGCCTTGAGCCCGGCGGGGGTGTCGCAGGCGATGACCCTGCCGCGTTCCATCACGGCGACCCGGTCGAGCACGGTCTCGGCCTCGATGACGTTGTGGGTGACGAGCACCACGCTCGCCCCGCGCTCGGCCCGGCGGCGGTCGACGGCGGCCCACACGGCGCGCCGGGCCACCGGGTCCATGCCGGTGGTGGGCTCGTCAAGGACCAGCAGGGGGCGCTCGCCGACGAGGGCGGTGGCGAAGCACGCCAGGCGCCGCTGGCCGCCGGAGAGCTTCTTGAGCGGGCGGGCGGCGATGTCGTCAAGGCCGAGTTCGGCCAGTACGGCGTCGCGTTCGGCCCGGGCCTCGCGCAGGGTGAGACCGCGCAGGCGGCCGGTGGTCTCGGCGGCGAGCGAGACGGTCAGCTCGTCCAGCGCGGTGGATTCCTGGCCGAGGTGGGCGATGAGGCGCGCCGCCCGTTCGGGGTGGCGGACCAGGTCGTGCCCGAGCACGTCGACCGTCCCGGCGTCGGGCCGCATGAGCCCGGTCAGCTGGCGTACGAGGGTGGACTTGCCGGCGCCGTTGGGGCCGAGCAGCCCGAAGATCTCGCCGCGGCGCACCTCAAGGCTGACGCGGTCGGTGGCCCGGACCTCGGGCGTACCGGGCGCACCGCGTCCGCCCCGCGTCGCGGGGTACGTCTTGACCAGGCCCCGCACCGCGAAGGCGGTGCCGGCCCGTGCCGCTGCTGTGCCGGTACTCACGGGGAACGAGCCTAAGGGGTCCAGCGAGCCGTCCCGCCCCGGGGGCGCCTTGGCGCGGCATGGGGCGCGCGGGGCTACTCGCCGGCCGGCTGGTGCTCGGCGGCCGCCCGCACGTCGATCTCGCGCCAGAACCCGGCCCGGATCGCGTACCGGTCGTGCTCGTCGATCTGGTCGTCCTTGTGCGCGAGGAGGCCGAACCGAGCGGCGTAGCGCAGGAGTTCACCGTCGATGCGGTGCGGGATGCGCGGGTACATCGTGGACAGTTTCTGTACGTGCGTGGGCTCGGGGAGCCGTTCCATCCAGCGCCGGGCGAAGACCTGGCCCACTTCGTAGGGGTCGCCGCCGACGGTGGTGATGTCTTCCTCGCGGTCCGCCCAGCGCTGTTCGGCGCTGGTGAGCTGCGCGAGCGTGGGCAGCGACGCGGTCTCGGGGGACTCGCCGAGCGCGGAGCCCGGGCGCTCCACCCAGCCCTTGTCGGAGGACCAGCGCAGGGTCGCGGAGGCGGGCGGGGCGGGCGCGGTGGCGGCGGCGCCGGGAGCGCGCAGGGACGCCAGGTCCTTGGGCGTGGGTACGCCCTTGGCGCCGGCCGGGGCGGGCGCGGCGGCGCCGTTCTCGCCGACGGCCTCGGCGGGGGCCGGGGCGCCCCGGCCTGCGGCGGCCTGGGCGGCTTCGGCGGCCCGCTCGGCGGAGGCGGCGAGCGCCGACTCGGGCAGGGGCGCGGAGAGGATGGCGGCGATCTCGGGGCGGGGCGCGGGGGCGGGGGCGCAGATGCCGGTGAGGTCTCTGGCGCGTACGGCCCGGGTGATCCAGGCGCGGTCGAGCACCCGGCGCTCGTCGGCCTCGGCGACCAGGTCCTCGGACTGGTTGTAGTCGCCGTCGGCGGCCTGCACGGCCCACAGGTGCACGGCGACGCCGTGTTCCTTGGCGGACATCAGGCCGGGCAGCAGATCGCCGTCGCCGGTCACCAGGACCACGTCGGAGCAGGCGCGGTTGCGGGCGAGTTCGGTCAGCTCGGCGTGCATGGCGGCGTCGACGCCCTTCTGCGCCCAGCGCCCGTCGCTGCGGGTCAGGGCGCCCAGGCGCACCGTCACCCGGGACATCACCCGCAGGCGGCGGTGTTCGGGCTGGGGGACCCGGTCGGGGGCGCCGTCGAACCAGTAGATGCGCAGGAGCGGCTGCTGGGTGTCGGCCTCGGCGCGCTCGCGGAGCCCCTGGATCAGGGCGGCATGGTCGACGGTGATGCGGGAACGGGCCGGTTCTCCGGCGAGCAGACTCGCGGCGGCACCGAGCAGGTAACCGGCATCCACCAGGACGACGCAGCGGTCCATGCGTTCCACCCTCTTTCGGGAACGGAAAAGCCGAAGAAAAAAGACAGCGGGAGCGGGGTGCGGAAGATCACCGAGCGGACTTCGGGGTTTCCTTCGAGTCTGCCCGACCGCGCGAGGGTTGAGCACCGGAACTCGATCATCGGCGTGGCGGATTGGGGCGCCGCTCCCCCTCACGCACGGTAATGATCCGAAATGCGTCGTTTGTCCATCTGTGTGAGTCTGACAGCGGCCCTGGCCCCGAGTTCCCCCACAGGAGGCAGCACCATGGCCAAGAACAAGAACCGCAAGTCGGGCAGTCAGCAGGACCGTTCCGGCGCCGCCGAGCGCGGCCAGGAGCAGGCGAAGTCGACCGCCTTCGAAACCCAGGCCATGCCGCAGTCGCAGGGCCAGGGCAGCCCGGCGGATGTTGCCCGTAAGCACCAGCGCCGCTTCGGTCACAACTGAGCGTCCTCTCATGAGAAAGGGACGCACCCGTTGGGGTGCGTCCCTTTCTCGTCCGCTTCTCGTCCGCAGGACGGCCGTCGGCTCAGCCGGCCAGGCAGGACGGGCCGAGCAGCACCTTCAGATCACCGAAGAGGGCCGGATCGGGCTGGACCCGGTGCCGGTCGAGGCGCAGCACCGTCGTGGAGCGCGGGCCCTGGAGCTTGATCCGCACCTCGGTGTTGCCCTTGTGGTGGCCCAGGATCTCGCCGAGCCTGCTGACCATCGGCGGGGTGACCTTGACGGTGGGGATGGTCAGGACCACGGGGGCGTTGGTGCCCGCCGACGAGAGGTCGGGAACCATCAGCTCCATGGCGACCAGACGCGGGATGTCCTCGCGCTTGTCCAGGCGGCCCTTGACGAACACCACCGCGTCCTCGACGAGCTGGGTCGAGACCAGCTGGTAGGTCGCGGGGAAGAACATGCACTCGATGGAGCCGGCCAGGTCCTCCACGGTGGCGATCGCCCACGCGTTGCCCTGCTTGGTCATCTTGCGCTGGAGGCCGGAGATGATGCCGCCGATGGTGACGATCGAGCCGTCGGAGTAGTCCCCGCCGGTGAGCTGGCCGATGCCCGCGTCCGCCTTGTCGGACAGGACGTGCTCCAGGCCGAAGAGCGGGTGGTCGGAGACGTACAGGCCGAGCATTTCGCGCTCCTGGGCCAGCAGGTAGGACTTCTCCCACTCCACGTCGCCGAACTCGACGTCGAGCCCGAAGCCCGGCTCGTCGGCGCCCTCGTCCATCCCGCCGAAGAGGTCGAACTGGCCCTCGGCCTCCTTGCGCTTGACCTGCACCACGTTGTCGATCATGGGCTCGAACTGGGCGGTGAGGCCCTTGCGGGTGTGGCCCATCGTGTCGAAGGCGCCCGCCTTGATGAGCGATTCCGTGGTGCGCTTGTTGCAGGCGACCACCTCGACCTTGTCGAGGTAGTCGGGGAAGGAGCTGAACTTCCCCTTGGTCTTGCGTGAGCGGATGATCGACTCCACCACGTTGGTGCCGACGTTGCGGACGGCCTCCAGGCCGAAGAGGATCACGTCGTCGCCCTGGGCGGCGAAGTTGTGCACCGACTCGTTCACGTTCGGCGGGAGCACCTTGATGCCCATGCGCCGGCACTCGTTGAGGTAGACGGCCGACTTGTCCTTGTCGTCCTTGACCGAGGTGAGCAGCGCCGCCATGTACTCGGCGGGGTAGTTCGCCTTCAGGTACGCGGTCCAGTAGGTGACCAGGCCGTACGCCGAGGAGTGCGCCTTGTTGAACGCGTAGCCGGCGAACGGCACCAGCACGTCCCACAGGGCCTGGATCGCCGCGTCGGAGTAGCCGTTCTTGCGGGCGCCGGCCTGGAAGAGGACGAAGTTCTTCGCCAGCTCCTCGGGCTTCTTCTTGCCCATCACGCGGCGCAGGATGTCGGCCTCGCCCAGCGAGTAGCCGGCCACGATCTGGGCGGCCTTCTGGACCTGCTCCTGGTAGACGATGAGGCCGTAGGTCAGGCCCAGCGTCTCCTTGAGCGGTTCCTCCAGCTCCGGGTGGATCGGGGTGATCTCCTGGCGGCCGTTCTTGCGCTCGGCGTAGTTCGTGTGCGAGTTCATGCCCATCGGGCCCGGCCGGTACAGGGCCGAGACGGCGGAAATGTCCTCGAAGTTGTCGGGCTGCATCTGGCGAAGCAGCGAGCGCATCGGGCCGCCGTCGAACTGGAAGACGCCGAGCGTGTCGCCCCGGCAGAGCAGTTCGAAGGTCTTGGGGTCATCGAGCGGGAGCGACAGCATCTCCAGGTCGATGCCCTTGTTGGCCTTCACCATCTTGACGGCGTCGTCCATGATGGTGAGGTTGCGCAGGCCGAGGAAGTCCATCTTCAGCAGGCCGAGCGATTCGCACTGCGGGTAGTCCCACTGCGTGATGGTCACGCCGTCGGTGTGCCGCACCCAGATCGGCGCGTGGTCGACGATGGGCTCGCTGGACATGATCACGCCGGCCGCGTGCACACCCATCTGCCGGACCAGGCCCTCGACGCCCTTGGCGGTGTCGATGACCTTCTTGACGTCCGGCTCGTTCTCGTACATCCCCCGGATCTCGCCGGCCTCGCTGTAGCGCGGGTGCTTGGGGTCGGTGATGCCGGAGAGGTCGATGCCCTTGCCGAGGACGTCGGCGGGCATCGCCTTGGTGAGGCGGTCGCCCATCGCGTACGGGTAGCCCAGCACCCGCGCGGAGTCCTTGATGGCGTTCTTCGCCTTGATCTTTCCGTAGGTGCCGATCATGGCGACCTTGTCGGAGCCGTACTTCTCCGTCACATACCTGATCACCTCGACGCGCCTGCGCTCGTCGAAGTCGATGTCGACATCGGGCATGGAGACGCGCTCGGGGTTGAGGAACCGCTCGAAGATCAGGCCGTGGGTGATGGGGTCGAGGTCGGTGATGCCCATCGCGTACGCGACGATCGAACCGGCCGCCGAACCGCGGCCGGGGCCCACCGCGATGCCGTTGTTCTTGGCCCACATGATGAAGTCCGCGACGACCAGGAAGTATCCCGGGAACCCCATCTGGATGATGATGTCCATCTCGTACTCCGCCTGCTTCTGGCGGTCCTCGGGCACACCTTGCGGATAGCGGCGCTCCATGCCGACCCGGACTTCCTCCTGGAACCAGGTGACCTCGGTGTAGCCGTCCGGGATCTCGAACTTCGGCATGAGGTTCTTCGCCTCGAACATGCCGCTCGTGTCGATCTGCTCGGCGACGAGCAGGGTGTTGGCGCACCCCTGCTGCCAGGCGTCCGAGGAGTCGATGGCGTACATCTCGTCGGTGGACTTGAGGTAGTAGCCCGTGCCGTCGAAGCGGAAGCGGTCGGGGTCGGAGAGGTTCTTGCCGGTCTGGATGCACAGCAGCGCGTCGTGCGCGGTCGCCTCGTGGGCGTAGGTGTAGTGCGAGTCGTTGGTGACCAGCGGGGGGATGCCCAGCTTCTTGCCGATCTCCAACAGGCCGTCGCGGACCCGGCGCTCGATCTCGATGCCGTGGTCCATCAGCTCCAGGAAGTACCGGCCCTCGCCGAAGATGTCCTTGTAGTCGGAGGCCGCCCGCAGCGCCTCGTCGAACTGGCCGAGCCTGAGCCGGGTCTGGACCTCGCCGGAGGGGCAGCCGGTGGAGGCGATCAGCCCCTCGGACCACTGCGAGATGGTCTCCTTGTCCATCCGGGGCCACTTCTGGAGCCAGCCCTCGGCGTAGGCGTCGGAGGAGAGCCGGAAGAGGTTGTGCAGACCGGTCTTGTTCGCCGCCCAGATCGTTTTGTGCGTGTAACCACCCGAACCGGACACGTCGTCGCGCTTCTGGTGCGGCTGGCCCCACTGGATCTTGCGCTTGTTGCGCCGCGACTCGGGGGCCACGTACGCCTCGATGCCGATGATCGGCGTGACGCCCGCCTTCTTCGCCGAATGGAAGAAGTCGTACGCCCCGTGGAGGTTGCCGTGGTCGGACATGGCGATGTGCGTCATGCCCATCTCGTTGCAGGCCTCGAACATGTCCTTGAGCCGCGCGGCACCGTCCAGCAGCGAGTACTGGGTGTGGACGTGAAGGTGCGTGAACGGTGTCTTGGACGTGCCAGTCACGGTTGGGGCCTCCAACGGCAAAGGGGGGTTCGCGAAGCGGGGGGACAGCCTCGGAGTCTACGTCGCCGCACCGACAGCCGAGGGGGAAGTGCGGCGCGCGACCCCTGCGAGGCCGGCCGGCCGGGAGCGGCGGCGCGGATCGGTCGAGCGGACCTGCGGCCGGCCGCGCGGCGCGGGCACTTGGGGGTACGGTCGCGCGTTGGAAGGGGCACATCCCGTCCCGATCGTGTTGACCGTGATCAAGGCAGTACGCACCAGGAGGCACCCAGCGATGTCGGTCCCGCAGCCCAGCGCGCAGGCGCGCGGCGAAGAGATACTCGCCGTTTTCGAGACCGCGTTCGGCCGACTCCTGGCCGCCGACCCGGCCGCCTTCCGGGTCAAGTTCCGCAAGATGGCGGCCTCCGCGTTCGCCTTCTACCGGGGCACCGCCTGCCTGTTCTACTCCGACCTGGAAAAGGAGCGGCACGGCGGCCCCTACCTGGACGAGCGCACCGGCCGGGTCTGGATCCACGGCGACCTGCACGCCGAGAACTTCGGCACGTACATGGACGCCAACGGCCGGCTGATCTTCAACGTCAACGACTTCGACGAGGCGTACGTGGGCCCCTTCACCTGGGACCTGAAGCGCCTGGCGGCCTCGCTGGCGCTGATCGGCTGCACCAAGGCGTTCAGCGACGAGCAGATCACCGCCCTGGTGCGCACCTGCGCCACCGCCTACCGCGAGCGGATCCGCGCGCTGGCCTCGGGCGCGAAGGAGGACGAGGTCCCGCCCTTCACGCTGGACACGGCCGAGGGCCCCCTGCTCGGCGCGCTGCGCGACGCCCGCGCCCGCACCCGGTTCGCGCTGCTCGACTCGATGACCGAGATCCGCGACCACGAGCGCCGCTTCACCGAGGACGACGGCTCGATCGAGCTGGACGCGGCGACCCGCTACAAGGTGCTCGCGGCCTTCGACGGCTATCTGGAGACGCTGCCCGAGGAGAGTCTGGTGCGCCCGGACTCCTACCGCGTCAAGGACGTCGTGGGGCGGCGCGGCATCGGGATCGGCTCGGCGGGCCTTCCCTCGTACAACATCCTGCTCGAAGGGCACAGCGACGCCCTGGAGAACGATGTGGTGATCTACATCAAGCAGGCTCAGACCCCGGCGGTCTCCCGGCACGTCACGGACCCGGCGGTGCGCGGCTACTTCCAGCACGAGGGGCACCGCACGGTGATCTCGCAGCGCGCGCTCCAGGCCGCCGCCGACCCGTGGCTGGGCTGGACCGAGCTGGACGGCGCGGGCCAGCTGGTCGCCGAGGTCTCGCCCTACGCGGTGGATCTGGACTGGTCCGACATCGACGACCCCGACGAGATCGCGGCGGTCGTCGCCGACCTGGGGCGGGCCACCGCCACCATGCACGCCGCCGCCGACGACGAGAGCGGCCACTCCGAGCTCGTGCCGTTCTCCACCGAGCGGGCCATCGACGCGGCGATCGCCGCCGACGAGGAGGGCTTCGGCGATCTGCTCGTGGAGTTCGCGCACGCCTACGGGGCGCGGGCCAGGGCGGACCACCGGATCTTCGTCGACCTGTTCCGCAACGGCCGGATCCCGGGCCTGTAGGCGGCCGCGCCGAGCGCTTCGAGGGGCGGGGCGGCCGGGCCCGCGAGGGCCGGGCACGGACCGGCCCCACGGGTCTCACCGAACTCTTAGGTACGGCATACGGCCCGGCATGGCACACTCACCCGCGATGGACATATCAGGGACGCGGCTCAGAGCGGCACGCGCGGCGCTTTTCACAGCGCTCGTCGTGACGCTGTCCTCCGCGTCCCATGTGCTGCTCTCGCGCGTCCCGCTGCCGCTCTTCCTGGTGACCGGCGCGGGGTGCGCCGTCTTCGTCATCGCCTACGCGCTGGCCGGGCGCGAGCGCGGTTTCTGGGCGATCGCGGGCGCGCTCGTCCCGCTCGAACTGGCCGCCGACACCCTCTTCACCACCGGCCAGCACGTCTGTTACGGACCCTCGGGCGGCCCCGTCGCGGGTGCGCTGCGCGCGGTCGGCGTCGACGTGCTGTGCGGGGGCGGGGCTTTGGGCGGCGGGGCGCTGGGCGCGGTGCCCGCCCCGGCGAACGCGGCCGCGCTGCTGACCCACCCGGGCCCGGCCGTGCCCTGGCTGCTGCTCGCGGCCCATGTGTCCGTCGGGCTGCTCGCCGCCCTGTGGCTGCGCCGGGGCGAGGCGGGGCTCGCCCGGCTGCTGCGCGCGGTCGGCCACCACGCGTTCCGGCCGCTGCTGGTCGCGGCCGCCGTGGTGCGCGCCGCCTTCGACGGCGCTTGCCCCCTCGCGCGCCCCGCGTACCACCGGCCCGGACCCTCCCGCACCCGTTTCCTGGTGCACTCGGTGGCCCGAAGGGGACCGCCGCCGCGCGTGCTCGGCCTCGTCTGAGCACCGCAGCAGCCCCTACCCTTCCCCACCTGCCATCCGGAGAAAAGATCATGAGTTCCCGCAACAGCCAGGCCAACAAGGCCGCCGCCCGCGAGCGGCTGCGAGCGGAGCGCGAGCGCGAGGCGAAGAAGGCCAAGACCCGCCGCCAGATCATCGTGGGCGTGTCCGTCGTCGCCGTCCTCGCCGTCGTGGGCGGCGGTGCCTACCTCATCAAGGAGGCCATGAAGCCCTCCGCGTGGGAGGCCGCCAAGGACAGGTCGCTGGTCAAGCCCGCCAACACCTCGGGCAAGGACGGCACGACCGTCGTCATCGGCAAGGCGGACGCGAAGAAGACCCTCGAAATGTACGAGGACCCGCGCTGCCCGATCTGCTCGCAGTTCGAGCAGATCGTCGGCCCGACGATCCGCAAGGACGTCGACGCCGGCAAGTACAAGATCCAGTTCATCGGCGCCACGTTCATCGACAACGGCAGCCCCGGCACGGGCTCCAAGACCGCCCTGAGCGCGCTCGGCGCCGCCCTGAACGTCAGCCCCGACGCGTTCTTGGACTACAAGTCGGCGCTCTAC
The DNA here is from genome assembly GCF_042869775.1 of Streptomyces sp. NPDC006711. Classification (NCBI taxonomy): domain Bacteria; kingdom Bacillati; phylum Actinomycetota; class Actinomycetes; order Kitasatosporales; family Streptomycetaceae; genus Streptomyces; species Streptomyces sp. NPDC006711. The sequence continues at coordinate 297,046 of NZ_JBIAGO010000007.1, forward strand.
TCGGCGAAGTACCACCCCGAGGAGACCGACGACAAGTTCAAGGACCGCGACTACCTGATCAAGATCGCGGACACCGTGCCCGCGCTCAAGGGCAACGCGGCCTTCCAGAAGGCCGTGACGGACGGCACCTACGACAAGTGGGCGCTGACCATGTCGGACAAGTTCAACAGCAGCGGCGTCCAGGGCACGCCCACGCTGAAGATGGACGGCAAGAAGATCACCGACGGCGCGTCGGACAACGCCCCGATGGACGCCGCGACCTACAGCTCGGCCATCGACAAGGCCCTCAAGGGCTGACCGGCTGACCGGGCCGCCCTGGAATCGGGGCCGCGCGCGACGGGCGGTGGGGACCAGCGGGTCCCTACCGCCCGTTCGGGGCCCGGGGCTACGCGCCGGGGCCGGCGAGGCTGTCGAGGAAGCCGAGCGCGGTGTGCCAGGTCTCCTCGGCGGCGGCCTCGTCGTAGTCCGCGAGGCCGGGGTCGGTGAAGAGGTGGCCCGCGCCCGGGTAGCGGTAGATCTCCACGTCCGCGCCGGCCCGCCGCATCTGCAAGTACCAGGCGTTGAGCCAGTCCGCCGATTCGAACGGATCGGGGTCGGCCACGTGCAGCTGGACGGGCAGCTCGTCCACGGATGTGTTCTCGGCCATGTCGGACGTGCCGTGCAACAGCAGCAGCCCCCGGGCCTTCTCGTCCCCGAGCGCCAGGTTCTGCGCGATGGAGCCGCCGAGTGAGAAGCCCGCGTACACGAGCCCTCGCTCGGAGTGCGGGGCGGCGGCCGCGATGGCCCGCTTCAGCAGCTCGTCCGTGCCGATCTCGTCCTTGACCTGCCTGCCCTCCTCGGCGCTCTCGGCGGTCCGGCCGTCGTACAGGTCGGGGACGTGCACCTCGTGCCCCGCGGCCCGCAGCCGCTCGGCCGCCTCCCGCACGGCGGGACGCAGGCCGTAGACCGAATGGAAAAGCATGATGTTCATGAGCCCATCGTGCCAGTTACGGTCGAGGGCATGGAGAACGTACTGCGTCCGTTGATCGTCATCGGCGGCTCGGTCGTGCTCGCGCTGGCCGGGGGCTGGCTGGCCGACCGACTGCTGCGCCGGGCCGACGCCCGGGACCGCGAGACCCCGCTGTGGGGTCTGCTGCGCCGATGCCGCATACCGCTGAACCTCGTCATGCTCACCGCGATCCTGCGCGGGACCTACGACGAGATCAAGTGGCGTCCCGTGCAGGAACACGACGCGGGTCTCGGCCGGTTCCTCACGCTGGTTCTGATCGGTACGAGTTCCTGGCTCGTGGTGCGGATCGCGACGGCCGTCGTGGAGTCCTCCTACACCCGCTACGCCGCCTCCACGCGTGACCCCGCCCGGGTCCGCCGGGTCCGCACGCAGGTCACGCTCATCCAGCGCGTGGTGAGCGCCATCGTCATGGTGGTGGCGATCGCGGCGATGCTGCTCACCTTCCCCGCGATGCGGGCGGCGGGCGCGTCCCTGCTGGCCTCGGCGGGCATCGTGGGTGTCGTTGCCGGTGTGGCCGCCCAGTCCACCCTCGGCAACCTCTTCGCCGGGCTCCAGATCGCCTTCGGCGACGTGGTGCGGCTCGGCGACACGGTGGTGGTCGAGGGCGAGTGGGGCGTCGTCGAGGAGATCACGCTGACCTACCTCGCGGTGCGCACCTGGGACGAGCGCCGCCTGACCATGCCGGTGTCCTACTTCACCAGCAAGCCGTTCCAGAACTGGTCGCGCGGCGGCGTGCAGATGACCGGCACCGTCTTCTTCCACCTGGACCACTCGGCCCCGATCCCCCTGATGCGCGAACGGCTCGCCGTGATCCTCAAGGAGTGCCCGGCCTGGGACGGCCGGGACTTCTCGCTCGCGGTCACCGACACGACGCCGTCCACGATCCAGGTCCGCGCGGTCGTCACGGCCAAGGACGCGGACGACATCTGGACGGTACGGGTCACCGTCCGCGAACAGCTGGTGGCGTGGCTGTACGAGGAGCACCCGTACGCGCTGCCGAGGATCACCACCCAGGACCGGCCCTCAACTCCCCTGCCCAGCCCGGCGATCGAGGACCGGCGGCGCTAGGGAGCGGCTTCGGGGGCGGCCCGTTCACCGCAGGCTGCGGACGTCCAGCTGCCGCAGCACCCGGTCCACGATCTCCGGGTCGGCGCCCGGCTCGCTGCGCGCGGACAGCACCTCGTGGCGGGCCGCCGACATCATCTCGCGCTGGATGCGCTGCACGGCCCTGATCCGCTCCACCCGCTTCGCGTACGCGGAGCGGCGTTCTTCGTCGACCATGTCGGGGCTGATCCGCGCGCCGACGTCGTAGGCGCGCCGGTGCAGCTGCTCCATGACCTCCTCGGGCAGCTCCTCGACGTCCTGGATCTCCTTCAGACGCCGTTTCGCGGCCTTCGCGGCCCGGATCGCGAGGTCCCGTTCCAGGACTCGCTCGGCGTCCGTGTCGGCCCGTACGCCCAGCCGCCTGACCAGCCAGGGCAGGGTGAGGCCCTGGAAGACGAGGGTCGTCATGATCACGGCGAAGGCGATGAAGATGATCTCGTCACGGCCGGGGAAGGGCGCGCCCGCGTCGGTCCTGAGCGGGATGGCGAGCGCGAGGGCGACCGAGGCCACGCCCCGCATGCCGGCCCACCACATGACGATGGTCTCGCGCCAGGACGTGGGGATCTCCTCGTCGTAGTCGCGTTTGTCGTGCAGCCGCTTGGCGAGCCAGGTCGCCGGGAGCAGCCACAGCAGCCGTACGCCCACGACGACGCCCACCACGGCCGCCGCCCAGCCGAACATGTGCGCCTGGCGGCCGGTGGCGGTGCCGAACACGTTGTGCAGTTCGAGCCCGATCAGGCCGAAGGCGACGCCGGTCACCAGGGTGTCGACGATCTCCCAGAACGTGGCGCCGGCCAGCCTGCCCTGCACGTCGTCGGCGTCCATTGTGTGCTCGGCGAGGAACAGCGCCACGGTCAGCACCGCGAGGACCCCGGAGCCGCCGAACTCCTCGGCCAGGACGTAGCCGATGAACGGGACCAGGAGGGTGAGGCCGATCTGGAGCGTGGGGTCGCCGAGCAGACCCATCAGCTTGTGGGCGAGCCAGCCGAGCGCGAGACCCACGACGACGGCGACCACGGCGGAGAGCACGAGCTTGCCCGCCGCCGACGCCCAGGAGAAGCTGCCGGTCACGGCCGCCGTGATGGCCACGTGGTAGAGCACGATCGCGGTCACGTCGTTGAACAGGCCCTCGCCCTCCAGGATCGACACGAGGCGGCGCGGCAGCCCCAGCGAGCCGGCCACGGCCGTCGCGGCGACGGGGTCGGGCGGGGCGACGAGCGCGCCGAGCGCGACCGCCGCGGCGATCGGCAGGCCCGGCACGATGGAGTTGGCGACGGCGGCGACGGCGGCCGTGGTGACGAAGACGAGGGCGACGGCGAGCAGGAAGATCGGCCGGACGTTCGCGGTGAACTGCCGCCAGGAGGTGCGCTGCACGGACGCGTACAGCAGCGGTGGCAGCACCAGCGGCAGGATGAACTCCGGCTCGATGGTCACGTTCGGCACGAACGGCAGCAGCGCCATGACGATGCCGCCGAGCGTCATGAGCACGGGCGCCGGCAGCCCTAGGCGCTCACCCAGCGGGACCGTCACCACCGCGCCGAGAAGGAGCACGAGCAGCAGGGCGAGCTGGTCCACGGGGTCCCCTCCGGGCGGTGCGGGCCTGGGCGGCCTTGACGATCAAGACCTCAAGCGTGCCACGCAACCGGGCCGAACCGCCCATCGGGACCCAAAGGGGAGCGCGGGGCGGCGGCCATCCTCCGACTTAAGGAAGCGCCCGCCGCATCGCCCGGTGCGGGATGTCCGCGTCGGGGAACTCCTCGCCGTACGCCTCGTAGCCGAGCCGTTCGTAGAAGCCGAGCGCGTGCGTCTGCGCGTGCAAATCCACCGCGCTCAGGCCGCACTCCACTGCGGCGTCCTCCAGGGCGCGCACCAGGGCGGCGCCGACGCCGAGGCCGCGCGCCTCCCGGGTGACGGCGAGGCGGCCGAGCGAGCCGACGCCGAGGCCGCCGGTCCTGGCCCGCGCCCCGGGACCGTACAGGAGCCGCCCGGTGCCGAGCGGGCCGCCCGGGCCGACGGCCAGGACGTGCAGCGCGATCGCGTCGTAGGCGTCGTACTCCACGTCCTCGGGGACGCGCTGCTCGACGACGAAGACCGCCCTGCGCACCGCGTAACAGGCCTCCACGTCGGCCGGACCCTGGGCCCGGCGGACGGTGAAGGCGGTCATTCGCTCTCGGCGCGGATCGTGTCCAGGGCGTGCTGCAGATCCGCCGGGTAGACGCTCTCGAACTCGACCCACTGGCCGTCCGAGGGGTGCTCGAAGCCGAGCCTGACCGCGTGCAGCCACTGGCGGGTCAGCTTGAGGCGCTTGGCGATCGTGGGGTCCGCGCCGTAGGTGAGGTCGCCGACGCAGGGGTGGCGGTGGGCCGACATGTGCACCCGGATCTGGTGGGTGCGGCCCGTCTCCAGCTTGATGTCGAGCAGGGAGGCGGCGCGGAAGGCCTCGATCAGGTCGTAGTGCGTGACGGACGGCTTGCCCTCGGCGGTCACGGCCCACTTGTAGTCGTGGTTGGGGTGGCGCCCGATCGGGGCGTCGATGGTGCCGCTCATCGGGTCCGGGTGGCCCTGGACCAGGGCGTGGTAGCGCTTGTCGACGACCCGCTCGCGGAACTGCGCCTTGAGCGAGGTGTAGGCCCGCTCGGACTTCGCCACGACCATCAGGCCCGAGGTGCCGACGTCCAGGCGGTGCACGATGCCCTGGCGCTCGGCGGCGCCGGAGGTCGAGATGCGGTATCCGGCGGCGGCGAGACCGCCGATGACGGTGGTGCCGGTCCAGCCGGGGCTCGGGTGGGCCGCGACGCCGACCGGCTTCATGATCACGACGATGTCGTCGTCGTCGTGGACGATCTCCATGCCCTCGACGGGCTCGGCGACGATCTGCACCGGGGCGGCGGCCCCCGGCATCTCGACCTCCAGCCACGCCCCGCCGTGCACCCGCTCGGACTTGCCGACCACGGCGCCGTCGATCTGCACCTTCCCCGCCGCCGCGAGCTCGGCCGCCTTGGTACGGGAAAACCCGAACATGCGGGAGATGGCGGCGTCGAGGCGCTCGCCTTCGAGGCCGTCGGGAACGGGCAGGGTGCGGATCTCGGGAATCGTACTCACCCGTCGAGTATGCCTTGCCGCGCCGACAGCGCCCGCCGCGCGTCCGGTGGGCGGGCGCCGAGCAGGCTGCTTGGGAGCGGTGCGGCGAGGCGGCGGGCGGGCTCCGGGGAGGCTCCGGGCGGGCTCAGTCCTTGTGGACGGTGCCGTCCGGGTCCAGGCCCCGGAAGGAGAGGATCACGATCAGGATGCCGCCGCAGACGATCGCCGAGTCCGCCAGATTGAAGACGGCGAAGTCCTTGGGGGCGATGAAGTCGACGACCTCGCCCTTGAACACGCCGGGCGAGCGGAAGATCCGGTCGGTGAGGTTGCCGAGCGCGCCGCCGAGCAGCAGACCGAGGGCGATCGCCCAGGGCAGGCTGTAGAGCTTGCGCGCGAGGCGCGAGATCACCACGACCACGCCCGCCGCGATGATCGTGAAGATCACCGTGAACGCCTCGCCGATCCCGAACGCGGCGCCCGCGTTCCTGATCGCGTTCAGTTGCAGCAGATCGCCGACGATGCTGATCGGCTCGTGGTTTTCCAGCTTGGCCACCACGAGCGTCTTGCTGCCGAGGTCGAGGAGGTAGGCGACGACCGCCACCACGAACAGCACGGCGATCTTCCGCTTGCCCTTCGGCCGCTCGGAAGGGGCCTCCTGGCCGTCGGCCCCTTCGCCTTCCCCTTGCACATTCGGCGTACCGATGACGCGCTCCGCCTCTGCCACGTGAGTCCCTCAACCGCTAGGTGCCTGACTGAGCACGAGAGTACGGCACACCTGTGTGCGGGATCAGCCCCGCCGTTCCTGCTTCTGCTTGTCCTCCACGCACAGGGTGGCGCGCGGGAACGCCTGCATGCGGGCCTTGCCGATCGGCTTGCCGCAGACCTCGCAGTACCCGTAGGTGCCGGCGTCGAGCCGTTCCAGGGCGTGCTCGGACTGCTCCAGGGTCTCGCGGGCCCGGGCGGCGAGCGCCATCTCGTGCTCGCGGGTGATGTTCTTGGTGCCGGTGTCGGCGTCGTCGTCGCCGGCCCCGTCGCCCGAGTCGCGCATCAGGCCCGCCAGCGCGGCCTGGGACGCCTCGATCTCGTCGCGCAGCCGCCGCACCTCGCCCGACAGCTCCTCGCGGGCCTCGGCGACCTCCTCCGGCGTCCAGGGGTCCTCCCCCGGCCGGACCGGAAGCTCGCCAGGGGCGGCCGTGGCGACGGCGCGGGCCGCCGGTACGGCCGACGCCTCGGCGGTACCGGCCGCGGTACCGGCCGCACTCTTCTTCGCAACCACCTTGTTGGCTCCCGTCTCTTCCGCGGCCGAAGCCGCCCCCTCGGCCGCGGTCGCGGCCTTCCTCGCACCCGTCCCGGCCGACTTCGCCGGCGCCGACTTGCCGGTCGCCTTGTCGGACGCGGCCCGCGCCGTCCCGGTTGCCTCGCCCGGCCCGGACTTCTTGGCGGCGGCCTTCTTTCCGGTGGCCTTCTTGGCAGCGGGCTTCTTGGCAGCGGCCTTCTTGGCAGCGGGCCTTTTGGCGGCCGCGCGCTTTCCCGCACCGTGCGGGCCGGCGTCGTGCACGTCCGCGTCGTGCGCGGCCGCGTCGTGCGGGCCGGCGTCGTGTGCCTGCGCGTCCTGCCCCTTCTCCTCGTGCCCCTTCGCGCCGTGCCCCTTCGCGTGTGGCTCGGTCGCGACCGCCGTGTTCCTGGTGGCGGCCGTCTTCTTGGCGGGCGGCGCCGGCTCGTGGGCGTCCGCCTCCGTGACGACCCCCGCGTTCCTGACCCGGGCCGTCTTCTTGGCCGCGCCGCTCTTCTTCGCCGTCGCCTTCTTACCGGCGACGCTCTCCTTGCCGACGGCGCTCTTCTTACCGTTGTCGTCCTGGTCCGTCTGGTCCGCCGAGCCCGTGGGGGCACCTGCGGCAGCACGTGTGGCACTGGCTTGCCCGGACGCCGTTGTGGTCTCTACGGCGGTCTTCTTCGCCACCATGGCCGCGGCCCCTTCACATATTGTGATCTTGCTCGCGAATCGTGCTGGGACGATAAATCGACTCCAGGCCCGCGGCAACGGGGCACGCCGCCGGTTCGCCCCGCCCCGGACCCGGCGGCGCGGCGAACCCTCATCGGTTGTGCCCAGCTCCCGGCCCGGTAATCCGCCGGACGGGCGGAGCGGGAGCTCGTGGACGGGCGTATGGCCATTCGGGTCACGCGCCGCCGCCGCGCGGCCCCGCTGAAAACCTGTGAGCCTCCCCGCTCGCGGCCCCGTACACTGGGCCCAGCGAGAGGCGTGGACGGGACGAGTAGCGGCGTACGCAGCCAAGAGCGATCCGGGGACGGTGTGAGCCCGGAGGTGAGCGCGCGGTGAAGATCACCCCCGAGCCGCCGGAAGAACGACTCCGCGCACGCGGCATGCGGCGGGGAGTCCAGTAGAACCGGCTTCGCGACCCAATGAGGGGGCGGTGTTCCTGCACACCGCCAAGGAGGGTGGTACCGCGGGAGCGCCCCACGTGGGCCCGCTCTCGTCCCTTCGACGGAGCCGCACGACGATCCGCCGGAGGATGAACGGATGTCGCAGTACCGCCAGGTGCCCGCCCAGGTAGACCTGCCCGCCCTGGAGCACGCCGTGCTCGACTTCTGGGAGCAGTCCAAGGTCTTCGCCAAGAGCCTCGAACAGTCCGAGGGCCGCCCGGAGTGGGTCTTCTACGAGGGCCCGCCCACCGCCAACGGCATGCCGGGCGCCCACCACATCGAGGCCCGCGTCTTCAAGGATGTCTTCCCGCGCTTTCGCACGATGCGGGGCTACCACGTGGCCCGCAAGGCCGGCTGGGACTGCCACGGCCTGCCCGTCGAGCTGGCGGTCGAGAAGGAGCTCGGCTTCACCGGCAAGAAGGACATCGAGGCGTACGGCATCGCCGAGTTCAACGCCAAGTGCCGCGAGTCCGTGACCCGCCACACCGACGCCTTCGCCGACCTGACGACCCGCATGGGCTACTGGGTCGACCTGGACGACGCCTACCGCACCATGGACCCGCAGTACGTCGAGTCCGTGTGGTGGTCCCTGAAGGAGATCTTCAACAAGGGCCTGCTCGTCCAGGACCACCGTGTCGCCCCCTGGTGCCCGCGCTGCGGCACCGGCCTCTCCGACCACGAGCTGGCGCAGGGCTACGAGACGGTCGTGGACCCCTCGGTCTTCGTCCGCTTCCCGCTCACCGGCGGCCCGCTCGCGGGCCGGGCGGCCCTCCTGGTGTGGACGACGACGCCGTGGACGCTGGTGTCCAACACGGCGGTCGCGGCCCACCCCGAGGTCACCTACGTCGTGGCGAGCAACGGCGAGGAGCAGCTGGTCGTCGCCGAGCCGCTGCTCGCCAAGGCCCTCGGCGAGGGCTGGGAGGTCACCGGCGAGCGCTTCACCGGCGCCGAGATGGAGCGCTGGACCTACCAGCGCCCGTTCGAGCTGGTGGAGTTCCCCGCGCCCGCGCACTACGTCGTCAACGCCGAGTACGTCACGACGGAGGACGGTACGGGTCTGGTCCACCAGTCCCCCGCCTTCGGCGCCGACGACCTCGCGGTCTGCAAGGCGTACGGGCTCCCGGTCGTGAACCCGGTCCGCCCCGACGGCACCTTCGAGCAGGACGTTCCGCTGGTCGGCGGCGTCTTCTTCAAGAAGGCCGACGAGAAGCTGACGGAGGACCTGAACGAGCGCGGCCTCCTCTTCCGCCACGTGCCCTACGAGCACAGCTACCCGCACTGCTGGCGCTGCCACACGGCGCTGCTGTACTACGCGCAGCCGTCCTGGTACATCCGCACCACCGCCGTCAAGGACGCGATGCTGCGGGAGAACGAGAAGACCAACTGGTTCCCCGAGTCGGTCAAGGAGGGCCGCTTCGGGGACTGGCTGAAGAACAACATCGACTGGGCGCTCTCCCGCAACCGCTACTGGGGCACGCCGCTGCCCATCTGGCGCTGCGAGGACAACCACCTCACGTGCGTCGGCTCGCGCGCGGAGCTGACCGAGCTGACCGGCACCGACCAGTCCTCGCTCGACCCGCACCGCCCCTACATCGACGAGGTCACGTTCACCTGCACCGCCGAGGGCTGCGCGCTCGAAGCGGTGCGCGTGCCCGAGGTCATCGACGCCTGGTACGACTCGGGTTCTATGCCGTTCGCGCAGTACGGCTACCCGCACCAGAACAAGGAGCTGTTCGAGTCCCGCTACCCGGCGCAGTTCATCTCCGAGGCCATCGACCAGACCCGTGGCTGGTTCTACACGCTGATGGCGGTCGGCACCCTGGTCTTCGACAAGTCCAGTTACGAGAACGTGGTGTGCCTGGGCCACATCCTCGCCGAGGACGGCCGCAAGATGTCCAAGCACCTGGGCAACACCCTGGACCCGATCCCGCTGATGGACCAGCACGGGGCGGACGCGGTGCGCTGGTTCATGGCGGCCGGCGGCTCCCCGTGGGCCGCGCGCCGGGTCGGCCACGGCACCATCCAGGAAGTGGTGCGCAAGACGCTCCTGACGTACTGGAACACGGTCGCCTTCCAGGCGCTGTACGCCCGTACGTGCAACTGGGCGCCGAGCGCGGCGGACCCGGCCCCGGCCGACCGCACGGTCCTGGACCGCTGGCTGCTGAGCGAGCTCAACTCGCTTGTGGAGCAGGTCACTTCGGCCCTTGAGGCGTACGACACCCAGCGCGCGGGCAAGGCGCTGTCCTCCTTCGTCGACGACCTCTCCAACTGGTACGTACGCCGCTCGCGCCGCCGCTTCTGGCAGGGCGACAAGGCCGCGCTGCGCACCCTGCACGACGTGGTCGAGACCGTCACGCGTCTGATGGCGCCGCTGACGCCGTTCATCACCGAGCGGGTCTGGCAGGACATGGTGGTCCCGGTGACCCCGGGCGCGCCGGAGTCCATCCACCTCGCGACCTGGCCGGAGGCGGACACCTCGGCGATCGACCCGGAGCTCTCGCGGCAGATGGCGCTCGTGCGCCGTCTTGTGGAGCTGGGCCGCGCCACCCGCGCGGAGTCCGGCGTCAAGACGCGCCAGCCGCTGTCGCGGGCCCTGGTCGCGGTGGCGGGCTTCGACGCCCTCTCCCCCGAGCTGCACGCGCAGATCACGGAGGAGCTGAACGTGTCGTCGCTGGCCTCGCTGTCCGAGGTGGGCGGCTCGCTCGTCGACACCACGGCCAAGGCCAACTTCCGGGCCCTTGGCAAGCGGTTCGGCAAGGGCGTGCAGGACGTGGCCAAGGCCGTCGCCGCGGCCGACGCGGCGGCGCTCTCCGCGTCGCTGCGGGACACGGGCACGGCGTCGGTCGAGGTGAACGGCGAGTCGGTGGCGCTCGCCCCCGACGAGGTCATCATCACCGAGACGCCGCGTGAGGGCTGGTCGGTGGCGTCCGACTCCGGCGCCACGGTCGCCCTCGACCTGGAGATCACCCCGGAGCTGCGGCTGGCGGGCCTGGCCCGGGACGCGATCCGGCTGATCCAGGAGGCGCGCAAGAACAGCGGGCTCGACGTGGCGGACCGGATCACGGTGCGCTGGAAGTCCACCGACCCGGAGGTCTCCTCCGCGCTGACCGCCCACGCGGCACTGATCGCGGACGAGGTCCTGGCGACGGACTACGCGGCCGGGGAGCCCGACGGGACGTACGGCCCCGCCTTCACGGACGAGCCGCTGTCGCTGACGTTCCACCTCCGCAAGGTGTAACCCGGCGCCCCGAGCGGCCCGCCCTTCCCCGGCCGGGGGGGGCGGGCCGCTTTCGTCTGCGCGGCCCCGGGACCCCCTGGGGCTCCGCCCCAGACCCCGGGGACTGGCCCCACCCCACCCCTTCCCGAAACCCGCCGGGGGTTGTGAACGGCTGAGGTACAAGACCTGTGGCTCCGCCCCAACCCCGTTCGCGCCTGAACGGCCTCGGGCTGAGGTTGCCGGTGTGGGCCAGCACCGACCCCGTCAGGGGCGCGGGGAACTGCGCGAGAAGCGAGCACGGTCCGCAGACGATGGGCTCTCCGCCGGAGGCCCTGCGGCGGAGCCGCGCAGTGTCACAGCGGGACCGGCACGGCAAAGGGCCGGTACCGGGAACAATCCCGGTACCGGCCCCGCAGCCTGCCGACGGCTACGCGCGACGCACGCGCGTAGCGCCCGTCAGTTGTCGTCCTCGTCGATCAGGAAGCCACGCATCGGCGAGGGAGCCTGCTGCATCGGCGAGGGCCCCTGCGGCCGCACCGGCGCCATCGGCTGGGTCATCGCCGGCGTCATCTGCTGCTGACCGCCGTAGGACGGGCCGCTCGGCATGGACTGCTGGCCGCCCATGGACGGCTGGCCACCCATCTGGTGCCCCATGGAACCGGCACTGGCCGACGCCATGGACCCGCTCATCTGCGGAGCCGGCGGCAGCGAGGCCGTCGCCGGGGTGCGCGGCGGCGCGAGCGAGTCGTCGGCCTGCGTCTCCAGCTGGCGCAGCTGCGACTCCAGGTAGGACTTCAGACGCGTACGGTACTCGCGCTCGAAGCCCCGCAGGTCCTCGACCTTGCGCTCGAGGGTGGCGCGGGCGGACTCGAGGGAGCCCATCGCGACACGGTGCTTTTCCTGCGCGTCCCGCTCCAGGGCGTCCGCCTTGGCACGGGCGTCGCGCTCCAGGCCCTCAGCGCGGGACCGGGCCTCGCCGACGATCTTGTTGGCCTCGGAACGGGCCTCCGCGATCGCCTGGTCGGCGGTCTGCTGCGCGAGCGAGAGCACACGGGCGGCGCTGTCGCCACCGGGAGCCTGCGCCTGCTGCCCCATCTGGGGACCGTGGCCCATGGGGCCGCCCATCTGCTGGCCCATGGGGCCCTGGCCGAGCTGGTTCTGACCCATGGGGCCCTGACCCAGCTGGTTCTGGCCCATCTGGTTCTGACCCATCTGGTTCTGGCCCATCTGGTTCTGACCCATCGGACCCTGGCCCATGGGGCCCTGGCCCATCGGACCCTGACCCATGGGGCCCTGGCCGTGCTGGCCGTGCTGGCCCTGCGGGCCGTGGCCACCGGGACCCGCGGGCAGCTGCGGCGCGCCGCTGGGCAGCTGGGGCGGACCCATCTGCGGCTGCTGCTGCACCTGCGGCGGACCTGATATGGCGGCGGGAACGGGGGCACCCTGGCCTCGGCCGTCCTGCTGCTGCTCCGGCTTGCGCATGCCCTGCTGCTGCTGGTTCTGCGCGGCGGCGCGGGTGGCGGCGGCCAGCTTGGCGCGCAGATCCTCGTTCTCACGGAGCAGTCGGGTCAGCTCTGACTCGACTTCGTCGAGGAAGGCGTCAACCTCGTCCTCGTCATAGCCTTCTCGGAGGCGGACCGTCGTGAACTGCTTGTTCCGCACGTCCTCGGGGGTCAGCGGCATCTCTTCTTCACCTCTACGTAGTCGTCGGCAGTCGGCAGGACCGAATCGTTCACAACCTGACCTTCACGATGTTGATCAGGAGGAAGACGATGATCATCAGAACGAAGAAGGACAGGTCGAGTGCCACGCCCCCGAGACGCAACGGCGGAATGAACCGCCGCAGAAGCTTGAGCGGTGGATCGGTGACAGTGTAGGTGGCCTCAAGAACGACCACCATCGCCTTACCGGGTTGCCATGAACGGGCGAACTGGAAGACGTAGTCCATGACGAGCCGGAAGATCAGCACGGCGGAGAAGCACATCAGCGCGATGTAGATCACCTGTAGTGCGACGCCCATCTCGCGCTTCCCTCTCCCCTTGCATCAAAGCTCCGGCCTGGTGTCGGCCGGTTCGTTCCCGGTGTCGTGTTCTCAGCTCTGGTTGAAGAATCCGCCCTCTGCGATGCGGGCCTTGTCCTCCGCCGTGACATCGACGTTAGCAGGAGACAGCAGGAACACCTTCTGCGTCACGCGTTCAATGCTGCCGTGCAGGCCGAAGACGAGACCGGCGGCAAAGTCGACAAGTCGCTTCGCGTCGGTGTCGTCCATCTCGGTGAGATTCATGATCACCGGGGTGCCCTCGCGGAAGTGTTCCCCGATGGTACGGGCCTCGTTGTAGGTCCGCGGGTGCAGCGTGGTGATGCGGTACGGCTCCCGCTCGGACACGACCTTGGGCATGATCACCGGTGCGTTCTTCTCCAGGCTCGGGCGTTCAGGTGTGATGGACGCCACGGGTGCGATTCGCGCCGGTCGTCCGCTTTCTACCGATAGTTGAACCGGCTCTCTCGGCGCTGGAGGCTGAGTCGCACGTACCGGTTCGTCCCGTTCGTCCTGGAGCGGAACCTGGTGCGGGGGCTGATGCCGCCGACGGTCGCGCTCCGGTTCGGGCTCGGGTTCGAAATCGTCGTCGGGGTCGAACCCCCGGCCGTCGTACCCATCGTCCTCCACGAGGCCGAGGTAGACCGCCATCTTGCGCATCGCGCCGGCCATGCTCAGATTCCTCCGCTCTGTGGTGGATCGCTCCTGTCGCCGAGTGGCAGCGTCATCAAGGGCCCACGATCCACGCGGTCTGCCCACCGAAGAGTGGGAATGACCATATTTTCTGCTGTGGTCCGACTTGCTTGGCGACGTTACCCGAGCCGGGGTCGGTCTCCGAGTACCGCCGTTCCGACGCGTACATGTGTCGCTCCGGCCGCGACGGCCTCTTCGAGGTCCGCACTCATCCCTGCTGACACCATGTTCGCAGCCGGATGGTCCGCGCGCAGGCGGGATGAGAATTCCATCAGCCGCTCGAAGGCGGCCCGTTGCCGTCCGGCGTACGCTCCGGCCAGCGGCGCCACCGTCATCAGACCGTCGAGCCTGAGCCCGGGCGCCCCGGCGACGAGGTCCGCCAACTCCCCGACGGCGTCCGGGGCGACGCCCCCGCGCGCACCGCGCTCACCGGACTCCGCGTCGAGGGCGACCTGGATGAGGCAGCCGAGCTCACGTCCGGCCCGGACGGCCGCGGTGGAGAGCGAACCGACCAGCTTGCCCCGGTCGACCGACTGCACCATATCGGCATAACTGGCCACAGAACGAACCTTGTTGGTCTGCAACTGACCCACGAAGTGCCAGGTCAGATCCAGATCGGCACAGGCCTCGGCCTTGGGGGCGGCGTCCTGGTCGCGGTTCTCGGCGACCTCGCGCACTCCGAGTTCGTGCAGCAGGCGCACATCGCTCGCCGGGTAGGTCTTGGTGACCACGATGAGGGTCACCTCCCCGCGCTCGCGCCCGGCCGAGGCGCACGCGGAGGCGATACGTTCCTCCACCTGCGCCAGGTTCCGGGCGAGTTCGCTCTTGCGATCCGTCATGAGTCGTCAGTCCAGCCAGACATATCCGGCGAGCCGGCCGGTGGCGCGGTCGCGGCGGTAGGAGAAGTGGTCGGGCGATTCGAGGGTGCAGACGGAAGAGGCCTGCCGGTCGGTGACGCCGAGGGCGGCGAGCTGCGCGTGCACCGCGGCGGTGACGTCCACGGCCGGCGTGCCCCAACTGGTCCGGGACCAGGCGGCCGGCTCGACGGCGGCGACCTCGGCCCGCATCGGCTCGGGCACTTCGTAACAGCGTCCGCAGACGGCGGGCCCGGTGCGGGCCACGATCCTGGCCGGGTCGGCGCCGAGCGAGACCATCGCCTCGACCGCGGCGGGCACCACGCCCGCCACCATTCCGGGCCGCCCCGCGTGGGCGGCGCCCGTGACCCCGGCCACCGGGTCCGCGAGCAGGACCGGCACGCAGTCCGCGGTCAGCACCGCGAGCGGGGTCGCGCGACGGCTCGTCACCACCGCGTCGACGGCGGCCGGATCGCCGGGACCGAAGGGGCCGTCGACCACCGCGACCTCGCGCCCGTGGACCTGGTTCATCCAGACCACCCGGCCCGGGTCGAGCCCGAGCCTCCTGGCGGCGAGCCCCCGGTTGGTCCGCACCGACGCGGGGTCGTCGCCGACGGCACCGCCGAGGTTGAGCTCTTCGTACGGAACGGCGCTCACCCCGCCCCACCGGTCGGTGAAGGCGAAGTGCGCGCCGCTCACAGTGCCCTGCTCTCGTATCACTTCAAGGGATCGCTTCGAAAGGCCGCTTCGCTCACGCGAGCGCGCTCACTTGAGGAAGTCCGGCACGTCCAGTTCCTCGGCCTGGCTGTCCGGGTAGGGACGGGCCGTCGGGATGGCGGAGGGCGCAGGGGCCTCGTTGACCGGGGCGGGCTCGACCGGGGCGACCGGGGCCGGGGGCTCCTCGCGGGTGGGCACCGCGCCGAGGCCGCCGAGCGGGCGGGACACCTCGGACGGCCGCGCGGGCGCGGGCTCGTCGCGCTTGGTGGAGGCGGCGCCGAGGACGGTGTCCCGGCGGGCCGGGGGCTGTCCGCCGTCGAAGCCGGCCGCGATGACGGTGACCCGTACCTCGTCGCCGAGCGCGTCGTCGATGACCGCGCCGAAGATGATGTTGGCCTCGGGGTGGGCGGCCTCGCTGACCAGCTGGGCCGCCTCGTTGATCTCGAACAGGCCGAGGTCGGAGCCGCCGGAGATGGAGAGCAGCACACCGCGGGCGCCGTCGATGGAGGCTTCGAGGAGCGGCGAGGAGATCGCCATCTCGGCGGCGGCCACCGCGCGGTCGTCGCCACGGGCCGAGCCGATGCCCATGAGGGCCGAACCGGCTTCCGACATCACGGACTTGACGTCGGCGAAGTCGAGGTTGATGAGGCCCGGCGTGGTGATCAGGTCCGTGATGCCCTGGACACCGCTGAGCAGCACCTGGTCGGCGGACTTGAACGCGTCGAGCACGCTGACCTGGCGGTCCGAGATGGACAGCAGCCGGTCGTTGGGGATGACGATGAGGGTGTCGACCTCTTCGCGGAGCTCGGCGATGCCGTCCTCCGCCTGGTTCGCCCGGCGCCGGCCCTCGAAGGTGAACGGGCGGGTGACCACACCGATCGTCAGGGCGCCCAGCGAGCGGGCGATGTTGGCGACGACGGGCGCGCCGCCGGTGCCGGTGCCGCCGCCCTCGCCGGCGGTGACGAAGACCATGTCGGCCCCCTTCAGGACCTCCTCGATCTCCTCACGGTGGTCCTCTGCCGCCTTGCGTCCGACGGCCGGGTTGGCTCCGGCCCCGAGGCCGCGGGTGAGTTCACGGCCGACGTCGAGCTTGACGTCGGCGTCGCTCATCAACAGTGCTTGCGCGTCCGTGTTGATCGCGATGAACTCGACGCCCTTGAGACCGACCTCGATCATTCGGTTGATGGCATTGACACCACCGCCGCCGACACCGATGACCTTGATGACTGCGAGGTAGTTCTGCGGTGCTGCCACGTCGAAGGCCTCTCGCCTCGAGTTACGGGTCGTCACTTCGCGGGTGGCGCGAGGCGACGACGAATGCCGATTGGGGCGGTCCGTATCGCCGACCCGAACCCTAACGCTGAAGTTTAGGGTTACCAGTGTGTCTGTTCGCTGGACTCTTCCGAACAGGACACTAAGTCGACAAGTGGCGCACGTTCAACGAACACGCCGAACCTCCCGTTTTTCTTTTCACCCTATGTGATCACCCGTGTCGCTGACCAACCAGGGTGCTGGCCAGCGCATATGTCCGTCAACTACCTGATACCGCCGGGGCGGTGGGGGCGCTCACATCGAAGTGGACCGACTTGGGGCGGGCTTTCATCAACGCACTGAGGGTACGTCCCTTCAGCTCACCCTCCTCCTCACTTCCCCACAGAACGCTCCGGCCGCCGGTCAGCTCAAGGGTGACGGAATCGTAGGAGGAAACGCGCACCGAGCGGGTCTCCTTGGCGACGTCGGGCGGGAGTTCACCCGTGACGCGCACGGCTTCCAGGACGAGCCGGTCGGTGCCGAAACGGCGCACGCTCGGGGACTGCGAGACCGTCAGTTCGAGCTGGGCGATGCCCGCGGGGGGCTGCGCGACCGTGGCGAAACGCACACCTTTCGCGTCCACTTCGTCGAACTTCGCCCCCTTCTTCATGACCAGGACGGGGCGGCGTTCGCTCACATGGAGAGCGATGGTGTGCGGCCATGACCGGGTGACCTCGACGGTGTCGACGCGCGGCAGCTTCTGCCGCAATCGCGCCTCGATCGCGCCCGTGTCGACGGAGATCAGCGGCGAGCCGACCGGTACCGCGGCGACCGTTTCGACCTCACTGGGCGTCAGAACCCGGGTACCGGTGGTCTTCACCTGCTCCACGCGCAGCCAGCTCGATCCGTACAGGACCCAGACCAGTCCCGCTCCGGACAGGAGGAGGACGACGGTGAGCACGAGCAGTCCGCGCCGGCGGGGCAGCCGGAGCCGACCGCCGCGCCGGGGACGGGGGCCGGGCCGGCTGGACTTCGCCGGCTTCGCCTTCGCGCTCGGTCCGCCACCGCGCTGAGCGGTCGTCCCTCCGGCCACGGTCCCTGCCTTCCGTCAGTTGGTCAACGTCCCGCGATGGCCTCGTACACCATCTGCACGAGGAGCTGGTCCGCGTCGCGCCGCCCGAACTCGGCGGCGGAGCGCGACATCTCGTACAGCCGGTGCGGGTCGGCGAGCACCGGCAGGACGTTTCCCTGCACCCACTCGGGCGTGAGTTCGGCGTCGTCGACCAGGAGGCCGCCGCCGGCCTTGACCACCGGCTGGGCGTTCAGCCGCTGTTCGCCGTTGCCGATGGGCAACGGTACGTAGGCGGCGGGCAGCCCGACGGCGGAGAGTTCGGCGACGGTCATCGCGCCCGCGCGGCAGAGCATCATGTCGGCCGCGGCGTACGCGAGGTCCATCCGGTCCACGTACGGTACCGGGACGTAGGGCGGCATCCCGGGCATGTGCTCGACACGCGGCAGTTCGTTCTTCGGGCCGACCGCGTGCAGGATCTGGATGCCGGAGCGCTGGAGCACCGGGGCGACCTGCTGGATGACCTCGTTCAGGCGCCGGGCGCCCTGGGAGCCGCCCGAGACGAGCAGCGTCGGCAGGCCGGGGTCGAGGCCGAACGCGGCGCGCGCCTCGGGGCGGACCCGGGCGCGGTCGAGGGTGGCGATCGAGTAGCGCAGCGGGATGCCGATGTAGCGGGAGTTGCGCAACTTGCTGTCCGGGGTCGCGACGGCCACCCCTGCCGCGTACCGCGAGCCGATCTTGTTGGCAAGGCCCGGCCGCGCGTTGGCCTCGTGGACCACGATCGGCACCCCGAGCCGCTTGGCCGCCAGGTAGCCGGGCAGCGCCACGTAGCCGCCGAAGCCGACCACGCAGTCGGCCTTGGTGCGCTCCAGGATCTGCTCGGCGGCCTTGATGGTGCCGCGCAGCCGTCCGGGGACGGTGATCAGTTCGGGGGTGGGCCTGCGGGGCAGCGGGACGGCCGGGATGAGCGCGAGCTCATAGCCGCGTTCGGGCACGAGCCGGGTCTCCAGACCCTTCTCCGTGCCCAGTGCCGTGATCCCCACGGTGGGGTCCTGCCTGCGCAGGGCATCCGCGAGGGCGAGCGCGGGCTCGATGTGGCCGGCGGTCCCCCCACCGGCGAGTACGACATGCACCGAAATTCACCGCTCTCCGGACGGACGCTTCTTGACGCGCCGTCTCATCGACTTCCAACTCACCCGAGGCTGCCGCATGGCAAGCGCCGCCCGCGCCGCGGGGTCGTCCCGCGCGAACGCGATCAGCAGCCCCACGGCGAACATGGTCGGCAGCAGCGCGGACCCTCCGTAGGAGAACAGCGGGAGCGGGACACCGGCGATCGGCAGCAGGCCGAGCACCGCACCGATGTTGATCACGGCCTGGGCCACGATCCAGGTGGTCACACCTCCCGCGGCGTACCTCACGAAGGGGTCCTCCGTGCGTCCGGCCACGCGGATACCCGCATAGCCTAGAGCCGCGAAGAGGGCGACGACCGACAGCGTCCCCGCCAGACCCAGTTCCTCACCGGTGACGGCGAAGATGAAGTCGGTGTGGGGCTCGGGGAGTTGGCCCCATTTCTCCACACTTGCCCCGAGGCCCGATCCGAACCAGCCGCCCGAGGCGAGCGCGTAGATTCCGTGCACCGCCTGCCAGCACTGGTCCTGCGGCCCCGGGTCGGTGGCGCCGATGCAGTTGAGCCGGCCCATCCGGTGCGGGCTGATCTTGATGAACAGGGCGGCGAGCGTGCCCGCGACGGCCAGCACGCCGGCGAAGAGGCGGGTGGGGGCGCCGGCCAGCCACAGCAGCCCGAACAGGATCGCGGTCAGGATGATCGTGGTGCCCATGTCACCGCCGAGCATGATCAGTCCGAGCAGCAGGAAGGTGACCGGGACCAGCGGCACCAGCATGTGCTTCCACTCGGTGAGCAGCCGCTTGTCCTGCTTGCGCGAGAGCAGGTCGGCGCCCCACAGGAGCAGCGCGAGCTTGGCGAACTCGCTGGGCTGGAGCTGGAAGGGGCCGCCCAGATAGATCCAGTTCTGGTTGCCGTTGACCGATTTCCCTATCCCGGGCACCTGCACCAGGATCAGCAGGAAGACCGTGCCGGCCAGTATCGGATAGGCCAGCGCCCGGTGGAGCTTGGCGGGCATCCGGGCCGCGGCGATCATCAGGGCGCCGCCGATGAGGGCGGCGAGGAACTGCTTGCGGAAGAAGTACGAGCCCGGCAGCGACAGTTCGAGCGCCTTGATCATGGACGCGGAGTAGACCATGACGAGGCCGAGCACGGTGATGAGCAGGGCGCTGCCGAGGATCAGGTAGTACGCCGTCAGGGGCCGGTCCCAGGCCCTCCTGGCCTGCTCCACGAGGCGCCTGGGGCCTCGGGGGCCCGGGCGCCGGGGAGCGCCGGCGCCTTTGCGGGCGGCCGGCCTGCGCACGGGGTTCGCGGTGCGGCTGCGCAGGAGGAGCCCGGCGCGGGCGGGCAGCCCGCGCGCGCCCGCGCCCTCCTCGAAGCCGCCAAGAACATCGGCCGCCATGTGTGCTGTCCCCTCCGGTCGTGCCCGGCGCCGGCCGGTCCGTGGAACGGGTGGTCCGGCTAGGCGCGCCCTGCGGTGAGCTCGGCGACCGCTTCCGCGAAGGCCTCGCCGCGCTTGTTGTAGTTCGCGAACATGTCCATCGAGGCGCAGGCCGGGGCCAACAGGACGGTGTCCCCGGGCCGGGCGAGCGCCGCCGCCTCGCGCACCGCCGCCGACATCGCCCCAGTGTCGGTCCGGCCGAGGTCGACCACCGGGACCTCGGGCGCGTGTCGCGCCAGGGCTTCGGCGATCAGGTGGCGCTCGGCGCCGATCAGGACGACACCGCGCAGCCGCTTGGCCGAGCGCTGGACCAGCTCGTCGAAGGAGGCACCCTTGGCCAGTCCCCCGGCGATCCACACGATCGGGTCGTAGGAGGCCAAGGAGGCCTCGGCGGCATGGGTGTTGGTGGCCTTGGAGTCGTCGATGTAGGCGACCTCGGCGACGTCGGCGACGTGCTCGATGCGGTGCGCGTCGGGACGGAAGGCGCGCAGGCCGTCGCGTACCGCCTTGGGTTCGACGCCGAAGGCGCGCGCGAGGGCCGCCGCCGCCAGCGCGTTGGCGATGTTGTGCGGGGCCGGCGGGTTGACGTCGGCGACCTCGGCGAGCTCCTGGGCGTTCTTCTGCCGGTTGTGCACGAAGGCCCGGTCGACCAGGATGCCGTCGACCACGCCGAGCTGGGAGGGGCCGGGGGTGGCGAGGGTGAAGCCGATCGCGCGGCAGCCCTCCTCCACGTCGGCCTCGCGCACCAGGTGTTCGGTGGCCTTGTCCTCGGCGTTGTAGACGCAGGCCACCGTGTTGCCCTCGTAGATACGGCCCTTGTCGGCGGCGTACGCCTCCATGGAGCCGTGCCAGTCGAGGTGGTCGGGCGCCAGGTTGAGCACGGCGGCCGAGTGGGCGCGCAGCGAGGGCGCCCAGTGCAGCTGGTAGCTGGAGAGCTCGACGGCCAGCACGTCGTACTCCTGCTCGCCGAGGACCACGTCAAGCAGTGAGACGCCGATGTTGCCGACGGCGGCGGTGCGCAGCCCGGCCGCCTCCAGGATCGAGGCCAGCATCCGGGTGGTGGTGGTCTTGCCGTTGGTGCCGGTGACCGCGAGCCAGGGGGCCGGTGTGCGGCCGTCCAGGTCGCGCAGGCGCCAGGCCAGCTCCACGTCTCCCCACACCGGCACGCCCGCCTCGGCGGCCGCGGCGAACAGCGGCTTGTCGGGCCGCCAGCCGGGCGTGGTGACGACGAGTTCGGTGCCCTCCGGCAGGGTGTCCCCGTCGCCGAGACGCACGGTGATGCCCTGCGCCTCCAACTCCGCGGCCTGGTCGCGCGAGCGCTGGTCGGCGCCCTCGTTGACGGCGGTGACGATCGCGCCGAGTCCGCTGAGGACCCGGGCCACCGGCATCCCGGAGACGCCGAGGCCGGCGACCGTCACCCGCTTGCCCTGCCAGGTGGTGCTCACTTGTCGGCTGCCCATCCCGCGTAGAAGAGTCCGAGTCCCACGATCACGCACATGCCCTGGATGATCCAGAACCGGACCACGACAAGGACTTCGGACCACCCCTTGAGTTCGAAGTGGTGCTGGAGCGGCGCCATGCGGAACACGCGCTTGCCGGTCATCTTGAACGAGCCGACCTGGATGACCACGGACATCGTGATCAGCACGAACAGGCCGCCGAGCAGCGCGATCAGGAACTCCGTGCGGGAGCAGATCGCCAGGCCCGCGAGCGCCCCGCCGAGGGCGAGCGAGCCGGTGTCGCCCATGAAGATCTTGGCGGGCGAGGTGTTCCACCACAGGAAGCCGAAGCAGGAGCCCATCAGGGCGGAGGCGACGACCGCGAGGTCGAGCGGATCGCGCACCTCGAAGCAGGCGTTGGGGTTGGTCAGGGTCAGCGCGTTGGCGCAGGACTCCTGGAACTGCCACAGGCCGATGAAGGTGTACGCGCCGAAGACCATCACGGAGGCGCCGGTGGCCAGGCCGTCCAGACCGTCCGTCAGGTTCACGCCGTTCGACATGGCCAGGATCATGAACAGCGCCCAGACCACGAAGATGACCGGGCCCACCGACCAGCCGAAGTCGTTGATGAACGACAGCTTGGTGGAGGCGGGGGTGTTGCCCCGGTGGTCGGCGAACTGGAGGGCGAGCACCGCGAAGGCGATGCCGACGATCAGCTGGCCGGCCATCTTCGCCTTGGCCCGCAGGCCGAGCGAACGCTGCTTGACGATCTTGATGTAGTCGTCGAGGAAGCCGACCATGCCCATGCCGGCGGTCAGGAAGAGCACCAGCATGCCCGAGAACGACGGCGGCTCACCGGTGATCACCTTGGTCAGCGCGTACGCGATCAGCGTGGCCAGGATGAAGGCGATGCCACCCATGGTGGGTGTGCCCTTCTTCCCGGCGTGGCCGCGCGGGCCGTCGTCACGGATGAACTGGCCGTAGCCCTTGCGGGCGAGCAGCTTGATGAGCAGCGGGGTGCCGACCAGAGTCAGGAAGAGACCGATGGCTCCGGCGAAGAGGATCTGCCTCATCGGGCGGCGACCTCACCCTCGGCGGCGCCATCGAGCAGCGCGAGGGCCACCCGTTCCAGGCCGACCGACCTGGACGCCTTCACCAGCACGACGTCTCCCGGCCGCAGTTCACTGCGCAACAGGTCGACGGCCGCCTGCGCGTCGGACACGTGCACCGACTCCTCACCCCACGAACCCTCGTTGTATGCGCCCAGTCGCAGCCAGGACGCCTCCCGGCCCCCGACCGCCACGAGCTTGCTGACGTTGAGCCGGACGGCGAGCCGTCCGACCGCGTCGTGCTCGGCGAGCGACTCGTCACCCAGCTCGGCCATCGGACCGAGCACCGCCCACGTCCTTCCCCCCTCGGCCCGTGCGGCCTGGCCCATCGCCACGAGCGCGCGCAGGGCGGCTCGCATGGACTCGGGGTTCGCGTTGTAGGCGTCGTTGACGATCGTCACACCGTCCGGACGCTCGGTGACCTCCATACGCCAGCGGGAGAGGGTGCCCGCCTCGGAGAGCGCGCGGGCGATCTCGTCTGCGGACATGCCCAGCTCATGGGCGACGGCGGCCGCGGCGAGCGCGTTCGACACGTGGTGCTCACCGTACAGGCGCAACGTCACATCACCGCACCCGGAGGGTGCCTGAAGCCTGAAGGAAGGCTGTCCGGTGGCTGTGAGCCGGACATTCTCGGCCCGTACGTCGGCGTCCGCGGCCTCGCCGAAGAGCAGCACCCGCGCCTTGGTGCGGGACGCCATGGCCCGTACCAGCGGATCGTCCGCGTTCAGGACGGCGCAGCCCGACGCGGGCAGCGACTCCACCAACTCGCCCTTGGCCAGGGCGATCTGCTCCTTGCCGCCGAACTCGCCGATGTGGGCGCTCCCGACGTTCAGGACCAGGCCGATGCTCGGCGGCGTCAGACTCGTGAGGTAGCGGATGTGGCCGATACCGCGCGCGCCCATCTCCAGGACCAGGTGCCTGGTTTCGGCCGTGGCGGTGAGCGCGGTCAGGGGCAGACCGATCTCGTTGTTGAGGGAGCCCGGCGTGAACACCGTCGGCGCGTGGCGCTGGAGCACCTGCGCGATCAGGTCCTTGGTGGACGTCTTGCCCGACGAGCCGGTGAGCGCGACGACTTCGGTGCCCAGGCGCTCCACGACGGCGCGGGCGAGCGCGCCGAGCGCGGCCTGTACGTCGTCGACGACGATCGCGGGCACGCCGACGGGACGGGCCGCGAGGACCGCGACCGCGCCCGCGTCGGTGGCGCGCCGCGCGTAGTCGTGGCCGTCGACGTTGTCACCCGCGAAGGCCACGAAGAGCGAACCGGCCGCCACCTGGCGGGAGTCGATGACGACGGGGCCGGTGACCGTGAGGGACGGATCCGGTATGTCGTGGGGCTGCCCGCCGACGATTGCGGCGATCTCGGCGAGGGAGAGGGCGATCACAGCTTCATCCCTGACTTTTCTGGATGGCGGCGCGGAGCACCAGGCGGTCGTCGAAGGGGCGTACCACTCCGTGGATGTCCTGGCCCTGTTCATGGCCCTTGCCCGCGACGAGCACGGTGTCGCCGGGTTCGGCGCGGGCCACGGCCGAGGCGATGGCGGCGGCGCGGTCCTCGAAGACCTGGACCTCGCCGCGCTCGTGGGCGGGCACCTCCGCGGCGCCCGCCAGCATCGCGGCGAGGATCGCGAGGGGGTCCTCGGAGCGGGGGTTGTCGGAGGTCAGCACGGCGGTGTCGGCCAGGCGCGCGGCGGCCGCGCCCATCGGGGCCCGCTTGGTCGTGTCGCGGTCGCCGCCGCAGCCGAGCACGATGTGCAGCTTGCCCTCGGTGACCTTGCGCAGCGAGCGCAGGACCGATTCGACGGCGTCCGTCTTGTGGGCGTAGTCGACGACGGCGAGGTAGGGCTGGCCCGCGTCGACGCGCTCCAGGCGGCCGGGCACGCCCGGTACGGCGGCCACGCCGTCGGCGGCCGTCTGCGGGTCGAGGCCCGCGACGGCGAGCGTGACGATGGCGGCGAGGGTGTTCGCCACGTTGAAGGGGCCCGGCAGCGGGGCGGTGGCCGAAATCCGCTGCCCGCCGGGAGCGACGACCGTGAAGGTGCTGCTGTCCTGGCGGACGCGGACGTCCTCGGCCCGCCAGTCGGCGTCGGGGTGGCCCTCGGCGGAGAACGTGGTGATGTCGATGCCCGCCTCCTTCACGAGCCTGCGTCCGTAGCCGTCGTCGAAGTTGACGACGCCCCGCTTGGCCCGCTGGGGGGTGAACAGCCGCGCCTTGGCCTGGAAGTAGTCCTCCATGTCGGAGTGGAATTCCATGTGCTCAGGGCTGAGGTTGTTGAAGACGGCGACGTCGAAGACGCAGCCGTCGACCCGGCCCAGCACCAGCGCGTGGCTGGAGACCTCCATGGCGACCGAGTCCACGCCGCGCTCGCGCATGACCGCGAACAGCGCCTGGAGGTCGGTGGCCTCGGGGGTGGTGCGCTCGGACTTGATGCGCTCGTCGCCGATGCGCATCTCGACCGTGCCGATCAGGCCCGTGGCGTGCCCGGCGCCGCGCAGGCCGCCCTCGACGAGGTAGGCGGTCGTGGTCTTGCCCGAGGTCCCGGTGATGCCGAGCTGGAGCAGGTCGCGGCCGGGGTGGCCGTAGATCTCGGCGGCGAGCTCGCCCATCCGGCCGCGCGGGTCGCCGGCGACCAGGACCGGCAGGCCCGTCGCCGCGGCGCGGTCGCGGCCGGCCGGGTCGGTGAGGATGGCGACGGCGCCCAGGCTCGCGGCCTGGGCCGCGAAGTCGGCGCCGTGGGTGTTGGCGCCCGGCAGCGCGGCGTAGAGGTCTCCGGGGCGTACCGCCCGGGAGTCGTGCGTGATGCCGGTGACCTCCCCCGGTCCGGGGTCGCTCGTCCCCAGGCGCTCGGCCAGCGCGCCGAGCGGGGTCGGGCGGGCCTGTTCCGGTCGGGGCGCTCCCGGGTGCTGCGCGGGGACGTCCTTCGGGGCGGTTCGGTACTGATCAGCGTGTGGCACGGCGGTGAGCGTACCGGGCGCATGGGCCGGGTCGCCAAAAGAGGGGGGCACGGCGTCCTGGGTCCCGTCCTGGTTCCCAGGGCCCTGGGTGATGGTTGTCACTGAGGCTTCCGGATTCAGTCGTTGCCGCCGAAGGTGACGGGCAGGTTGGGCGCCTGTGCTCCGCTCGGCGGGATCTGGAGGGTCTTGAGGGCGAACTCCATGACCTGCTTGTAGATGGGTCCGCAGATCTGGCCGCCGAAGTAGCTGCCCTTGGTGGGGTTCTGGATGGCGCAGTAGACGGTGATTTTGGGGTTGTCGGCGGGGGCGAAGCCCGCGAAGGAGGCGGTGTAGCCCTTGTAGGTGCCGGTCTTGGGGTCGACCCGGTTGGCGGTGCCGGTCTTGCCCGCGACCCGGTAGCCGGGGATGGCGGCCTTGGTTCCGGTGCCCTCGGCGTCGCCGACGACCGATTCGAGCATCTGGGCCAGCGTGTTGGCGGTCTTCTCGCTGACGACCCGGGTCTGCTTGGGCGCGGGCGCCGGCGTGAACCGCCCGTCGGGCCCCTTCGTGCCGCGCACCAGGGTGGGCTCCACGCGTACGCCGCCGTTGGCGATGGTCGAGTACACCGACGCCGCCTGCATCGCGTTGAGCGAGAGGCCCTGGCCGAAACGGACCGTGTACTGCTGCGAGCTGGACCACTTGCTCGCCGGGGCCAGGATGCCCGGGGTCTCGCCGGGAAAACCGAGGCCGCTGGGCGAGCCGATGCCGAACTTGCGCAGGTAGGAGTAGAGGACGTTGTCGGCCTGCGCGTCGGTCTTGCCCAGCTGTTCGACGGCGAGGATGGTGCCGATGTTGCTGGACTTGGCGAGGACGCCGTTGAGCGTCAGGTTCCAGGTGGGGTGGTCGACGTCGTCCTTGAAGAGCCGGTCGCCGCGCTGGAGCCGGTTGGGCACCACGACATGGGTCTCGGGCGTGGCGACGCCCTCCTCCAGGACGGCGGCCATGGACATGACCTTGGCGGTGGAGCCGGGCTCGAAGGCGTCCTGGAGCGCCGCGTTGCCGAGGGAGGCCGCGCTCGCCTGGCTGATGTTGTTCGGGTCGAAGCCGGGCGCGTTCGCCATGGCCAGGACCTCGCCGGTGTCGGAGCGCTGCACTATGACGTACCCGCGGTCGGCGTGGGACTCGGCGACCTGGTCGGAGATCGCCTTCTGGGCCATCCACTGGATGTCCCGGTCGATGGTCAGCTCGACGTCGGAGCCGGGCACGGCGGGGGTCTCGTGGGTGCCGGCCGTGGGCACCCGGCGGCCGCCGGACTGGGCGTAGGAGATCTTGCCGTCGGTGCCGGCCAGCTCCTTGTTGAGGGACGATTCGAGGCCGCCGCCGCCCTTGCCGTCGGCGTTGACGTACCCCAGTATCCCGGCGGCCAGGTCGCCGTTGGGGTACACCCGCTTGGTGCTGGACTCGTTGAGCACGCCGGCCAGCACGTTGGCGCCGGGGCCGCCCTTGGCGCGGTCGGTGGCCGCCTTCTCGGTGAAGACCTTCTTCAGGTCCTTGATCTGGTTCCAGACCTGCGGGGTCTGCCTGCGGGCGAGCACCACATAGCGGGTCTTCGGCGTCCTGAGCTTCTTGGCGAGCTCGGCCTGGCCCTTGCCGACCAGCGGCGCGAGCAGCGCGGCCGCCTGCTCGGGGGCGTCGGGGATCCGGGTGGCCTCGGGGGTGAAGAGGGTGGGGTCGGCGGTGATGTCGTAGGCGTCGACGCTGGTGGCGAGCGCGATACCGGCCCGGTCGGTGATCTGGCCGCGCTCGGCGGGCAGCGCGTAGCTGGCGTAGCGGTTCTTGTCGGCCTTGGCGGCGTACGCGCTGGCGTCGACGGCCTGGACCTGGAGCAGACGCACGACGAAGGCGAGCATGACCAGGGTGAGCCCGAGGCTGACCAGACGGAGCCGGGGGCGGTGGCTGGACGGCTTGAACTTCTTGGCGGCCGGCCTGCGGGCCACCGGCCGCGGGCGGGGGTGGGGGCGGGCCGGCGCGGGCACCCGGCGGCGCGGGGGTTCCTTGGGGCTCACTGCGTCACCTGCCGGGGGTCGGGGAGGGCGTGGCGGGCTTGCGGGGGCGCGCGGCCGGAGGGGGGCGGCGGGGCCGGCGCGCGGTGGCCTGGTTCTGCGCCACGGGCAGCGGGGACGGTTCGGCCGCTTCGGCGGCCGAGGGGTCACCGGCCGGGGCGGGGACGCCCTTGACGGTGCCGTCGGGGCCCAGGAAGACGGGGCTGCCGCCGGGGACCATGCCGAGGTCGCCGGCCCGGCGGGCGAGCGCGTCGGGGGCCGAGAGGTCGTCCACGTCGCGCTGGAGCGCCTGCTGTTCGTCGGTGAGGTCGGTGGTCTGCCTGCGGTACTCGCTGAGCTTGAACGAGCCTTCGTTCAGTGCCGAGTTGAGCACCAGGAGCGTGATGAGGCCGCCGCCGAGCAGCGCGACGACGAGGAGCACGAACGGGGTGCGGGCGGCGCTGTTGGCCCCCTGCGACGGCATCAGCCTGCCGAGCCGCGCGGCGGTGCCGCGCAGCTGCCTGGCCGGTTTGCTCACACGTCCTCCCTGATCCGCTGGGCCCCTCGGAGCCGGGCGGGGGCCGCGCGCCGGTTCTCGGCGACCTCCTCCTCCGTGGGCAGTTCGGCGCCGCGGGTGAGCAGCTTCAGGCGCGGCTGGTAGCGCTCGGGGACCACCGGGAGTCCGGGCGGCGCGGTGTTGACTGCGCCGGCCGCGAACACCTGCTTGACGATGCGGTCTTCCAGGGACTGGTAGGAGAGGACCACGACCCGGCCGCCCACCGCGACGGCCTCGACGGCGGCGGGGATCGCCCGTTCCACGCTGGCGAGTTCGCCGTTGACCTCGATGCGCAGGGCCTGGAAGGTGCGCTTGGCGGGGTTGCCGCCGGTGCGCTTGGCGGCCTGTGGCAGCGCGTCGCGGATCAGCTCCACCAGCCGGGCGCTGTTGGTGAACGGTTCCTTCTCGCGCTCGCGGACGATCGCCGAGACGATCCGCTTGGCCTGCTTCTCCTCGCCGTACGCCCGCAGGATCCGCACGAGTTCACCGGGCGGGTAGGTGTTGAGCACTTCGGCGGCGCTCAGTCCCACCGACTGGTCCATCCGCATGTCCAGCGGTGCGTCCTGGGCGTAGGCGAAGCCGCGATCGGCCTCGTCGAGCTGCATCGAGGAGACGCCGAGGTCGAACAGGACGCCCTGGACGCGCGGGACACCGAGCCGTTCCAGCACGTCGGGGAGCTCGTCGTAGACGGCGTGCACCAAGGTGGCGCGCTCACCGAAGGGGGCCAGACGCTCGCCGGACAGGCGCAGGGCCTCCTTGTCGCGGTCCAGGGCGATCAGGCGTACATGGGGGAACTGGGTGAGCAGGGCCTCGCTGTGGCCGCCGAGGCCGAGGGTGCAGTCGACGACGACCGCTCCCGGCTCGGTCAGGGCAGGCGCCAACATGTCCAGGCATCGCTGGAGCATCACCGGGACGTGTCGCTGGCTCAAAGCCGCCCTCTCAAGGATCCGGCACCGCCGCGCGTACGCCCCGGATCCCCGCTGCCCCGCCGACGGGGCGGACCGCTGGCGCCGGGAAAGAGGCGTCAGCCGACCGGAGGGCGGGAGGAGGCCGAGCCGTACGTGCGCCGCGCACGCGGGTAAACGTATGGTCCGGGAGGCCGTGCTTCCCGGAAGAATGGGGTCGCGCAAGGCGGGAGAGCGTGTGTCACGCCTCCCACTTCGCGCCACTTTAGTCCACTCGTCCCTTGGGTCAATCAACCCTCCAGCGCGCCGCCGGGCACTTTTTTCACTCGTCCGGGTGTGCCCCGATGAGGCCTGTGGGGTACCTCACAGATGCCCGAGTTGACGCTCTTTTTCCGGCCCCGGGACGCGACGGGGAGATCAACGGCGGCTACCGTCATATACATGTCGACTCCTGCGCACATACCGGCGGAGGCTCCTGCCCAGCGTCCGCACCTGACCGTCGAGAGCGGGGGTTCGGTGACCGACCGTCTGGTCGAGGCGAACCGCCACTACGCGGCCGCCTTCACCGACCCCGGCATGGACGCCCGCCCCGTCCTGCGGGTCGCCGTCGTGGCGTGCATGGACGCCCGGCTCGACCTGCACGCAGCCCTCGGTCTCGAACTCGGCGACTGCCACACCATCCGCAACGCGGGCGGCGTGGTCACCGACGACGTGATCCGGTCCCTCACCATCAGTCAGCGCGCGCTGGGCACCTCCAGCGTCATGCTGGTGCACCACACGGGCTGCGGCATGGAAACCCTCACCGAGGACTTCCGGCACGACCTGGAGGTGGAGGTGGGCCAGCGCCCGGCCTGGGCCGTCGAGTCGTTCCGCGACGCCGACCAGGACGTACGCCAGTCGATGCGGCGGGTGCGGACCTCTCCGTTCCTGTTGCACGTGGACGACGTCCGCGGCTTCGTCTTCGACGTGACCACGGGTCTGCTGCGGGAGATCGACCCCGCCGGCTGAGCGGTCTTCGGCGGATGAGGACCGGCCCGGAGAGGGGCCGGACGTAAATAGGGGGACAACTCACCATGAATCCCCCTCAGTTGTCCACAGGCGAGTGACACGGCGCGGCAACGGCAACAAGAATGCGGATGTGACATCGGTCCGAACCCTTCGGCCGTGGTGTCCGTATCTCGGGGTGGGCCGGGCCGTTCGCTGCGCGTCGGCCCGTAGGAAAGGGCCGAGGAGGGCCGGGTGACGACCTATGACGATCGAGCGAGCCTCAGCGATCTGACCGCCACGGCGGAGCGCGTCCGCGCGTCCGTGGAGAGCGTGATCGAGGGCAAGCCCGAGGTCGTACGGCTTTCGCTGACCGTACTGCTCGCGGAGGGCCACCTCCTGATCGAGGACGTGCCCGGCGTGGGCAAGACCATGCTGGCCAAGACCCTGGCACGGTCGATCGACTGCTCGGTGCGGCGCATCCAGTTCACGCCGGACCTGCTGCCCTCCGACATCACCGGTGTGTCGATCTTCGACCAGCAGCGGCGCGACTTCGAGTTCAAACCCGGCGCGATCTTCGCCCAGATCGTGATCGGCGACGAGATCAACCGCGCCTCGCCCAAGACCCAGTCCGCCCTCCTGGAGTCGATGGAGGAGCGGCAGGTCACCATTGACGGGCAGAGCTACGAACTGCCCAGCCCCTTCATGGTGGTGGCCACCCAGAACCCGGTGGAGATGGAGGGCACCTACCCGCTGCCCGAAGCCCAGCGCGACCGGTTCATGGCCCGCGTGTCGATGGGCTACCCCACCCCCGAGGCCGAGCTCCAGATGCTCGACGTGCACGGCTCGCTCTCGCCGCTCGACGACCTCCAGCCGGTGGCGCACGCCCACGACATCGTCAAACTGATCGACGCGGTCCGCGGCGTGCACGTCGCCGACGCGGTGCGCCGGTACGCGGTGCAGCTGGTCGGCGCGACCCGCGGCCACCCCGATCTGCGGCTCGGCGCCTCGCCCCGCGCCACGCTCCACCTGGTGCGCGCGGCCAAGGCGTCCGCCGCGCTGAGCGGCCGCGACTACGCGCTGCCCGACGACGTACAGGCGCTCGCCGTGGCCGTGCTCGCCCACCGGCTGCTGCCCACCGCGCAGGCCCAGCTGGCCCGGCGCACCGCCGAGCAGGTGGTCCTGGAGATCCTGCGGCACACGCCCGTCCCGCAGGCCGCAGGCCCGCTGCCCGGCAAAGCGCCGCACGTCCGCCAGCCGCCCGGCCCGCGGCGGCCGTGATGACGGCCGGGGCGCTCCCCGCCGAGCCCGCTGTGCCCGCCGAGTCCGCCGACGACCGGGCCGGAGGCGGCCCGTTGACGGCCCTGACCGGCCTGACCACCCGTGGCCGCTCCTTCCTCGCGGCCGGTGTCGCGGCCGCGGTCTGCGCGTTCGTCCTGGGCCAGGAGGACCTGCTGCGGGTGGGGCTCCTGCTGGCCGTGCTGCCGCTGGTCTGCACGGTGGTGCTCTACCGCACCCGCTACCGCGTGGCAGGCAGCCGCCGGCTCGATCCCGAGCGGGTCCCGGCCGGCTCCGAGGCCCGCGTCCAGCTGCGGATCGACAACGTCTCGCGGCTGCCCACCGGCCTGCTCATGCTCCAGGACCGGGTGCCCTACGTGCTCGGGCCGCGCCCGCGCTTCGTGCTCGACCGGGTCGAGGCGGGCGGCAGGCGCGAGGTCTCCTACCGGGTCCGCTCCGACCTGCGCGGCCGCTACCCGCTGGGGCCCCTGCAACTGCGGCTCAGCGACCCGTTCGGGATGTGCGAGCTGACCCGCGCCTTCAGCGCGTACGACACGCTCACCGTCATCCCGCGCACCGAACCCCTGCCACCGGTGCGCCTTTCGGGCGAGGCCTCGGGGTACGGCGACGGACGGCACCGCTCCCTCGCCCTGGCCGGCGAGGACGACGTCATTCCGCGCGGCTACCGGCACGGCGACGACCTGCGCCGGGTGCACTGGCGCTCCACCGCGCGCTACGGCGAACTGATGGTGCGCCGCGAGGAGCAGCCGCAGCGGGCCCGGTGCACCGTGCTGCTCGACACCCGTGCCATCGCGCATGTGGGCGCGGGCCCCGACTGCGCCTTCGAGTGGGCGGTCTCGGGCGCGGCCTCCGCCCTGACGCACATGCTGGAACGGGGCTTTTCCGTACGGCTCCTGACCGACACCGGCAGCTCGGTGCCCGGCGAGGGATCGGGCGGCTTCGCGGGCTCGGGCCAGGACTCGTCGGAGGCGGCCGGCCTGCTGATGGACACCCTCGCCGTCGTCGACCACTCCGACGGCGGCGGCCTCTCGCCCGCCTACGACGTGCTGCGCCGAGGCAACGAAGGGCTCCTCGTCGCCTTCTTCGGCGACCTCGACGAGGAGCAGGCGGCGATCGCGGCGAAGATGCGGCGGCGCAGCGGGGCGGCGGTCGCCTTCGTGCTCGACAGCGAGCTGTGGGCGCCCGGCGCCCAGGAACACGGACCCGTCGATGAGCGCCTGCGGCTGCTGCGCGAGGCGGGGTGGACCGCGCTCCCGGTGCGGCCCGGCGCGCTGCTCGCGGACCTGTGGCGCCTGGCGGGCCAGGAACGTACCCATGCGAAGGCGGCGCCCGGTGGCGCGGCCGGCCCGGCGGGGGGATGGTCATGAGCGGGCGCGGACGGCTGGCGCTGTGCGCCTACGCGGCCACGGTCCTTTCGGCGTGCTCCATGCTGCCGCTGGTGGACCCGGCCGTCTGGCTCGTCCAGGCCGCCTTCCTGCTGGCGATCGTCAGCGCGGTCGGCGCGCTGGCCCGGCGCGTGCCGCTGGCCCGGCCGCTCACCGTGCTCGCCCAGGCCGTCATGGCCCTGGTGACGCTGACCGTGGTGTTCGCCCGCCGGCAGGCGATCGGCGGGATACTGCCGGGCCCCGACGTCTTCGTCCAGCTCAACTCCCTGCTCCAGCAAGGGAGTTCGGACGTCGGGCAGTACGCGATCCCGGCTCCCGCGACACCGGGCATCCGGCTGATGATGGTCGGCGGGGTGCTGATCATCGGGCTCTGCGTGGACGCGCTCGCGGTGACGTTCCGCAGCGCCGCGCCGGCGGGTCTTCCGCTGCTCGCCCTGTACTCGGTGGCCGCGGGGCTCTCCGGGGGCGGCGCGAGCTGGCTCTGGTTCGTGCTCGCGGCCGCCGGCTATCTGCTGCTCCTGCTCGCCGAGGGACGCGACCGGCTCGCACGGTGGGGGCGGGTCTTCAGCGGCGCGGCGCGCCCGCCTGGCCGGGCCCAGCAGGGCATGTTCGAGAACACGGCGCCGCTCGCCCCGGTCCGTACGGGACGGCGCATCGGGGCGCTCGCGCTCGGCATCGCGCTGGTGATCCCGGCGATGCTGCCGGCGCTGGACGGCGGACTGCTCAGCGGCGGCGACGGCCAGGGCGGTGACGGGGCCGGCGGGACCATCTCCGCGGTGAACCCGCTGGTGTCGTTGCAGAACAGCCTGAACCAGCCCGAGGACCGCGAGGTCCTGCGGTACAACACCAACTCCCAGGACAGCGACGAGATGTATCTGCGGATCGTCGCGCTCGACGAGTTCGACGGAGCGTCCTGGAGGTCTTCCGAGCGGCACATCACGGACGTGCCCGATCCGTTGCCGCCGCCGGACGGGCTGAGCTCCGCGGTCGGCACGACCGAAGTCCAGACCAGCGTCTCGGCCGCCGGCTGGTACGCGCAGAGCTGGCTGCCGATGCCCTTCCCCGCGACCCAGGTGAAGATCAAGGGCGACTGGCGGTTCGAGCCGGTGGGCCGCACCCTGGTGGGCGACCGCAAGCAGACGACCCGGGGCGCGCAGTACACGGTCGCCAGTCTTCTGGTGCGGCCGACCGCGACGCAGCTGGCCCAGGCGCCCACGCCGCCCTTGGCCCTGCTCGATGAGTACACGCGCGTCCCGGACTCGCTGCCCTCGGTGGTCGGCGCCACCGCGCGGCGGGTCACCTCGGGCGCGGCCAACAACTACGAGAAGGCCGTCAAGCTCCAGGACTGGTTCTCCACCAGCGGCGGCTTCACCTACAACACGCATGTCGCGTCGGGCAGCGGTACCGAGGCGATCGCCAACTTCCTCAAGGAGAAGGAGGGGTTCTGCGTCCACTTCTCCTTCGCGATGGCCGCGATGGCGCGCACGCTTGGGATTCCCGCCCGGGTCGCGGTCGGCTTCACTCCCGGTGAACCGCGCTCGGACGGCACGATGTCGGTGGGCCTGCGCGACGCGCACGCCTGGCCCGAGCTGTACTTCCAGGGCGTGGGCTGGACGCGTTTCGAGCCGACGCCCACGCGGGGCAGCGCCCCGGACTACACCCGGAGCCAGGCTCCTGCGGACAGCCCGAGCAATCCGGCCCGGCCGGCCAGGAGCCCTTCCGCCGAGCCGTCGGCGGCGCCGTCCGTCGCCGACTCCTGTCCGCCCGGTGCGCGGCGCCTCGGGGACTGCGGTGCCACCGCGGCGGCGGGTGTCGCGGGCCCCACGGACAGCGGGCCCTCGGCTCCGGCCCTGATCGGTACGGTCCTGGGCGTGGCCGCGCTGCTCGTCCTGCCGCTGCTGCCGCTGCTGTGGCGCGGGCGGGTGCGGGCCCGCAGGCTCGGCTCCGGGGGCCGCACCCCAGCCGACGCCGTGGCCCGTACGCTGGCGGCCTGGCAGGAGATCACCGACACGGCCTGGGACTACGGCATCCTGCCCGACGATTCGCTGACGCCCCGCAAGGCGGCGGTACGGGTCATTCTGCTGGGCCATCTGGACGGCGCGGCGGCGGCGTCCGTCCACCGGGCGGCGGGGGCGGTCGAGCGTGTGCTGTACGCCCCCGATCCGCAGCCGACCCCCGGGCTCGTGGACGACGTGACCCGCGTGCGGGTGGCCCTGCGCGAACAGGCGTCCCGGCTCGGGACCCTCCGGGCCGTCCTGGCCCCGCGCTCAGCCGTCCGGGTGATCTGGTCGGCGTCGCGCCACTGGACCCGGCTGAGCACGACCCTGTCCCACCACGCGGCCCGGCTACGACCGACCCCGACCCTCCGCTGGCCCCGATCGCGCAGTTCCCCGCGCCCCTGACAGGGCTGGTGCTGGCCCGCATGCGCCCCCTCGGCCCCGCCGGGGACCCCTTTCGGGTGCGGGCCGCGCGTGGCTGAGCGCGCAGTTCCCCGCGCCCCTGACGGGATCCGCGCTGGCCCATGTGCACATACCCAGCCCGTCCGGCGATTGAGGACGAGGCTGGCGGTACTGGCCCACGTCGGCATACCCAGCCCGTCCGGCGATTGAGGACGAGGGCGTTCAGGCCGAACGGGGTCTGGGGCGGAGCCCCAGGGAACCCGGGTGACCCCGTACAGGGCTGAGGGGCGGCCACCTCCTCGGAGGTGACCGCCCCTCAGTGCAGGTCAGGACGGGGCGGGGCTAGCGCCCCTCGTCGCGGCGCCGCTGCCACCGCTGCTCAATCCGGTCCATCATGGACCTCCGCTGCCGAGCCTGCCGCACCGCACCGGAACCCCGGGCCTGTTCACCGGGCCGCGGCGCCTTGCGCCAGCCGGTCACCGCGAGTACCGCACATCCGAGCATGACGAGGAACCCCACCACACTGATCCAGATCTGCTGCGCGACCATTCCTGCCATGAGGAGCGCGATACCCACCAGGAAGCCGGCGACTGCCTGGTAGACCCGTCGCCGGGTGTACGTACGCAGCCCGCTTCCCTCAAGCGCTGTCGCGAACTTGGGATCTTCGGCGTACAGCGCTCGCTCCATCTGCTCGAGCATGCGCTGCTCGTGCTCCGAGAGCGGCACGGAGTCCTCCTACTCGTCGGTCGCGGGGGGCGACCGGATGCGGCCCCTTCAGGATAGGCAGGGAATCGCCCCCGTGAAACCCGCCCTCTACGCCAATTCGCCACCCGGGCCGCCACGGCGGTTCGGCTGTGGAGATTCAATTCCCCAAGAGTCGATCCGTCATGCCGGACGGTGTCCCCCGATCATACGGGGCAAAGCCGCCGATCGGGGGGCCTGTGGCGTACCGCATGCGGGACAGCGCCCCTGATCAGCCCGCCCGGGGCGGCCCGCCCCGGCTCAGCCGCGCTTCTCGCCCAGTACGTGCAGCTGGGTGGCGACGGCGTGGAAGGCGGGCAGCTCGGCGGCCGCGGCCTCCAGCTTGAGGAGCGCGTCGAGGGCGCCGGGCTCGGTGTCCACCAGGACGCCCGGGACCAGGTCCGCGAAGACCCGCACCCCGTGCACCGCCCCGGCCGTGGCCCCCGCGTCGCCGACGAGCGCGGTCAGCTGCTCGGCCGTGAACCGGTGCGGGACCGGGTCGCCCGCGCCCCAGCGCCCCGCCGGGTCGGACAGCGCGTGCCGGGCCTCGGTGAAGTGCCCGGCGAGCGCGCGCGAGAGCACCGCGCCGCCGAGGCCCGCCGCGAGCAGGCTGAGCGCACCGTGCGGACGCAGCGCGTCCACCGCGTTGCGCACGCCTTCCGCCGGGTCCTCGACGTACTCCAGGACGCCGTGGCACAGCACCGCGTCATAGCCGCCGCGCTCGACCACGTCGAAGAGGCCGAGCACGTCGCCCTGGACGCCCTGGACCCGCTCGGCCACCCCGGCCTCCGCGGCCCTGCGCTCCAGGGCGAACAGGGCGTTGGGGCTGGGGTCGACCACGGTGACGCGGTGGCCGAGCGTGGCCAGCGGCACCGCGAAGTTGCCGGAGCCACCGCCGGTGTCCAGGACGTCGAGCGCCTCGCGTCCGGTCGCCTCGACCCGGCGGTCGAGCGCTTCCTTCAAGACCTCCCAGACCACGGCGGTACGAAGGGAGGCGCGGGGGCGCATGGGGTCCGACACGGCAGTTGACTCCTCGGCGCGGTGCCGCCGCGGACGCGGCGTGGGAACGGGAAGGGTGAAGCCCCGTCCACCCTATTGCCTTCCCCGCCCACCCCTGATCAGCCGCCACCCGGCCGGGGATGGCGGAACCTCACCCCGCTCCCCTACCCTCGCCCCTCCCCCCGCGCATCCCGCTCGCGCGCCCTGGGCTGGGGCAGTACGGGCTGAAGGACCAGCAGGCGTTCGACCAGGCGGAGGAACATCGCCGCGTCACGCAGCAGATCGTCGGCGTCCCGGGTGGTGGCCGCGCCCTGGATGCCGGCCTCGGCGCGGGCCCGCCGCTCGGCACCGGAGGCGAACAGCGCGCTCCACTCCGCCAGTTCGGGCGCTATCTCCGGCAGCACTTCCCAGGCGCTGCGGATGCGCCGGCGCTGGCGCGGGCCGGCCTCGGGGCGCCCGCGCGCGGCGAGGACGGCGGCGGCGGTGCGCAGGGCGGCCAGGTGGGCCGTGGCGTACCGCTCGTTGGGGGCGTCGAGGCGGGCCGCCTCGTCCAGGCCGCCGCGTGCCTGGGCGAGCAGATCGAGGGCGGCGGGCGGCGCGCCCGCCCGCCGCAGGACGGGGTGGACATCGCTCGCGGGACCGCCCGCGGGACCGTTCAGTGAGGGGACAGGGCTGCTTGCGCGGCGCCGGGGTACAGCTGCTGCGTGGGAGCTGGCCATGACGAACCTCCTGTCGTCGAGTGACGGCGCTGTGGCCGTATGTGCCCATGGTGAGGGGCACCACTGACAATTACCCCCGAATCCCTCTCTGACCTGCTGCTTTGCCCCATTCGGCAGGTGCGGCTATCTTTTGTACTGACCAGTCAGTTCAAAAGTGGACCGGGGGATCCGGTCCGGGGGACGCGAGAGCAGGGGGGAATCGGGAGAGTATGGACAGCCCGCAATCGGAAGTGAGCGGCGCGGCGATACGCGCCGAGGGCTTCGGGCTCAAGGGACCACGCGGCTGGGTCTTCAGGGGCGTGAGCGTCGACGCGGCCCCCGGCTCGCTCGTCGCGGTCACCGGCCCCTCCGGCTCCGGCCGCACCTGCCTGCTGCTCGCCCTCACCGGCCGGATGAAGCCCGCCGAGGGCTGGGCCCGGGTGGACGAGCACCAACTGCCCCGCGCGATGGCCGCCGTGCGGCGCATCAGCGCGCTCGCCCAGGTACCCGGGGTCAGCGAACTCGACCCCGCCCTGACCGTCGCCGAGCACCTGCGCGAGCGCGTGATGCTCAAGCGCCGCTACGACGGCTCGGTGCGCGCGCTCCTGCGCTCCCCCGCCCGCCGCCGGGCCGAGGCCAAGGCCCTGATCGACCAGGCGCTCGCCGGCGCGGGGTTCGACCTCGCCGCGCTGCCCAAGCGCGAGCGCACCGCCGTACGCGACCTGGAACGGCTCGAGGCGCTGCGGCTCACGGTGGCTCTCGCGTTGATCCAGCGGCCCCGCCTGCTCGCGGTGGACGACACCGACATGAAGCTCGCGGACGGCGAACGCACCGCCGCCTGGGCGCTGCTGCGCTCCCTCGCGGACGCCGGCACCACGGTGCTCGCGGTGTGCGCCGAGGCACCGGCCGGGGCCGACACCACCGTGACGACGACAGAAGCCGGCGCCGAGGACGGGGCCACGAGCGAAAAGGGGGCGGCCGATGCGTGCGCCACGACTGGCAGCGCTTGAGCTGAAACGGTTCGGCCGCGGGAAGCTGCCGCGTGCCGCCCTGGTCGCGCTGCTCCTGCTGCCGCTCCTGTACGGCGCGCTGTACCTGTGCTCGTTCTGGGACCCCTACGGCCGCCTCGACAAGATCCCGGTGGCCCTGGTCAACGACGACAAGGGCGCCGACGCCGCCGGGCAGAAGCTCCACGCGGGCGACGACCTCAGCGCGAAGCTGCGCGACAGCAAGACCTTCGAGTGGCACGAGGTCAGTGACGCGCAGGCGCGCGAGGGCCTGGAGAAGGGCACGTACTACCTGTCCCTGACGATGCCGGCCGACTTCAGCAAGAGGATCGCGTCCAGCTCCGGGGACTCCCCCGAGACGGGCGCGCTCCAGGTGCGGACCAACGACGCCAACAACTACATCGTCGGCTCGATCTCCCGCTCGGTCTTCTCCGAGGTGCGCGCCGCCGCCTCGTCCAAGGCGTCGCGGTCCTTCCTCGACAAGATCTTCATCTCGTTCGGCGACCTCCACGACTCCACGGAGAAGGCCGCCGAGGGCGCGGGCGACCTCAAGGACGGGCTCGACAAGGCCAAGGACGGCTCCAAGCAGCTGGCCGACAAGCTCAAGGACGCCAAGGACGGCAGCGGCAAGCTGGCCGGCGGCATCTCCGAACTCGACACCGGCGCGGGCAAGCTGGCGAGCGGCGCCCAGCAGGTCGCCGACGGCACCCAGAAGCTCGCCGACCAGGTCAACGGCGTGGCCGGGCAGGTACGTCCGTACCTCAAGGACAACGGCAAGGCGGTCGGCGACGCGGCGAAGCTCCTCGCGGACTCGATCCAGCCGGTACGCGACCAGCTCACCCACATCATCGACCTCGCCCCCGCCGCGGCGGCCGGCACCCGCAAGGCCTCCCAGGACCTGGACGCCC
This sequence comes from Streptomyces sp. NPDC006711, assembly GCF_042869775.1. Classification (NCBI taxonomy): domain Bacteria; kingdom Bacillati; phylum Actinomycetota; class Actinomycetes; order Kitasatosporales; family Streptomycetaceae; genus Streptomyces; species Streptomyces sp. NPDC006711. Next base: position 336,487 of record NZ_JBIAGO010000007.1, read on the forward strand.
TCTATCAGCAGCTCTGTGTGGACACCTCCACCGAGGGCCAGGTCTGCCCGAAGCTGAAGGACGCCAAGAAGGCGATGGCCACCGGCGCCACCCTTACCGAGGACGTCAACAATCTTGTCAAGGACCAGGGGGGTGATTTCAAAAAGCTGGACAAGAGCCTCGAAGACCTCCAGACCAAGGCCAGGGACCTGACCGCGAAGGCGCCGCACCTCTCGGGCGACCTGGAGAAGCAGGTCGCCGACATCAACAAGCTCAACAAGGGCGCGCACGACGTCGCCAAGGGCGCGCGCGACATCCACACGGGCCTCGGCCGCGCCAAGACCGGCTCCACCGACCTCGACAAGGGCGTCGGCAAACTGGAGCAGGGCGCGGGCGCGCTCGACGGCGGCATCGTCAAGCTCTCCGACGGCTCGGTCCAGCTCTCCAACGGCCTGCACGACGGCGTCGGCAAGATCCCCGACTACGACAAGCAGCAGCGCGATCAGCGCACCGAAGTGATGGCCGACCCGGTCAAGCTGGCCTCCCAGGCGATGCACAAGGCGCCCAACTACGGCACCGGCTTCGCCCCGTACTTCATCCCGCTCTCCCTGTGGGTGGGCGCGATGGTCGCGTACATGCTGATCCAGCCGCTCAACCGGCGCGCCCTGGCCGCCGGCGCGTCGGCCTGGCGGATCGCGTTCGCCGCGTGGCTGCCGGTGGCGGCGATCGGCCTGCTCCAGGTCGCCGCGCTGATGTCGGTGCTGCACTTCGGGCTGGGGCTCGAAATGCGGCGCACCGCCGGAACACTGGGCTATCTGGCGCTGACGTCCTGCTGCTTCGCGGCGATCGTGCAGTGGCTGAACGCCAAGTTCGGCGCGGCCGGGCGCATCCTGGTGCTCGCCGTCCTGATGCTCCAGCTGACGTCGGCGGGCGGCACCTATCCCGTCCAGACCAGCCCGGCCTTCTTCAACGCCATCCACCCCTATCTGCCCATGAGTTACGTCGTGGACGGCCTGCGCCGGCTGATCACCGGCGGCGACCTGGGAGTGGTGTGGCAGGGCTGCGCGGTCCTTGCGGCGTTCACCGTCGGCGCCCTCGCGCTGACCGCGCTGTCGGCCCGGCAGAAGCAGGTGTGGACGCTGGACCGGCTGCACCCCGAGCTGAGCCTGTGAGAATCGACGCCATGGAGAGCAGCAGCACCAGACGGCAGGCGACCCGGCAGAAGCTCTACGAGGCCGCCGTGACGCTCATCGCCGAGCAGGGCTTCTCGGCCACCACGGTCGACGAGATCGCGGAGCGGGCCGGCGTCGCCAAGGGCACGGTCTACTACAACTTCAAGAGCAAGACCGAGCTCTTCGAGGAGCTGCTGCGCCATGGCGTGGGTCTGCTGACCGCCTCCTTGCAGGCGGCCGCGGACGAGACCGCCGAGCGCGGCGGCACCGGGATCGAGGCCCTGGACGCGATGATCCGGGCCGGTCTCGACTTCATCCACCGCTATCCGGCCTTCACCCAGCTCTACGTCGCCGAGCTGTGGCGCACCAACCGCGCCTGGCAGTCCACCCTGCTGGTGGTGCGCCAGGAGGCGGTGGCCGTGGTGGAGCGGGTGCTGCGGGACGCGGTGGCGGCGGGCGAGCTGAGCGAGGAGATCGACATTCCGCTCACGGCGGCGGCGCTGGTGGGGATGGTCCTGGTGGCCGCGCTCGACTGGCAGGCCTTCCAGAGCGAGCGCTCCCTGGACGACGTCCACGCGGCGCTCTCCCGGCTGCTGCACGGCCGGGTGGGCGGCCGCTAGCCGGACCCCGTCACGACAGCACGCCGGGCCGGCGCGGTCCAATCCCCCTGGACCGCGCCGGCCCGGCGCTCTTCTCGCGTGTTCCCCCGGGTCTCCCCCGACCCCGTCACATCCGGGGAGCCGCGCCGGTTCCGCCGCCCCGTGCCGGCGGTACCCGCGCCGCGCCCCTTCCGTGGCCTCCACTCTCCCGTCCCCACAGGTGTAAGCCCATCCGTGCGGGTACTCATCTGGTCATCTAGGTACGGATACTCAGACCTGGGCGCACGGCCTCATTCCGCGCGGCCCGCGACTGGCTACGATCTGGGGCGTGTCCGTACTCCCCCTCGTCTTCACCAGCGGCTGGGCGAGCGGGGTCAACGCCTACGCGGTGGTCCTGCTGCTCGGCATCTTCGGTGCCACCGGTCTCACCGACGACGTGCCCGGGGCCCTTCAGCGGCCCGATGTCCTGATCGTCGCGGGCGTGCTCTTCCTCTGCGAGGCGGTCGCGGACAAGATCCCGTACGTCGACTCGGTCTGGGACTCCGTGCACACGGTGATCCGGCCGGTCGCGGGCGCGGTCGTGGGCGCGCTGCTCGCCGGACAGAACGGTTCGCTGCCCGACCTCGCGGCCGGGGCGGTGGGTGGTTCGACGGCGCTGGTGAGCCATCTGGTCAAGGCCGGGACGCGGATGGCGGTGAACACCTCGCCCGAGCCGTTCAGCAACATCGCGCTGAGCACGGCCGAGGACCTGGGCGTCGCCGGGCTCATCGTCTTCGCGCTCTTCCATCCGGTCGCGGCGGCCGTGATCGCGGGCACGCTGCTCGTGCTCGGGGTCGTGATACTGGTCGTGCTGTGGCGCCGGATCCGTCGTTTTCGGCGGCGCAGGGCGCAGCGCCGGGAGGAGAAGCGGCTGGCCTCGGCCGGGGTGGCGCGGCCGCCCGAGTGAGGTGTCAGTGGCGGCGGATAAAGTCGCTGACATGGCACGGATTGCGGTGATCGGCGCCGGTGCGGGCGCCATGGCGGCGGCTGCCCGGCTGGCCGTGGCAGGCCACCGGGTGACGGTGTACGAGCGCTCGTCGACGTACGGCGGCGCGCTGGGGCGCTTCGAGCGGGACGGGTTCGTCTTCGACACCGGCCCCGCTCTGCTGCGGCTGCCCGCCGTCTACCGGGACCTGTTCGTGAAGACCGGCAAGGAGCCGCTGGAGAGCCGCGTCGAGCTCGCCCCGGTGGACCCGGCCTCGCGCCATGTGTTCGCCGACGGCAGCGAGGTCTCGCTGCCCAACGCCTCGCGCGCGGGCGTGATCTCCGCCCTCGACGACGCCCTGGGCGCCGGCGCGGGCGAGCGGTGGGGGGCCTTCCTCGGGCGCGCGAGGGAGACCTGGGACCGCACGCGCCGCCCGCTCCTGGAAGAGCCTCTGTGGCCCAACTGGCAGGTGCTGGCCCGCGAGCCCTACCCCGCGCTCAAGCAGCGCCGCCTGCTCAGGCCGCCCCGCCAGGCCGCCACCCTGCACGAGATCGCCGTCCAGGAGCTGGGCGGCGGGCGGCTCGGCGCGCTCCTGGAGAGCTACGCCCTCGAGTACGGCCTGGATCCGGCATCGGTCCCGGCCGCCGCGGCCGTGCTGCCGTACATGGAGCACGCCTTCGGCAGCTGGTATGTGCGCGGCGGCATGCGGGAGTTGGCGCGCGCGATGTACGAGCGCTGTCTGGCCCGGAAGGTCACGTTCGTCTTCGACGCCGAGGTGACCCTGATCAGGGAGAAGGACGGCCACGCGGCGGGCGTGGAGCTCGCCGACGGCACGGTCGTGGAGGCGGACCGCGTGGTGTGCGGCGCCGATCCGCGCGGGCTGCGACGGATGCTGCCGGGGCGCACGTTGTGGGAGACGGGCAGGGTCGGTCCCGACGAGGCGGCCCGGCCGAGCCGGTTCACCGTGCTGCTCGCGCTGCGCGGCGCACGGCCCGAGGGCACCGCGCACCGCACGGTGGTCCACTCGCCGGACGCGGCGGCCGAGGCCCGCGCGGTCTTCACGGGCCCGGGCGCGGGGGCGCCCACGGTCACGGTGCTGCGCCCCGACGACCCGGCGGTGCGGCCGGACGAGGACCACGAGGCGGTGACCCTGACGGCGACGGTCGCCCCGCACGGCCCGGTCGACTGGACCGAGAAGGCCCTGATCGCGCGGTACGCGGACGAGCTGATCACCGCCGCCGCACGGGCCGTGCCCGGGCTGCGGGAGCGGCTGCTGTGGCAGGAGGTGCGCACCCCGGTGCGGGTGGCGGAGGCGACCGGCGCGGAGAGCGGTTCGGTGCCGGCGCCCTCGCTGGCCGGCGCCCGCGCCGCGCTGCTGCACCCCGCCAACTCCACGGCCCTGCCGGGCCTGCACCTGGCGGGCGGCTGGGCGCACCCCGGCGGCGGGCTCGCGCACGCCGGGATGTCGGGCGCGCTGGTGGCCGGCCTGATCGTCGAGGGGGAGGACTTCCGGGGCTCCCAGTGACCCCCGGCCCTCGCCCCCGGCCCTCGCCCCCGGGCTGTGGGGAGCCGGGCTAGTACCGGTAGTTCTGCTGCTGCTCGGGCCGGTAGGACGCATCCGGGTGGACCGGGGGCGCGTCCGGGGGGACCTGGGCGTTCGGGTGGACCGGAGCGTTCGGGTCGTACGGCTGGTTCAGGTGGTGGGGGTCGTACGGCTGCTGGGGCTGCTGCTCGTAGGGGGCGTACGCCTGCTCACCCTCGCGCTGCTGGGGCACCCAGACGCCGCCGGGCGGGGTGTCCGTGCCGTACTGCGCGGCCGACGGGTCGGCGTAGGGCTGCTGCCGGCCGCCGAAGCTGTCGTAGGCGTCATGGCCGTCGTGGCCGCCGTAGGAGCCGCCGCCGCTGCCGATGTACGGGTCGGAGTAGGCGGCGTACTGCTGCCGGTCCGCGCCGTTCTCGTCGTACTGCGGGGCGTAGGGGTCGGCGTAGGGCTGCTGCGGGTCGTACGCGCCGTAGGGGGCATGCGCCGGCGCTTCGGGGTGCTGGGCGGGGGTGTAGATGCCGTACTGGCCGGTCTCGTCGGGCAGGGGCAGCGGCTCGTAGACCGCGTCGCCGTGCGGCGTTTGGCCCTCGTGGTCCGGGGTGAAGGGGGCGGCGTCCGTCTCGCCCGCGCCCTCGTACTGGAGGTCGCTGACCTCAAGGACCGGCTCCGCCGGGCGCTCGCCCTTGCGGGCGGCCCTGCGACGGCGGCTCGCGCCCGGCCTGCCGCCCAGCGCCCAGCCCGTCGAGAAGCCCTTGCGGAAGGAGAGCGTGACGTACGTCTGGCCGACGGCGAAGGTGAGCACGCCCAGGACGATCACGAGGACCGACGACAGCAGGACGCCGAGGACCACGCCGAGGAATCCGGTGAAGGCCAGCAGCCGCCAGCGCAGGCGCGCCTTGTACTGGAGCAGTACCTCCCCCAGCAGCCACAGTGCGACGATCGCGAACGCGATGTAGAGGACCGTCCAGCCCATGTACGCCCCTCTTCTCCTGCCCCGGGTGCGGCTGTCCCCCGACCCGGGTACCGGTTTCCGGCTACGCCTGCTGGTGCAGGCCGAGATTCTCGTAGATTTCGAGCGTCGCCGTGGAGTTGTTGAGGGTAATGAAGTGCAACCCTGGTACGCCATCGGCGAGCAGCCGCGAGCAGAACTCGGTGGCGAACTCGATGCCCATGGAGCGTACAGCGGCCGGGTCGTCCTTGGCCGCCAGCATCCGGTCCCGAAGGGCGTCCGGGAAGACCGCGGTGCTCAGTTGGGGCAGGCGCTCCAGCTGCTTCACACTGGTCACGGGCATGACCTCGGGGATGATCGGGGTCTCGCAGCCGGCCGCCGCGACCCGGTCGCGCAGCCGGGCGTAGTTCGCCGGCTCGAAGAACATCTGCGTGATGGCGTAATCGGCGCCCGCGCGGCACTTGGCCACGAAGTTGCGGATGTCGGAGTCCCAGTCGGTGGAGCGGGGGTGCATCTCGGGGAAGGCCGCGACGCCGACGCAGAAGTCGCCCGACTCCCGGATGAGCGAGACCAGTTCGGCCGCGTACGTCACACCCTGGGGGTGTTTGACCCACTCGCCCATGGGGTCGCCCTTCGGGTCGCCGCGCACCGCGAGGATGTTGCGGATCCCCGCGTCGGCGTACTGGCCCACCGTGTGGCGCAGTTCGGCGATCGAGTGCCCGACGGCGGTGAGGTGGGCGACCGGGGTGAGGGTGGTGTCCTCGGTGATCTGCTGGGTGGCCTCGACGGTTCCGGTACGGGTGGTGCCGCCGGCCCCGTACGTCACGGAGACGAAGTCGGGGGCGACCGCCTCGACCCGGCGCAGCGCGTTCCAGAGGTTCCGCTCGCCCTTCTCGGTCTTGGGCGCGTAGAACTCGAAGGAGTAGGTGGTCTCGCCGGTAGCGAGCATGTCGCGCACGGTTCGCGCGTGATCAGTCCTGGTGGAAGCTGTGCCAAGGGCCATACTGGCAGGTTAGCCAGGGGTGGACGGCCCCCCAAGAGAAGAGGGGTAAATTGTCCACATTGTCGGACTACTGTCCACTCCTCGGACAGAAGCCGTTCACGCGCGGCGGCGCGGGCTGCCCTTCCGGACTGCTTCGGGGGCGCGCTTGGCTATCGGATCCGTTCCCTGACGCGCTTGGCCAGGTCCGCGGCGGCGGCGGCCGGGTCGTCGGCCTCGGTGATCGCCCGTACGACGACGACCCGGTCCGCGCCCGCGTCCAGGACCTGCTCCAGGTTGCTCGCGTCGATGCCGCCGATGGCGAACCAGGGCCGGGCGGTGCCGAGCGAGGCGGTGTGGCGCACCAGGTCGAGACCCGGGGCGTGGCGGCCCGGCTTGGTCGGGGTGGGCCAGCACGGGCCGGTGCAGAAGTAGTCGACGCCCGGCTGGGACGCGGCCGCGTCCGCCTCCGCTCCGGCGTGCGTGGAGCGGCCGATCAGCACCGCGTCGCCCAGGATGGCGCGGGCGGCGGGCACCGGCAGGTCGCCCTGGCCCAGGTGCAGCACGTCGGCGCCGATGGCGTGCGCGACGTCGGCCCGGTCGTTCACCGAGAGCAGTTTGCCGTGCCGGCGGCACGCGTCCGCGAACACGGCCAGGTGGTCCAGCTCCTCGGCGGCCTCCATGCCCTTGTCCCGCAGCTGCACGATGTCCACGCCGGACGACAGCACGGCGTCCAGGAACTCGGGCAGGTCGCCCTGGCGCCTGCGCGCGTCGGTGCACAGGTAGAGCCGGGCGTCGGCAAGCTGCTCACGGGCCGTGGGCATGGAAGGTCCCCCGTTGTCTTCGTCCTCGGCCAAGCCGCGCGGTGTACGGGCCGGCTGGACCGGACCGTACACCGCGGGCTCGCCGGCGTTCGTGGGTGGGCTCGCCCGGCTCAGAGAGCGAGCGCCTGGGCGCGGCGCTTCACCTCCGTGCCGCGGTTCTCGCTGAGGGCCTGCGCGGGGGTGCCGGGCAGGGACGGGTCGGGAGTGAACAGCCACTCCAGCATCTCCTCGTCGGAGAAGCCGTCGTCCCTCAGGAGCGTCAGGGTTCCGGCCAGGCCCTTGACCACCTTGTCGTTGTCGATGAAGGCGGCCGGAACTTGCAGGGTCCTGTTCTCACCTCGGCGTACGGCGATGAGCTGGCCCTCCTTGACCAGCTGCCGTACGCGCGTCACCTCCACGTCCAGCATCTCCGCGATGTCGGGGAGGTGGAGCCAGGCGGGGACGAGAGCATCAATCTTTGCGTCAATCTCGGTCACGGGACAAGCGTGCCACCTCCGACTGACACCCGGTACCGGGGTGCCCCCTCGGGCGCGCCCACGCCCACCCTGCCGGGCACTTCCCACGCCCCTGGCAGGGGGCGATGCTGGCCCGCATGCGCATACCCAGCCCGTCATGGGGGTACCCCCTGGCCCTTAAGGCCTTGGGGGAGTTTGAGGACGAGCGCCCTTCAGGCGCGAACGGGGTCTGGGGCGGAGCCCCAGGGGCCCCGGCTGCGG
>NZ_JBIAGO010000008.1:0-127827 GCF_042869775.1 Streptomyces sp. NPDC006711
AAGACGCTCGACTGGGATACCCCAGCCGAGCGTCTACGTGATCTACTCACCACCTGAAACCCAGTGGTGTTGCGACAACCCCCTGAACCCAAGCCCCCCGAAGGGGATGCCGGGCCTCAGCTGTGCGGAGCTACCGCTGACCTGGGGTCAGTGGGAGTGGCCGTGACCGTGGCCGTGGCCGGCCTCGGGCTCCTCCTCGGCCGGCTTCTCGACGACCAGGGTCTCGGTCGTGAGCAGCAGGGAGGCGATGGAGGCGGCGTTCTCCAGGGCGGAGCGGGTGACCTTGACCGGGTCGATGACGCCGGCCTTGACCAGGTCGCCGTACTCACCGGTGGCGGCGTTGAAGCCGAAGCCCTTGTCGAGCTCGCTCACCTTGGAGGTGATGACGTAGCCCTCGAGGCCGGCGTTCTCGGCGATCCAGCGCAGCGGCTCGACGACGGCGCGGCGCACGACCGCGACACCGGTGGCCTCGTCGCCGGTCTTGTCGAGGTTGCCCTCCAGGACCTTGGCGGCGTGCACCAGGGCGGAGCCACCACCGGAGACGATGCCCTCCTCGACCGCGGCGCGGGTCGCGGAGATGGCGTCCTCCAGACGGTGCTTGCGCTCCTTGAGCTCGACCTCGGTGGCGGCACCGACCTTGATCACGCACACGCCGCCGGCCAGCTTCGCGAGGCGCTCCTGGAGCTTCTCGCGGTCCCAGTCGGAGTCCGTGGCCTCGATCTCGGCCTTGATCTGGTTGACGCGGCCCTCGACGTCGGCGCTGTTGCCGCCGCCGTCGACGATCGTGGTGTCGTCCTTGGTGATGGTGACGCGGCGCGCGGTGCCCAGCACCTCAAGACCGGCCTGGTCGAGCTTGAGGCCGACCTCCTCGGCGATGACGGTCGCACCGGTGAGGGTGGCGATGTCCTGGAGCATGGCCTTGCGGCGGTCGCCGAAGCCCGGGGCCTTGACGGCCACGGCGTTGAACGTGCCGCGGATCTTGTTGACGACCAGGGTCGAAAGGGCCTCGCCCTCGACGTCCTCGGCGATGATCAGGAGCGGCTTGGAGGCGCCGGCCTGGATGACCTTCTCCAGGAGCGGCAGCAGGTCCTGGATCGAGGAGATCTTGCCCTGGTTGATCAGGATGTACGGGTCGTCGAGGACGGCCTCCATGCGCTCCTGGTCGGTGACCATGTAGTGCGAGAGGTAGCCCTTGTCGAAGGCCATGCCCTCGGTGAACTCCAGGTCCACGCCGAAGGTGTTGGACTCCTCGACGGTGATGACACCGTCCTTGCCGACCTTGTCCATCGCCTCGGCGATGAGCTCGCCGATCTGCTTGTCCTGGGCGGACAGCGCGGCGACGGCGGCGATGTCGGTCTTGTCGTCGATGGGACGCGCGGTCGCCAGGAGCTCGTCGCAGACGGCCTTGACCGCGGCGTCGATGCCCTTCTTCAGGGCGGCCGGGGAGGCACCGGCGGCGACGTTGCGCAGACCCTCGCGCACCAGCGCCTGGGCCAGCACGGTGGCGGTGGTGGTGCCGTCACCCGCGATGTCGTTGGTCTTGGTCGCCACCTCCTTGACGAGCTGGGCACCCAGGTTCTCGTACGGGTCGTCGAGCTCGACCTCGCGCGCGATGGTGACACCGTCGTTGGTGATGGTGGGGGCGCCGAACTTCTTGTCGATGACGACGTTGCGGCCCTTCGGGCCGATCGTCACCTTCACCGTGTCGGCAAGCTTGTTGACGCCACGCTCAAGGGCGCGACGGGCGTCCTCGTCGAACTTCAGGATCTTCGCCATGGGAGCGGTTCAGCCCTCTCGAAAACTCGGGTTAATGACACTGCGCCCCTCGCCGCCCGGCAATCAGCGGGGTGACCAGGGGCGCAGCTTTCAAAGCAGGTGCTTCGAAGAAGTACTTCGATGAATTACCGAATGGCTTCGGTAATTACTTCTCGATGATCGCGAGCACGTCGCGAGCCGAGAGGACGAGGTACTCGTCGCCGTTGTACTTCACCTCGGTGCCGCCGTACTTGCTGTAGAGCACGACGTCGCCGACCTTGACGTCGAGCGGCAGGCGCTCGCCGTTCTCGAAGCGGCCCGGACCAACGGCGAGGACGGCGCCCTCCTGGGGCTTCTCCTTCGCGGTGTCCGGAATGACCAGGCCGGAGGCCGTGGTCTGCTCGGCGTCGAGCGGCTGGACCACGATGCGGTCCTCAAGCGGCTTGATGGCAACCTTGGAGCTGACGGTCGTCACGATCCGGTCTCCCCCTTCGGAGATCTCACGGGGTTAACTGTTTGGGGTGGCGACCAGGTGGATCCGTCGTCGCGGGTGCCGGACCTGCCCGTCGCTGTGTTGGCACTCTCCGGTGGGGAGTGCCAGAAGCGAGACTAGGACGACGGTTAGCACTCGGTCAAGCGGAGTGCCAATCTCGCGCCCCTGCGGCGGATCGGACCGGGACGCGCGGAGGGGCGCGGCCGGGCCAGAGGCGGGGGCGCGGTCGGGTCAGAAGCGGGGGCAGAGGCGGGCGCGTGGCCGGACCAGAAGCGGGGGCCGGTCGCAGCCGGGGGTCAAGGGGCTGGGGCCGGTCGCAGCCGGGGGTCAAGAGGCGGGGGCCGGTCGCAGCCGTGTGGGTCAGAGGTAGTCCTCGATCCGGCCCACCGTGAAGCCCCGCGTCCGGATGTAGTCCAGCGCCCGCGCGGTCCGCCGGGTCGCGTCCGCGCCGGGCCCGAGCCGCACCCGCACGATGTCGCCGGGCCGCAGGGACCGGGCGCCTCGGGCATAGCGCGGGCCGTCGGCCGTCATCGTGACGCGGGCCAGGACGACCGCGCCCACCCCGCACTCCTTCGCGGCCCGCAGCGTGGTGGCGTCGTAGGCACCGTAGGGCGGCCGGAACAGTCTCGGACGGCTGCCGAACCGGGCGGCGATCCGGTCCCGCTGCCCGCAGATCTGCGCCCGCTGGCCCGCGTGGTCCAGGGTCCGCAGGTCGCGGTGGTCCAGGGTGTGGTTGTAGAGCCCGGCGCCCAGGGCGCGCAGCTCGTCCAGGCGCTCGCGCGTCGCGGCGTCGGGGGCGAGGGCGCCGCCGGGGTTCGCGCTCGTGAGGAACAGCGCGACGGGCAGCTCAAGATCGCGGATCATCCGCGGGAAGCCGGGGTCGGTCACCGGCCCGTCGTCGAAGGTCAGGAAGACCACTCTCGCCCGTACCGGCACCCGGTCCACGACGAAGGGCAGGCGCGCGCCGGCGCCGCCGGACGGCGGGCGCGGGGCGGGGGCGAGCGGGGCGGCAAGACCCCAGCGCCGGGCGGCGGCCACCCGCGCGGCGGCCCCGGCGCGCGGCACCGAGGTGGGGTGGGCGGCCCTGCGCCCGAGCCGCTGGAAGGGGGCGACGGGCGCGCTCGGCTCCGAGCACCCGGCCAGCGGGCCGAGCAGCGCACCGACCGCGAGCAGCCCGGCCAGGGCGCCCCGCAGCCGGTGCGCCCGCCTCATCCCGTCTCCCGGGACCGGGTCACACGTAGTCCTCGAGCCGGGCCACGGCGTACCCCTTGTCGGTGATCACCTTCATCACCTGGCGGACCATGTCGGGCATGGTGCCGTTCCAGTCCTGACGGCCGCGGAAGTGGGTCAGGATGATGTCGCCGGGGTGCAGGTCGCGGTCCCACTCGCGCCACTCCATGTGGTCGGTGAAGGCCTCCTCGGCCCACAGCGGCGCGGCCTGGATCCCGCAGGACTGGGCGGCCTTGAGGGTGTCCTCGTTGTAGTTGCCGTACGGCGGCCGGAACAGCCGGGGCCGCTTGCCCGCCCACTTGCCGATCTTGTCCTGCTGGTCGCAGATCTCGCGCCGCTGCTCGTCGTAGGAGAGCGCGGGCATGTACCGGTGGTTGAGGGTGTGGTTGTTGAGCGTGACGCCGAGGCTCTGCATCTTCCTGAAGTACTCGTGGTCGTCCTTGACCAGGTAGTCGCTGAGGAACGCGCTGTAGGGGATGCGCAGTTCCTGCATCATCTTCAGGAAGGTGGGGTCCTTCTCGGCGCCGTCGTCGATCGTCAGAAAGACGATCTTGTCCTTGGTGGGGACGGTGGTGAAGACGGGCGGCAGCGAGTCGCCGCCGTCGGTCTCGAACCCCGGGCGGTTGGTGATCTTCGGTTTGACGGCGGGCACGGGGGGCGCGAGCAGGGGCGGCTTGGCGAGACCCCACTTCTTGACGGCCGCGAGCCGGGCGGCCTCGGCCTGCTTGAGCTGCGCGGAGTAGTCGGCGAGCGCGCCGGCGGGCCCCTGTTTGGCGGCCCCCGGCCCGGGCCGGCCGTGGCCCGCGTCCTCGGAGGAGCACCCGGAGGCGAGCAGGGCGGCGGCGAGCCCCAGGACGGCACAGGCGGCCTTGGTCCTGTTTTTTCCCTTTTGTCGTACTAGTTGCATGGCGCCGCATCCTGTCAGGCGCGCGCCCGCCGGCCCCGGCGACACCGCCGCCACGGACCCCACCATCGCCCGCCTGGCCCACAGCGGGTCGCGCGCTGGACGACAATGACGGGGTGAACGACCTCGACACCTTCGCCCTGCTCCTGACCGACGAGGGCCGGGCGCTGCTCGCGTCCCTGCGCGCGTACGACCCGGCCCAGGAGCTGGCGGTGGCCACCCGGCTGCGCCGCGAGCACGACGCGGGGCTGGTGTCGGCGGCGCTGGGGCAGGCGCGGCTGCGGCAGCGCGCGGTGGCGAAGTTCGGCGCGGCGGACGCGTACCGGATGTTCTTCACGCCCAACGGCGTCGAGCAGTCCACCCGCGCCTCGGTGGCCACGCACCGCGCGAAGACGTTCAGCGCACGGGGAGTGCGCGCGGTCGCGGATCTGTGCTGCGGCATCGGCGGCGACGCGCTGGCGCTCGCGCGGGCCGGAATCCGCGTCCTCGCGGTCGACCGCGACCCGCTGACGGCGGCGGTGGCCCGCGCCAACGCGGAGGCACTTGGCCTCGGAGACCTGATCGAGGTGCGCTGCGCGGACGTGACCGACATCGACACGGCGCCCTACGACGCGGTCTTCGTGGACCCGGCGCGACGAGGCGGGCGGGGCAGGATTTTCGACCCTGAGGCGTACTCGCCGCCGCTGTCCTGGGCGACCTCGGCGGCCCTCGCCGCGCCCTTCGCGGCGCTGAAGGTCGCCCCCGGCATCCCGCACGAGGCGATCCCGCCGCGGGCCGAGGCGGAGTGGATCTCGGACGGGGGCGACGTGAAGGAGGCGGTGCTGTGGTTCGGCACGGGCGTGACGCCCGGCGCGGTCCGCGCGACGCTGCTGCCCGCGTCCGCCTCGCTGTGGACGGCCGCGCCGCTCGCCGCGCCGCCGGTGGGGCCGGTGGGGCGCTATCTGTACGAGCCGGACGGCGCGGTCATCCGCGCCCATCTGGTCGCCGAGATCGCACAGCGGTGCGGGGGGAGGCTGATCGACGAGACGATCGCGTACGTGACGAGTGACGAGCCGTACGCGTCTCCTTACGCCTCCGCGTACGAGATCACCGACCAACTCCCCTTCAACCTCAAGAAGTTGAAGGGGCTGCTGCGGGAGCGGGAGGTGGGGGTGCTGACCGTGAAGAAGCGGGGGTCGGCGGTGGAGCCGGAGGAGGTACGCCGACGGGTGAAGCCGGCGGGACCGCGTTCGGCCACGGTCTTCCTGACCAGGGTGGCCGGCGCCCCCACGATGCTCATCGGCAATCCGGTACGCCCGTGACGCGAGGCGACGCGCCCATACGCCCCTGACGCGAGGCGACGCGGGTCAGGACAGGTCGGTCAGGGGATCCGCGTAGACCTGGGAGAGGGGCTGCGGCCCGACGTATTGCTGACAGTTGCACTGGCCGGATTCAAACCGCAGCGGCTTCTTGCTCTCGTCCCACGCGACCGGAACCTCCACCCGCTCATGACACTTGCCGGCCTTGTCGTGCTTGGCCAAATGGTGCGTGCAGCCGCACACCGGCTCGGGCGCCTTGTGCGCGGATTCCAGGGCGAGACGTTCCTGCTTCGCCGCCTCAAGACGCTCCATCTTGCGCTCGTGCCGCGTACGCAGAGCGGTACGGGCGTTGTCGATCGCCCACCCGAACCCGCCCATCCAGAACACGATCAGAATCCACCAGTACCACTGCACAGCGGCTGCCCTTCCCCCGGAATGTGTCACCGCGTGACGCCGCGGCCTCCCCAGAATAGAGCCGGGTCACCCGCGCAGGCCCAGCGTGGTGCGCGCCCCGAGGCAGCGCTGCACCCAGCGCCGGTACGCCGCCGCCTTGGCCACGCCCACGAGCCCGGTGAGCCAGCAGATCAGGCCGAGCCCCATGCCGTAGGCGACGAGGGCGTACGTGTCGTGGCCCGGATCCGCGGTCGCGGGCAGCACGAGGCAGACGGCGAGACCCGCCCCGCACAGCAGCACCGATGGTATGAGCCACGCCAGGCTCAGGGCGGGCCTGACCAGGTTCCGGTCGAGCACCGGATCGCGGTCCAACTCGGCCCACTGGCGCATGAGTTGGCGTATACGTCGGTCCTTGCGCAGGCCGAACCCGACGGCGAGTCCGGCCGGGATCATCACGCCGAGACCCAGCAGCAGGAAGAGCCCTCCCACGATCGCGCTCAGCACATCGGTGAGGGAGGTCAGCGCAGCGCCGACCAGCGACCAGCCCAGCGCGAAGAGCGCCGCCCACAGCCAGAGCAGCCACAGCCGGCCCGCGCCCAAGTACCCCCGGAGCAGCACCTCCAGGGCCTGGGCCCGGTCGGCGAGCAGCGCGTTGCGGTCGCGCCAGGTGCGCAGTGCGACCGGGGGCGGAGAGGGGGGCAGGGGCGAACTCGGCGACATGCGCCAGAGGTTATCCGGGGCGCCCCTGACACGGGCGCCCACCCTGGGTCATGCTCAGCGCGGTCGGCCGGATCCCGTCGTCCGCCGGGCCCGGCCCGCGCGCCCCGCCCCTCGCGCTTGCGCCTACGCGTCCCGCAGCGTCTTCAGGTCCAGCTTCTTCATGTCCATCACGGCGGCCATGACCCGGTCGGCCTTCTCCGCGCCGGAGCCCAGCAGCTCGGGCAGCTCGGCGGGGACGATCTGCCAGGACAGCCCGTACTTGTCCTTGAGCCAGCCGCAGGGTCCTTCCTCGCCGCCCTCGCCCAGTCCCGTCCAGAACCGGTCGATCTCCTCCTGGTCCGCGCAGCTCACCGCGAGCGAGACCGCCTCCGTGAAGGTGAACTGGGGGCCGCCGTTGAGCGCGGTGAACCGCTGGCCGGCGAGCTGGAAGTCGACGGTCATGACCGTGCCGGTATCGCCGGGGGCGGAGGCGGCGTAGTGGGTGATCCCCAGGATCCGGGAGTCGCCGCCGAAGATGGCGATGTAGTGGTTCGCCGCCTCTTCGGCCTGGCTGTCGAACCAGAGGAAGGGGGTGATCTTCTGGGTGATCTTCGCGGTCATCGTCTGCCTCCTCGGCGGTGCCGGACCCGGGGTGGGCGGCTGCGACACATAAGACCGCCCCGGTCCACGAAACTCATCGCGCCACGGCCGGCCCCTTCCGCCGTCCCCCCGGAAGAACCCCGCGCAGGGCCTCGCGGGGGGGGGCGTGCCCCCGTGCCCCCGTGCCCCCGTGGCAGGGCCCGGGCAGAGCCACACCGCGGCAGCCCGGTGAGCACCGCCACCTCCGGGCCTCTTTCATCACAGGGGCAAACCATGCGCACCGGGCGGTGGTACACGGATGCTTCCGCGTCCCGCTGTACGCCCTTCTACGCGACTTCGGCCAGGGTAGCCGGAATACATCACCGCACCGGATGTCCGGTGCCCCCGCCCCCGGCCACCCGTTCAGGGAGGATTCGCCATGTCCGACAACGGGCGCATCGCGCACCTGCGTTCGCGCATCGACGAGATCGACACCGTGCTCATCGACCTGCTCGGCCAGCGCGCCCGCCTTTCCGCGCAGGTACAGCAGGCCCGGATCGCCGACCACGGACGGCGCCTCGCCCACGGACGCGAGAGCGAGGTGCGCGGTCACTTCCGCGACCGGCTCGGCGCAGCGGGCGAGGGCGTCGCCGTGGCCGTCCTGCGGCTGTGCCGAGGACATGAGAGCGCGTCCACCCAGGGCGCTGCCGCCCGCGACATCCCCAAGGGCGCCCGATGATGAAGACGTCCCGCCCCGCGCACCACGACAAGAACGACTCGGGCTTCACACTCCCCCTGAGCGAAGCGGAGATGGACGAGTGGCGCCGGCTGCCCGCGCGGCAGCAGCCGGTGTGGGAGGACGGGGAACGAGCCAGGGAGTGCAGGCGCGTCCTGGCCAAGTCCCCGGGGCTCGTCACCGCGGCGGAGGTCGACGAGCTGCGCGGCATCCTGTCGCGGTGCGCGCTCGGCGGGCTCGACATCGTCCAGGTGGGCGACTGCGCGGAAGACCCGGAGCAGTCGGCCCCCGACGCGGTCGGACGCACGATGGGGCTGATCGACGCACTGGCGGGCATGTGGCAACTGACCACGGGAAACCCGGTCGTGCGGGTCGGCAGGATAGCCGGACAGTACGCGAAACCCAGGTCGGAGCCGACGGAGACGGTCGACGGACGCCCCCTCGCCGTCTACCGCGGACACATGGTCAACCGCCCCGATACCACGGAGGCGGACCGCCGGCACGTTCCCGATCACATGCTCCACTGCTACCGGAGCGCGAGCCAGGTGCTGGCCGAACTGGAACGGCTGAGGACGGCACCGGCCTGCCAGCCGCGGATCTGGACCAGCCACGAGGCGCTGGTGCTCGACTACGAGCTGGCGCTGCTGCGCCGCGATGACACCGGTCGTACGCTCCTGACATCGACACACTGGCCCTGGATCGGCGAACGTACGCGCCAGCCCGGCGGCGCTCATGTGCGGTTGCTGGCTTCGGTCATCAACCCGGTGGCCTGCAAAATCGGGCCCGCCGCCACCCCCGACGACGTACTGGCGCTCTGTCAGGCCCTCAACCCTGAGCGGGAGCCGGGCCGGCTGACGCTGATCGCCCGCATGGGTGAGGACCGGGTGGGCGACGCCTTGCCCCCGCTGGTCGAAGCGGCCGTTGCCGCACGGCATCCCGTGCTGTGGCTGTGCGACCCCATGCACGCCAACACCTACCGAAGCGGAGGCTTCAAGACCCGCCTGACGAAAGCGATCACCTCGGAACTCCAGCAGTTCCGGCGCTGTGTCACCGAATCCGGCGGCGTTCCCGGTGGAGTCCATCTGGAAGCCACGTCGGCGGACGTGGCCGAATGCGTCGGCGAGGAGACCGGTGCCGAGCCCGAGCACGAGCGGTACACCACCCTGTGCGACCCGCGCCTCAACCCCCGCCAGGCCCTGTCCGTACTGGACGCGGCGGGCCGCGCGGCGGCGGGGGACGTGCGGGACTGACCGCCACACGGAGCAGGGCCGCACCACACCACGAGGAGCCCCACGTGCGGATTTCCCTTGAAAGCGATCTGGCCATCGGTGACGAACCCCGCAGCGCGGAAGACAGCGCGGCGGACAAAGCGTTGCTCAAAACGGTCGCCAACCACATGCGCCAAGCCCGCGAACACATGGTCGGCTTCCCGGTCAACCTCGACTTCGACTACCGGCACCTGGCCGAGTACCTCGCCGTCCACGGCAACAACGCCGGCAGCCCCTGCGGGAGCAGCGAATACCACCTGCACAGCAAGCACTTCGAGCGGGCCGTGATCGACTTCTTCGGGAAGCTCGCGGGGGCACCCGCCGGAGCCGCCTTCGGCTACGTGAGCAACGGAGGCACCGAAAGCAACATCTACGGGACCTACCTCGGCAGGGAGCGGCATCCCGACGCCGTCCTCTACGCGTCGGCGCAGGCCCACTACTCCGTTCCCAAGATCGCACGACTACTGCGCATGGACCACGAACCGGTGCCCACGGATCCCGCCGGTGCGATGGATCTGGGAGCCTTGCGCACCGCATGCCGGCGGCACAGCGCGCGCGCCGCCGTCGTCGTGGTCACCATCGGCAGTACGGGCAAGGGAGCGGTGGACGATCTGCCGGGGATCCGCGGCGTGCTTGATGAGGTGGGCATAGGGCGGACGCACCTGCACTCGGATGCGGCGTTCGGCGGGCTGCTGGCCGCGCTGGGGCCCCACCCGGTGCCGTGGGGCTTCGCCGACGGGGCCGACAGCATCGCCATCAGTGGACACAAGATGATCGGCTCCCCCATCCCCTGCGGTATTGCCCTGGCTCGTCCCCAGCACGTCGAGGTCATCCGTCTGCACGACGCGGCGGTGGGCGCGGACGACGACACGATCAGCGGCTCGCGGGACGCGCTCTCCCCCATCATGCTCTGGCAGGAGCTCCGCGCACTGGGCCGGCAAGGGCTTGAACGGCGCGTACGCCGGTGCCTGCGGGTGGCCGACTACGCCACCGACCGCCTGCGCGCCTGCGGACGCCACCCGGTCCACCCACCGGGGACGAACACCGTTCTCTTCGACGCCCCGGCCCAGGCGGTGTGCGAGCGGTGGAACCTGCTGCACGTGGACGGGCAAGCACATCTGATCACCATGCCGCACGTGACCCACGAGCACGTCGACCGCCTCTGCCAGGAGATCGTGTCGACTGCCGGCTCCTGACCTGCCCGCCCCACGCGCCACGCGCCACGGCAAGGAGACTCACATGCCCGCGAAATACCCGATTCAGGATATTTCATTCCTCCTGGGTCAACACCTGATCTACGAATACACCGGAGGTGTGAGAGCCGAGCTCTACGTCAAGAACGAGTCCACCATCGATTACCGACTTCACGAGGGCCCCCTGGCGGGACGCTGGCTCAAAGATCAGGCGGCTGCCGCGGCCAACCTCGGCGCCGGCATGGGATCGCTCTCGTGGGCCGAGGAAACGGGCAGCACCACCAGTCTGGTGATCAATCTGGCGGGCCGCTGGCTGCACGCGAGCGCCTTCTTCGCGAAGTGGGTCACCGACTGCCCCGAACTGACCATGGGATATCAGAACAGGCGGCTGCCGACGATCCACCGCCTCCGCGATGAGGGTCCGGTGGCCCCTCACCTGCACATGGAACAGTTCGCGACGATCACCTTCTCGGAATACCGCGGCACGGACAACGAAGAGGTCATCGCGTGCGGTCCGGCGCGGTTGCCTTCCGATTACCCGGACCGCGAACACTGACCACAGCTCCGCCGTGGACGGTGACGGCGGCGCACCGCAGGGCGCCGAGTGGCTGGGCGCGCGGGACCCCGCACCCCCAGCCACCAGACACCCCCTAGCCCTCCGCGATCTCGCGGAGCTCCGACGTGATGTCCCACTCCTCCCCGTGAATACGGAGAAACCGCTTCGTCCACTCAAACGCCTCCCCCCGATCCTTCGCCTGGATGATCGCGTAACCCCCCACGACCTCCTTGGACTCCGTGAACGGCCCGTCCGTGACGGTCAGTTCACCCTTGTTCCAGCGGAGCCTGGCGCCCTCGGCGGTCGAGGTGAGTCCGGCGGTGTCGAGCAGGACCCCGGCCTTGGTCATCTCCTCGATCAGCGCGCCCATCCGCTCCATGAGCTCGGGGCTGGGCCCACCCTCGGGGCCGTTGTTCTCGTCGACGCGGATCATCGTCAGGTAGCGCGGCATGGCCGGCCTCCGTTCGGTTGTGTACGGCTCGGTTGTGTACGGCTCGTACGGAACGCGGGTGGTTCTCCCCGCCTCTCAGTTCTACGTCGAACGGGGGCCCACCGGATCGACACCACCCCGGTATTCCGTCGAAACACCGCACGCCGTCAGGACGTCAGCACGACGAGCCGCTGCGTCGCCCTGGTCATCGCGACATAGCGGTCCACCGCCCCCTGGATCCCGGTGCCGAACTCCTCCGGGTCGACGAGCACCACCAAGTCGAATTCGAGGCCCTTGGACAGCTCCGGGCTCAGCGAACGTACGCGGGGCGTGGCACGGAAGCCGGGGTGGCCGATCACGCAGGCGATCCCGTCCGCGTGGTCGGCGAGCCAGCCCTCGACGACCGCGTCGAGCTCCGCGACCGACCCGTACGTCACCGGGACGCCGCTGCCGCGCACCGAGGCCGGCACGTTGGCGTCGGGCAGGGCGGCCCGGATGACCGGCTCGGCTGCCGCCATCACCTCTCGCGGGGTGCGGTAGTTGATGCCGAGCGTGGCCACCTCGGCCCGGTCGAGCCCGATCCGCGCCAGACGCTCGGGCCACGTCTCGGTGAAGCCGTGCCTGGCCTGGGCCCGGTCCCCGACGATGGTGAAGCTGCGCGAGGGACAGCGCACCAGCAGCATCTGCCACTCCGCGTCGGTGAGCTCCTGCGCCTCGTCCACGACGACGTGCGCGAACGGCCCGGCGAGCAGGTCGGGCTCGGCGGCGGGCAGGGCGCTCTCGTCGATCAGGGCGTTCTGGAGGTCCTTGCCGCGCAGCATCCGCAGCGCGCCCTCGCTCTCGTCTCCGCCGGACTGGAAGTCGGACGCCGAAAGGATCTCGTCGATGACGCCGGACATCCGCTCCCGCTCGGCGGCGACCAGCGCGTGGTGGCGCTGCTTGCGCCGTTCCGCCTCGGGGTCCCCGAGCCGCTGCCGGGCGGCGTCCAGGAGCGGCAGGTCGGACACGGTCCAGGCCTGCGCGTTCGTGCGCCGCAGCAGGCGTACGTCGTCGAGCCCGAGCCAGGGCGCGCACAGGCGCAGGTAGGCGGGGACCGTCCACAGGTCGCCGACCACGTCGGCCGCTTCGAGCAGCGGCCACGCGCCGCCCAGCGCCTGGGCCAGTTCCGGGTCCTTGAGCAGGGTCCCGCGCAGCTGCGCGGGGGTGACGTCGTCACCGTCGTACTGGTCGACCAGGATCGAGACCAGCGCCTCCCGCACCAGCTCGCGCCCCTCGTTGTGCGGGGTGCCGGGGCCGGGCGCCGCGAAGGCCTCGGCCCAGTCGTCGGCGGTGAGGCGCAGGTCGCCCCAGGGGGTGGTGAGGGTCAGCGCCGAGGTGGGCGGCTCCTCGTAGAAGGCGACGGCCTTCTCGACGGCCCCGACCATGGCGACGGACGCCTTGAGGCGGGCCACCTCCGGGTCGTCCTCCTCCTTGGCGCCGGCGCCCTCGGCCACCAGGTCGCGCAGGACGCAGGTCTGTACGCCCTCCTCGCCGAGGCTCGGCAGCACGTCCCCGACGTAGTCCAGGTAGGGGCGGTGCGGGCCGACGAAGAGGACACCGCCGCGCCGGTGACCCAGGCGCGGGTCGGAGTAGAGCAGGTAGGCGGAACGGTGCAGGGCGACGACGGTCTTGCCGGTGCCGGGGCCGCCGTCGACGACGAGCGCGCCGCGCGAGCCCGCGCGGATGATGGCGTCCTGGTCGGCCTGGATGGTGGAGAGCACATCCCGCATGCGCGCCGAGCGGTTGGTGCCGAGACTGGCGATGAACGCGGACTGGTCGTCGAGGGCGGCGTGCCCTTCGAGCCCGTCGGCGGTGAACACCTCGTCCCAGTAGTCGCTGATCCGGCCGCGCGTCCAGCGGTACCGGCGCCGGCTCGCCAGGCCCATCGGACCGGCGTGGGTCGCCGCGAAGAACGGTTCGGCGGCCGGGGAGCGCCAGTCGATCAGGAGGCGGCGGCCCTCGCTGTCGGTGAGGCCGAGCCGGCCGATGTAGAGGGGTTCGGGTGCGTCGGCCGCGACCACGCGCCCGAGGCAGAGGTCGAGGCCGAAGCGGCGCAGGGTGCGCAGCCGCGCGGTGAGCTGGTGGACCTCGTTGTCGCGGTCCATGGCGGCCCGGCCGACGCCACCGGGTGCCCGGCGCAGTTCGTCGAGGCGGCCGGAGAGTTCGGTGATCGTCTGGTCGAGGGTGCGGGCGATGGCGGCGAAGTGCCGCTCGTCGCCCCCGATCAGCGCCGGATCGGCCTTGGCCGCGAGACGGTCGGGAAGGTCGAACGCGCTGGAGGATTCAGAAACCGACAACTGCCCACGCACTTCGTGAAACTCCCATTTCCGCAGGTACTGGCCCGAGGCCAGTGATTCTGCGGCACGATGGGGGCCTTGCCGCAAGCCCCCCAGTGCGCTATATCTTGATAGTGGCAAGGAGAGCACGCGCTCCTTGCCTTTTTGTTATTCCGATTCCGCGTGCGCGTTCCGGACGGGGCCTCGCCCCGTCCGCCGCTCAGACGTAGTCCTCCAGGCGTGCCACCGTGAAGCCCTGTTCCTGGATGTGGCGGAGCATATTGGCCGTCATCTGCGTCATGGATGTGCCCTTGAGCTCCTTGGGGCCCCGGAAGTGCGCCAGGATGATGTCGCCGGGGTGCAGCTTCTTGTCGCCGCGCTGGTACTGCATGTTCGTGATCTGCATCGTCTCGCGCCACAGCACGATGGCGCGGATGTCGCAGGACTTGGCCGCGGTGCGCGTGTTCTCGTTCCAGTTGCCGTACGGGGGCCGGAAGAGGCCGGGCGCCTTGCCGTACTCCTTGCCCAGTTTCGTCTCCTGGGCGCATATCTCGTTCTTCTGCGCGGCCGCACCGAGCGTGCGCAGATTGGGGTGCGAGAGCGTGTGGTTCTCGATGGAGTTGCCGAGATCCTGGAGCGGCTTGAAGTAGCCGTAATCACTGCGAATGATGTCGTCGGTCAGGAACATCGTGAACGGGACCTTCAGGTCCCGCATCATTTCGACGAACTTGGGGTCCTTCTCGGCCCCGTCGTCGAACGTCACGAAGACGATTTTCTCGGTGGTGGGAATGTCGCTCACCACCGGGACGTCGCCCGGCTTCGTCTTCACCGGCTTCTCGGCCGGCGGCGCGGGCGGTGCGGCGAACGGCTTGAGACCCCACTTGCGGTACGCGGCCTCGGTGGCGGCCGCGTCGTCGCCCGGGGACGCCTTCGAGGACGCGCCGCCGGCCGTGCCGGACGGGGTGGTGGCCGAGGGGGCGCTGCCCGATCCCCCGCCGGAGGAGCAGCCCGCGACCATCAGCAGGCCGAGGAGCGCCGCGCCGACCGCTTTCCTGCGTACGAGCCAACCCATGTCCACTTACCGCCCGTTTCTGTCATCAGCTACTCCTAGCTTGATGCCAGAAACGGTCAGAGGGTTGCTTGAATTGATCGGAGGCCGTCAGCAGGGCTCCGGCCCCAGCGCCTCGAAGCGCCAGCGGTGCACCGGCCGGGCCACCAACTCGGCCTCCGGGTCCGGGAGTTCGGGCAGGTCGGCATCGAAGGGCGCGTCCCACCAGGTGATGACGAGGACCCGGTCGCCGGGCGCGCGCAGGATCTCCCGGCGCTCCGGCGTCCCCGACGGCTGCTCGCGCACCCAGGCCAGCAGGTCGGCGCCCCGGCCGTCGGCGGCCCGGGCCTCCCACATCAAGGCGACGGTCATCAGTACAGGTTCTTCTTGCTGACCTCGTGCACATGGTCGTGGTCGTGACTGTGCCCGCCATCGTGGCCGTGCGCGTGACCGTCGCCGTGCGCGTGACCCTGGGCGTGCGCCTCGCCCGGCACGTGCGGCTCGGTCACCGGCAGCGAGGAGTCGGCCGAGAGCTCCAGGTCGGAGGCGGGCCGGTTCCTGGCCACCATCTCCGCGCCGAGCGCGGCGACCATCGCGCCGTTGTCGGTGCACAGACCCGGCCTCGGCACCCGCAGCCGGATCCCGGCCCGCTCGCAGCGCTCCTCGGCGAGCGCGCGCAGCCGGGAGTTGGCGGCCACCCCGCCGCCGATCATCAGGTGGTCGACGCCCTCGTCCTTGCAGGCCCGTACGGCCTTGCGGGTCAGCACGTCCACCACGGCCTCCTGGAAGGACGCCGCCACATCGCGCACCGGCACTTCCTCGCCCGCGTTGCGCTTGGCCTCGATCCAGCGGGCCACCGCCGTCTTCAGACCGGAGAAGGAGAAGTCGTACAGCGGATCGCGCGAGCCGGTCAGGCCGCGCGGGAACGCGATCGCCTTCGGGTCGCCCTCGCGCGCGAGCCGGTCGATGACCGGGCCGCCGGGGAAGCCGAGGTCGAGCACCCGGGCGATCTTGTCGAAGGCCTCGCCCGCGGCGTCGTCGATGGTGGCGCCGAGCGGGCGCACGTCGGCGGTGATGTCGGGGGCGAGCAGCAGGGAGGAGTGGCCGCCGGAGACGAGCAGCGCCATCGTGGGCTCGGGCAGCGGCCCGTGCTCCAGCTGGTCGACGCAGATGTGCGAGGCGAGGTGGTTGACCCCGTACAGCGGCTTGTTCAGGGCGTACGCGTACGCCTTGGCGGCCGAGACGCCGACGAGCAGCGCGCCCGCGAGCCCGGGGCCCGCGGTGACCGCGATGCCGTCGAGGTCGCGCGCGCAGATCCCGACGGTCTTCAGGGCGCGCTCGATGGTCGGCACCATCGCTTCGAGGTGGGCCCGGGAGGCGATCTCGGGCACCACCCCGCCGAACCGGGCGTGGGTGTCCACGCTGGAGGCCACGGCATCGGCGAGCAGCGTCGTCCCGCGCACGATGCCAACGCCGGTCTCGTCGCAGGAGGTCTCGATGCCCAGTACGAGCGGTTCGTCAGCCATCAGTCAGTCTCTTCTGTTCCTTGGACGTATTCCTGGACGGTCAGTCGCATGACGAGCGCGTCCACGTTGCCCGGCTGGTAGTAGCCGCGCCGGAAGCCGATGGGCTCGAAGCCGAAGCGCTCGTAGAGCTTCTGGGCCCGGGTGTTGTCCACGCGCACTTCGAGCAGGACCTCGTCGCACTCGAAGGCGGTGGCGTGCTTGAGCAGGTCGCTCAACAGGCGCGCGCCGAGCCCGGTGCCCCACTGGTCGCGGGCGGCGGCGATGGTCTGGACGTCGGCGAGGTCACCGGCGGCGGCGAGCCCCGCGTACCCCACGAGCCGGGCCCGGCCGTCCTCGAAGGACTCCGCGACCACATAGCGGCGGGTGGCGCCGGGGCCGCGCGCGTGGGCGAGCTCGGACCAGAACATCCCCGCCGACCAGGCGTCCTCGGGGAACAGTTCGTGTTCGAGGTCGAGTACGGGCGCGATGTCCCACCAGCGCATCTCGCGCAGCACGACCTCGCTCGCCCGGGCCTCGTCCACTCCGGTCCCGCCCGCTTCGGCCCCGCTCACTGGGGCGTGACCACCTTGTAGTTCTTGGGCACCTGCGCGTCCGGACGGCGCAGGTAGAGCGGCGTGGGCGGCAGGAAGGGCGAGCCCTCGGCCAGCTTCGCGGCGGCGAGCGAGGCGAGCGCGGCCGCCGACTGGTGCTCGGGGTCCCGGGCGTCGGGGAATGCCTCCGGGTACAGGAGGGCGCCCGCGCCGACGACGGGCAGGCCGCTCAACTGCTGCGCGATGTCGCCGGGCCGGTCGACGGCGGGCTCGCCCACGCGCGTACGGAAGTCGTCGTAGCGGGCCCAGTAGACCTCCTTGCGGCGGGCGTCCGTGGCGACCACGAACGGCTCCTCGATGCCGGAGGCGTGGGCGAGCCCGTCCAGGGTGCACAGACCGTGGACGGGGACGCCGAGCACCGAGCCGAAGGTCGCGGCGGTGACCAGGCCGACGCGCAGCCCGGTGTAGGGGCCGGGGCCGACGCCCACGACCAGGTCCGTCACGGCGTCCAGTTTCAGGCCGGCCTCGGCGAGCACCCGGTCGACGGCGGGCAGCAGCAGCTCCCCGTGCCGGCGGGCGTCGACCTGCCGGGCCTCGGCGAGCACGGAGGTGCCGTCGTGCAGGGCGACGGTGACGGCGGGGGTGGCGGTATCAACGGCGAGCAAGAGCACGCGAACAGCCTACGACCAAGCCGGCGGAGGCACGGCGTCCCGCCCGAGCCGTCACCTGCTGCTACCGTCAGCCGCAGGTATGACCGTAGGCATGCACGTACGTACGAAAGGGGAAGCCCAGGTGGCAAGGAGCAGCACGGGGTTCGTGGCCGGGCTCACCGCGGCCGCTCTCGCGGTGGTCGGCTTCCTCGCCTACCAGGCGTCGGCGAGCGCGCCTCCGGCCGCCCAGCTGGCCGCCCCCACCGGGAAGGCGTCGGCGTCCGCCAAGCCCTCGAACCTGCCGCCGGCGGGCTCCCCCGCCACCAAGCCCGATCTCTCGCTCCCGGCCAACTCGGGCACGGGCGTACGCGTCGTGTACTCGCTCGGCGCGAAGCGGGTGTGGCTGGCGGGCGTGACGAAGACGCCGAGGACGTTCGCCGTCATGCCGTCCGCGATCAGCCCGAAGCCCGGCACGTACGTCGTGACCTCGCGCACCGGCCACACCACCGGCTCGGACGGCGTGGCCATCGAGCACGTCGTGGTGTTCACGACGGCCCAGAACGTGGTGGTCGGCTTCAGCGCGGCGGTGGACGACTCGATGGCGAGCCCCACGACGGCGAAGAAGACCGGCGGCATCCGCATGAAGCGGGCGGACGGCGACGCGATGTGGGCGTTCGCGACGCACAACTCCAAGGTCGTCGTCGTCCCCTAGGGGGTGTCTGGTGGATCAGGGTCGGTCAGGGCGCGGCGTCTGGTGCGGTGCATCGCAAGGCGCCGGAGCGTCTCGATAGCGGAGCTATCGGGGCGATTCGGCAACGCCGCGAGGTGCCGTGCCAGACGCCGCGCCCCCGGCCATGGTCCACCAGACACCCCCTAGCGGGCGCGGCGCGCCGGGCCGCCACCCGATGGGCGCGCCGGGGCGCCACTCGATGGACGCACGGGACGCCACCCGATGGAGCTACGCGGCGTCCCGCCGGGCGTCATCCTCGTCGCCCTCGTGGGCGGTCCCGGTCTTCCCGCGCGGCGGGGTGGACACCGCGCTCGCCGCGGCGCACGAGGCGAGCAGATCGTGTATCGACACCCCGGACGGCACCGGCACGCCCTGCGGGGCCCCCGGCTTCGCTTCGCGTTCCGGCACGGTCATGGCGGCCTCCTGAGGCTGCGGAAGAAGGCGCGGTTAGGTAGACCTAACCAGGTCTCTTCCTCCATGTGACCACGCCCGGTGGGACCGGCGCAACATTTTGCCGACGTCTTGTCGGAATGTACGGCGCCGGGTGGCCGGACGCGGCCGCCGCGCTACAGGTTCTCGATGCCCGCGCCGGCCCAGCGGGACCCGATCCCGGTGACGGTGACCGTCCTGCGATCGTCGTCGCTGTCGCCCACGGCCCGGTGGATGAGCACCTGGAGCCGGTCCTCGGACAGGTCCTCGACCTTGCCCTCGCCCCACTCGACGACCACCACGGACTCCGGCAGCGACACGTCCAGATCCAGGTCCTCCATCTCGTCGAGCCCCCCGCCCAGCCGGTACGCGTCCACGTGCACCAGGGCGGGACCGCCGGTCAGGGAGGGGTGGACCCGGGCGATGACGAAGGTGGGCGACGTCACGGCCCCCCGTACGCCAAGGCCCTCGCCGAGGCCCCGGGTCAGGGTCGTCTTGCCCGCGCCGAGCTCCCCGGTGAGCATCACGAGGTCGCCGGGGCGGAGCAGCTTGGCGATACGGCGGCCCAACTCCTGCGTTTCGGAAGGGGAGTCGAGGGTCAGGCGGGTGCCGGCGTCAGCCGCCGGGCTGGTGTGCGGTGCTTCCATACGTCCCAACGTTAGCGGCCCCGGGGACCGCGCCGACCCGGGCGAGGAGGTCGGCGAGGCGGTCGGTGACCGTCTCGGGGTGCTCCAGCATCACCAGATGGCCGCCGTCCGGCACGATGACCAGCTCGGCGTCGGGCAGCAGATCCGCGATGGCCTCGCTGTGCGAGCTGGGCGTGACCAGATCGCGGTCGCCGGCCAGGACCAGGACGGGCACCTCGGCGAAGACGGCGAGCGCCGAGGTCTTGTCGTGCTCGGAGAAGGCCGGGTAGAACTCCGCGACGACGTCGATGGGGGTGCCCTCGATCATCCGCTCGGCGAACCGGGCGACCGCCGGGTCGACGTCCTTGGAGGAGAAGCTGTACCGCTTGATCATGCCCGCGAACAGGTCGGCCGTCGCCCGCCGCCCCCGCTCGACCAGTTCGGCCTGCGAGCCGAGCGCCCTGAGTATCCCCGGCAGCACCCGGCGCACCGCGTTGACACCGGCTACCGGGAGCCCGTAATTGACCTCGCCGAGCCTGCCCGAAGACGTGCCGACGAAGGCGACGCCGACCACCCGGTCGCGGATGAGCTCGGGGTACTGCTCGGCGAGCGCCATGATCGTCATGCCGCCCATGGAGTGGCCGACCAGGACGAGCGGGCCCTCGGGCGCCGCCGCGTCGATGACGGCCTTCAGATCGCGGCCGAGCTGGTCGATGCCGATGGGCACGCCCTCGCGCTGGGCCTTGCCCCGGTCGGAGCGGCCGTGGCTGCGCTGGTCCCAGTGGACCGTGCGCAGCACTCCGCGCAGCGCCGCCCGCTGGAAGTGCCAGGAGTCCTGGCTGAGGCAGTAGCCGTGCGAGAACACCACGGTGACCGGGGCCGGCGCCTTGCGCCCGAACAGGCGGCGCTTGCGCGGGGCGTTGGCGCCCGGCTCCGGCTCGACCTCGTCGCTCTCGTAGTAGAGGACGGTGCCGTCGTCGGCCACCGCCTTGCCCGGCATCCCGCGCAGCGCGCCGTAGGGGCCCGTCGCGTCCAGCGCGAGCCGTGCCTTCCTGCGCATGCCGCGCCCCACGGTCAGCCGCTCCATGGCGACGCCCGCCGCGGCCCCGGCCGCGACCACGCCTATCGCGGCGCCCGCGATACCGGCGCGGCGCCAGCTGCCGGCCACCGTCTGGACGTCCTTGACTGCGGATACGACGGCGTCCCCCGTGCTGGTCTCGCTCACCGTGCCGCTCCGCTCCTGCTCGTCGCCGCTCTTACGCTTGCTCGTCCACCGACTGGTCCGCCGTCTCGTTCACATAGACGCGCGGAACCCGGGCGCCGATGCGCGTGACGATCTCGTACGCGATGGTGCCGGCCGCCCGCGCCCAGTCCTCGGCCGTCGGCTCCCCCTGATCGCCCGGGCCGAACAGGACGGCGCGCGCGCCCGGCTCGACCATGTCCCCCTCAAGGTCGACCACGAACTGGTCCATGGCAACGCGGCCCGCCGCGGTGCGCACCTTTCCGCCCACCAGGACCGGGCCCCGGCCCGACGCGTGCCGGGGAATGCCGTCGGCGTACCCGAGCGGGACCAGACCGAGGGTGGTCTCGCCCTCGGTGACGTACTGATGCCCGTAACTGACGCCGTGACCCGCCGGTACGTGCTTGGCGAGCGCGACGGACGCCGAGAGCGTCATGACGGGCCGCAGGCCCAGCTCGCGCGAGGTGCCGAGCTCGGGCGACGGGGAGACGCCGTACAGGGCGATGCCGGTGCGGACGAGGTCGAAGTGGGACTCGGGGAGCGTGAGGGTGGCCGGGGAGTTGGCGATGTGCCGCACCTCGGGGGTGACGCCCGCCTTCTCCGCGTACGCCGTCATCTCCTGGAACACCGCGAGCTGGGCCGCGATCGAGGGGTGGCCCGGCTCGTCGGCGCACGCGAAGTGCGACCACAGGCCGGTGACCTCGACGCCGGGGGCGGCCAGGGCCGCGTGCACCAGTTCCGGCCAGTCGGCGGGCTGGCAGCCGTTGCGGCCGAGGCCGGTGTCGGCCTTGAGCTGGACCCTGGCCGTGCGTCCGGCGGCGCGGGCGGCGTCCGTCACCTCGCGCAGCGCCCACAGCCCGCTCACCGAGACGTCGATGTCCGCCTCGATCGCGTCGCGCCAGGGGTCGCCCGGCGTCCACAGCCAGCACATCATGGGGCCGGTCACTCCGGCCGCGCGCAGCGCCAGCGCCTCCTGGGGCGTCGCGGTGCCGATCCAGTCGGCGCCGGCCGCGAGGGCCGCCCGTGCGCACGGCAGCGCGCCGTGCCCGTAGCCGTCCGCCTTCACCACGGCCATGAGCCGCGCGCCCGGTGAACAGGCGCGCAGCGTCCGGACGTTGGCACGCAGCGCGCCCAGGTCGATCTCGGCGCGGGCGCGCGCGGCGGGGTATTGAGTCATCGCGGTCATCGCGCCCAGTCTCTCAGAGCGTACGAGGACTAGGCCTGTGCCCCGGGCCACACCCGCTCAGGTGCCCTCGCGATGCCCCCAGACATAGACGCCGTCACCGGTGCGCAGGGCGCCCCACAGGCCGCGCGCGTCGGGCAGCGTGAGGTTCACACAGCCCTGGCTGCCGACGGTCGTGTACACGCTCTGGTAGATCGCGTGGAAGGCCTGGCCGCCGTCGAAGAACTGGGCGTACGGCATCGACTGGTGGTAGATCGTCGACCAGTGGTTCTTGTGCCGCCAGTAGATCTTGTGCCAGCCGCCACGGGTGGGCAGGGAGGCCCGTCCGCTGCGGATGGGGACGGGACCGAACGTCACCTTCTTGCCGGTCTGCACCCACATCAGCTGCCGCGCGAGGTCGACGCACGCCACCCGGGTCTTCTTCACGGGGCACTTGTGGGCGGCGTTGGGGTTCTTGCGCGCGGACAGGAACTGCATCCGCGACCAGGTGACCGGGCCCGCGAATCCGATGGCCGGTGAGATGTGCTGCGCCAGCTGGAACTTGCGGATGGCGGCGCAGTCGGCGGGCGACTGCCGGCCGTCCGCCCTGAGCCCGAGCCAGCGCTCGATCTGGCGCTGGTGCGGCCCGGTCTTGGCGGTGCAGCTGCCCGGCTTGGCGGCCGTCTCACTGGCCGGCACGTACTCGACGAGCCGGTAGGCGTCCGCCGCCGCCTCGGCGGGCTCGGCCCGGTCCTCGTCGGAGCTCGGCTGGTAGACGACCGGCGCCAGCGCCTGGTCGGGCGTGTCGAGCGGCCCCGCGGACGCGTCCTGCGGCACGCCCGGCACGAGCACGTCGCCCGCCGCGGTGCCGGGGGCGGGTGCGGGTGCGGTGCCGGGGGCGGGTGCGGTGCCGGGTTTGGCGGCATTCGGCGCGGTGCCGGCCGGGGGCGTGGTGGCGTTCGGCGCGGTGGCGCCGGGGGCGGTGCTGTTCGGCGCGGTGGTGCCGGGGTTCGGCGGGGCGGGGGCCACGGGTCTGAGGTTGGCCGGGGGCGGGGGGTCGCCGGGGGCGGGCGCTGCGGCGCCGAGGGCGAGGGCGGCGGCGAGCACGAGGCCGCAGGCGCCCCATTTCCTGCCCTTTGTACGCAGATGTTCTTTTCTCATATGCCCAGAGAACCCCGGGCGTACGGCGTGTCGCGGAAGCCGCGCGGCAGATGTCACCCTGGGAGTCCTCGCGGGCGGGGCCTACCGCCGGTCGAGGGCCGAGGCCGCGTCCCGCCACGCGTCCGGAACCGCCTCCGCCACCGCGTACGCGCTCGTCGGCGCGCCCCGCGCCGCCAGCCGTCCGGCCAGCCCGTGCAGATACGCCGCCACGGCCCCGGCGTCCCGTCCCCCGAGCCCCGCCGCGAGCAGCGATCCCGCGAGCCCGGACAACACGTCCCCGCTGCCCGCCGTGGCCAGCCACGCCGTCCCCGTCGCGTTGGCCCGCACCGGCGAACCCGCCTCTGCGACCAGCGTGGTCGACCCCTTCAGGAGCACCGTCGCGCCGAACCGCTCGGCCAGCTCCCGCACCGACGCCAGCCGTTCCGCCTCGACCCGCTCGCGCGCGACCCCGAGCAGCGCCGCCGCCTCCCCCGCGTGCGGCGTGAGCAGGGTGGCCGCCGAGCGGGCCCGTACCGTCTCGGGGTCCAGCCCGCGCAGCCCGTCCGCGTCCACCAGGACCGGCACGTCCGACGCCAGGACTTCGGCCACGGCCTGCCCCTGGCCCTCGCCGAGCCCCGGCCCCACCACCCACGCCTGCACCCGCCCGGCCTTGGCGGGCGAGCCGTCCGACACCAGGGTCTCGGGGAAGCGGGCGATCACCGCGTCGCCGCCGGGCCCGGCATACCGCACCGCCCCCGCGCCGCCCCGCAGCGCGCCGGCCACCGCGAGCACGGCCGCCCCCGGGTAGCGCGCGGACCCGGCGACGATCCCGACGACCCCCCTGCGGTACTTGTCGCTCTCGCCGCCCGGCGTGGGCAACAGGCCGGCCACGTCGGCGTGTTGCAGCGCCTCGATGTCCGGTACGGAGGGCAGGTCGAGCCCGATGGGGATCAGCCGTACGGTCCCCGCGTACTCCCGTGCGGGGTCGATGAGCAGGCCCGGCTTGTACGCGCCGAACGTGACGGTCACGTCCGCCCGCAGCGCCTCGCCCGCCACCTCGCCGGTGGAGGCGTCCACGCCGCTGGGCAGATCGACGGCGACGACCAGCGCGCCGGAGCCGCGGGCGGCCCGGGCCAGGGGGACGGCGTCGGGACGCAGGCCGCCGCGGCCTCCGATGCCGGTGATGCCGTCCAGTACGAGGTCGGGGGCGGCCAGGACGTCGAACGGGTCGTCGGCGACGCGGCCGCCGGCCCGCTTCAGGGCGGCGAGGCCGTCGGGGTGGGCGCGGTCGGGGCTGAGCAGCACGGCGTGCACGGCGGCGCCCCTGCGGGCCAGGCGAGCTCCCGCGTACAGCGTGTCGCCGCCGTTGTCCCCGCTGCCGACGAGCAGCACGACGCGGGCGCCGTAGACCCGGCCCAGCAGATCGGCGCAGGCCGCGGCGAGGCCTGCGGCGGCGCGGTGCATGAGGGTGCCGGCGGGGAGGCGCCGAATGAGGTCGGCCTCGGCGGCCCGAACGATGTCCACGCGATAAGCAGTACGCATAAGCCCACTCTTACCCCGTCCGACCCGGCGACCATATCCACGCCGCCCGCCGCAACCCTGCCGGGGGGCACGGAGAGCAGGCTGAGGTCGCCCACGCGGACCAGCACGGACCCCTCCAGGGGCGCGGAGGGGGCAGGCTGAGGATGCCGGTCCGGGCCAGCGCCGAGTAGTCAGGGGCGCGGGGAACTGCGCGAGGAGCGACCACGGCCCGCAGCCAGGGTCCCTGGGGCTCCGCCCCAGACCCCATTCGCGCTGAACGCGCTCGTCCTCAATCGCCGGACAGGCTGAAGTTGCCGATGCGGGCCGGCACCAACCCCGCCAGGGGCGCGGGGAACTGCGCGAGAAGCGACCACCACCCGCAGCCGAGCCCCCTGGGGCTCCGCCCCAGACCCCGTTCGCGCTGAACGCGCTCGTCCTCAAACGCCGGACAGGCTGAGGATGCCGGCCCGGGCCAGCACCAACCCCTCCAGGGGCGCGAGCAACCACGCACGGTCCGCGGGCCCACGGACCCCCGGAGGGTCTGGGGAAGGGGCGGGGTGGGGAACCTAACCCTCCGCGATCACCACCGCGGACGCCACCCCCGCATCATGGCTGAGCGAAACATGCCAATGCCGAACCCCCAGCTCCGCCGCCCGCGCCGCCACCGACCCGCGGACGCGAAGCCGCGGCTGCCCACTCCCCTCCACATACACCTCCGCATCCGTCCACAACAGCCCCGCCGGCGCCCCCAGCGCCTTCGCCAGCGCCTCCTTCGCCGCGAAGCGGACCGCCAGCGAGGCGACGCCGCGCCGCTCGCCCCCGGGCAGCAGCAACTCGCTCTCCACGAACAGCCGCCGCAGCATCGCGGGCGTCCGCGCGATGGACGCCCCGAACCGCTCGATCTCGGCCACGTCGATCCCGACCCCGATGATCACTCGACCCCTCCCTCAACCACGTCGTCCAACTCCCGCGTCGCCCCGCCGCTCACTCCACCGTCACGGACTTGGCCAGGTTGCGCGGCTGGTCCACCTCGTTGCCGCGCGCCGTCGCCAGCTCGCACGCGAAGACCTGGAGCGGCACCGTGGCCACCAGCGGCTGGAGCAGCGTGGGCGTCGCCGGGACGCGGATGAGGTGATCGGCGTACGGGACGACCGCCTCGTCGCCCTCCTCGGCGATCACGATCGTCCTTGCCCCGCGCGCCCTGATCTCCTGGATGTTGGAGACGATCTTGTCATGCAGGACCGAGCGCCCGCGCGGTGAGGGAACGACCACGACCACCGGCAGGTCCGGCTCGATCAGCGCGATCGGCCCGTGCTTGAGCTCCCCCGCCGCGAACCCCTCCGCGTGCATGTACGCCAGCTCCTTGAGCTTGAGCGCGCCTTCGAGGGCGACGGGGTAGCCCACGTGCCGGCCGAGGAAGAGCACCGTGTTCTTCGCGGCCAGCGAGCGCGCCAACTCCCGTACGGGCTCCATGGTTTCGAGCACCCGGTCGACCTCGGTGGCGATCTCGGCGAGGTCGCGCACGACGTCCCCGACCTCGTCGCCCCACTTGGTGCCGCGCACCTGGCCGAGGTACAGCGCGACGAGGTAGCAGGCCACCAGCTGGGTCAGGAACGCCTTCGTCGAGGCGACCGCCACCTCGGGGCCCGCGTGGGTGTACAGGACGGCGTCCGACTCGCGCGGGATGGTCGAGCCGTTGGTGTTGCAGATCGCGAGCACCTTGGCGCCCTGCTCGCGGGCGTGGCGCAGCGCCATCAGGGTGTCCATGGTCTCGCCGGACTGCGAGATGGCGATGACCAGGGTGCGCTGGTCGAGGATCGGGTCGCGGTAGCGGAACTCGCTGGCCAGCTCCGTCTCGCAGGGGATCCGCGTCCAGTGCTCGATGGCCAGCTTCGCGATCATGCCCGCGTGGTGGGCGGTCCCGCACGCCACGACGACGACCTTGTCCACCTCGCGCAGCACCGCGTGCGGGATGCGCAGCTCGTCCAGGGTGAGCGAGCCCGCCCCGTCGATCCGCCCGAGCAGGGTGTCGGCCACGGCCTTGGGCTGCTCGGCGATCTCCTTGAGCATGAAGTAGTCGTAGCCGCCCTTCTCGGCGGCGCTCGCGTCCCAGTCCACGTGGTAGGCCCGGGTCTCGGCCGGCGCGCCCTCGAAGTCGGTGACCACCACCGAGTCCCGGCGCACCTCCACCACCTGGTCCTGGCCCAGCTCGATCGCGGAGCGGGTGTGCGCGATGAACGCGGCGACGTCGGAGGCGAGGAAGGCCTCGCCCTCGCCGACGCCCACCACGAGCGGCGAGTTGCGCCGCGCGCCCACCACCACGTCCGGCTCGTCGGCGTGCACGGCCACCAGCGTGAACGCGCCTTCCAGGCGGCGGCACACCTGGCGCATGGCTTCGGCCAGGTCCTGCGCGGAGGAGCAGCACTCGGCGAGCAGGTGCGCCACGACCTCGGTGTCCGTCTCGGACTCCAGCTGGTGGCCGCGCTCGGCCAGTTCGGCCCGCAGCGCCGCGAAGTTCTCGATGATCCCGTTGTGCACGACGGCGACCCGCCCGGCGTTGTCCAGGTGCGGATGCGCGTTGGCGTCCGTCGGCCCGCCGTGCGTGGCCCAGCGGGTGTGCCCGATGCCGGCCGCCCCGGCGGGCAGCGGCGCCTCCAGGAGCGCCTTCTCCAGGTTGACCAGCTTCCCGGCCTTCTTCGCCCCGGCGAGCCCGCCGTCGGAGAGCACCGCGACACCCGCCGAGTCGTACCCGCGGTACTCAAGGCGCTTCAGGCCCGCGAGCACGACGTCAAGCGCCGACTGCCCGCCCACATAACCCACGATTCCGCACATGGCGGCAGCCTACGACCGCCGCCCCCCGTTTCGGCCGCAGCCGAGCCAGTCCGGCCCTTCGTCCGGATTTCGTGGCGTACGGCAAGTGACCCACCCCACCCCCCACGCACGTCATACAGCCGCAACAATGGAGGCGTGATCACTTCGCCGCCACGGAGCGCCCACCGCAAGCCGGAGGCGACTCCCTACGTGGACCTGACGCGCGCAGAGTGGAGCGCGCTGCGCGACAAGACGCCGTTGCCGCTGACCGCCGAGGAGGTCGAGCGGCTGCGCGGGCTCGGCGACGTCATCGACCTCGACGAGGTGCGCGACATCTATCTGCCCCTGTCGCGGCTCCTGAACCTGTACGTGGAGGCCACCGCCCATCTGCGCGGCACCCTCAACACCTTCCTGGGCGACGCGGGCAACGGGCACGGCACCCAGCGCGGCACCCCGTTCGTCATAGGGGTCGCGGGCTCCGTGGCGGTCGGCAAGTCGACGGTGGCGCGTCTTTTGCAGGCGCTGCTCGCCCGCTGGCCCGAGCACCCGCGGGTCGAGCTGGTCACCACGGACGGCTTCCTGTACCCGATGGCGGAGCTGGAGCGGCGCGGCCTGATGTCGCGCAAGGGCTTCCCCGAGTCCTACGACCGCCGGGCGCTCACCCGGTTCGTCGCGGACATCAAGGCGGGCAAGGACGAGGTCACCGCCCCCGTCTACTCGCACCTCATCTACGACATCGTGCCCGACGAGCGCCTTGTGGTGCGCCGGCCCGACATCCTCATCGTCGAAGGCCTCAACGTCCTCCAGCCCGCGCTGCCCGGCCAGGACGGCCGCACCCGGGTGGGCCTCGCGGACTACTTCGACTTCAGCGTCTACGTGGACGCCCGCACCGAGGACATCGAGACCTGG
This sequence comes from Streptomyces sp. NPDC006711, assembly GCF_042869775.1. Taxonomy (NCBI): domain Bacteria; kingdom Bacillati; phylum Actinomycetota; class Actinomycetes; order Kitasatosporales; family Streptomycetaceae; genus Streptomyces; species Streptomyces sp. NPDC006711. The sequence goes on from NZ_JBIAGO010000008.1 coordinate 28,172, forward strand.
TACCTCAACCGGTTCCGCAAGCTGCGCGACACCGCCTTCCAGAACCCGTTCTCGTACTTCCGCAAGTACACCCAGGTCTCCGAGGAGGAAGCCCTCGACTACGCCCGTACGACCTGGCGGACCATCAACCGGCCCAACCTGGTGGAGAACGTGGCGCCCACGCGCGGCAGGGCCAACCTCGTCGTGCGCAAGGGACCCGATCACAAGATCCAGAAGATCTCCCTGCGCAAGCTCTGACGGCGCGAGATCTTCTGACGCCTCGTCAGGTACGAAAGCGCCGGCCCTCGCCGGGGGTTCCCGGGGAGGGCCGACGCTTCGTCGACTCACCTAGCCCAGCGTCGACTTGACCACATCCGCGAGGCGCCCGGCGACCGCGCGGGCCTGCTCGATGTCGGCGGCCTCGACCATCACGCGTACCAGCGGCTCGGTGCCCGAGGGGCGCAGCAGCACCCGCCCGGTGGCGCCCAGCTCGCGCTCGGCCTCGTTGACCGCGACGCCCAGCTCGGCGCAGGTGGCCACGCGGGACTTGTCCACGTCGGGGACGTTGACCAGGACCTGCGGCAGGCGCGTCATGACCCCGGCGAGGTCGGCCAGCGTACGGCCGGTCGCGGCGAGGCGGGCGGCCAGCATCAGACCGGTCAGCGTGCCGTCGCCGGTGGTGGCGTGGTCCAGGATGATCACGTGGCCGGACTGCTCGCCGCCCAGCGCGTACCCGTGCTCCTTCATCGACTCCAGGACGTAGCGGTCGCCCACGCCGGTCTGGACGAGCTGGATGCCCTCGGCCTCCATGGCGAGCTTGAAGCCGAGGTTGGACATCACGGTGCCGACGACGGTGTTGCCCCGCAGCGTGCCCGCCTCGCGCATGGCGAGCGCGAGCACCGCGAGGATCTGGTCGCCGTCGACCTCGTTGCCGTCGGCGTCCACAGCCAGGCAGCGGTCGGCGTCGCCGTCGTGCGCGATGCCGAGGTCGGCGCCGTGCTCCACGACGGCCGCCTTCAGGAGGTCGAGGTGGGTGGAGCCGCAGCCGTCGTTGATGTTGAGCCCGTCCGGCTCGGCGCCGATCGTGACGACCTCCGCGCCGGCCCGCGCGAACGCCTCGGGCGAGACCCGCGCGGCCGCGCCGTGCGCCTCGTCCAGGACGACCTTCAGGCCGTCGAGACGGTTGGGCAGCACCCCGATGAGGTGGGCGACGTACCGGTCGAAGCCCTCCTTGTACGAGCGGACCCGGCCCACGCCCGCGCCGGTCGGCCGCTCCCACGGCTCGCCCGTGCGGTGCTGCTCGTAGATCGACTCGATGCGGTCCTCCAGCTCGTCGGCGAGCTTGTGGCCGCCGCGCGCGAAGAACTTGACACCGTTGTCCGGCATGGCGTTGTGGCTGGCGGAGAGCATCACGCCGAGGTCGGCGCCCAGCACACCGGTGAGGTACGCCACCGCGGGGGTGGGCAGCACACCGACCCGCAGGACGTCCACGCCCGCGCTCGCCAGGCCCGCCACGACCGCGGCCTCAAGGAACTCTCCGGACGCCCGGGGGTCACGCCCGACCACGGCGGTCGGCCGATGCCCCTCGAAGGTCCCCGCTTCGGCGAGCACATGTGCCGCCGCGACCGACAGACCGAGCGCGAGCTCAGCCGTCAGATCCGAGTTGGCGACACCGCGCACGCCGTCCGTGCCGAAGAGTCGTCCCACGTCTGTCCTCCGAGAAACTGAAAATGCGGGGTAGATAACTGCGGGGGGTGAATAGACGAACGCCCCGGCAGCACGGAGAGTGCTGCCGGGGCGAACGAGAGCCGTAGTGGCAGGCGCGGATTTAGCGCTTGCTGTACTGCGGAGCCTTGCGGGCCTTCTTGAGACCGGCCTTCTTGCGCTCGACCGCACGGTCGTCGCGGGAGAGGAAGCCGGCCTTCTTCAGGGTGGCGCGGTTGTTGTCCACGTCGGCCTCGTTCAGCGCGCGGGCCACGCCGAGGCGCAGGGCGCCGGCCTGACCGGACACGCCACCACCCGAGATGCGGGCGACGACGTCGTAGCGGTTGTCGAGCTCGAGCACCTTGAAGGGCTCGTTGACTTCCTGCTGGTGGACCTTGTTCGGGAAGTAGTCCTCGAGCGTACGCCCGTTGATCTTCCACTTGCCGGTGCCCGGAACGATCCGGACACGCGCGATGGCGTTCTTGCGACGGCCCAGGCCGGCGGCCGGCTGCGGGTCGCCGAAGCGGGACGCCATCGACTCGGTGGTGTACTCGCCCTCGACGGGGACCTCGGACTCGAAGGTGGTGACCTCCGCGTAGGTCTCTTCGCCCTCGATGGGGGTCTCGACAGTGGTCTCGGCCACGATGCTCCTCAGATTCTTTTCTGTCTTAGGGGGTGTGGCCGGAACTACTGCGCGACCTGGGTGATCTCGAACGGCACCGGCTGCTGGGCAGCGTGGGGGTGCTGGTCGCCCGAGTAGACCTTCAGCTTCGAGAGCATCTGACGGCCCAGGGTGTTCTTGGGGATCATGCCCTTGATGGCCTTCTCGACGGCCTTCTCCGGGTTGTTCGCCAGGAGGTCGTCGTAGCGGACCGCGCGGAGACCGCCCGGGTAGCCGGAGTGACGGTAGGCCATCTTCTGGGTCTTCTTGTTGCCGGACAGGTGAACCTTGTCGGCGTTGATGATGATGACGAAGTCACCCATGTCCATGTGGGGCGCATACACGGGCTTGTGCTTGCCCCGGAGGAGGTTCGCGGCGGTGGTCGCCAGACGACCCAGGACGACGTCCCGGGCGTCAATGACGTGCCACTGGCGAGAGATGTCGCCGGGCTTGGGGCTGTACGTACGCACTTAGTAGCCTTCGCTTCTTCAGTGGATGGGGTCCAGACACATTGCACCCTGAAGCGATATGCAGCTGGGACTCACAGTGCCGGGGACGCTGCCCGTATGCGAGTCACTGGTAACTGCTCCAGAGAACCTGCGTAGAGGCCCCTAGCGTGCAACCGCCTGAGCCAATACGCATAACAAACCAGAAGACTACCCGGGCGCACCCGGGTGGGTCAAAACCACCCCGGCGCCACCGGACCCGGATCCGGCGGCACCCGCCCTGGCCTCCGCGAACGGCTAGCGCGCCCGCTCCACCCGGCGCTCGTCCCACACCGGCTCCGGCGTCTCGCGCACCACGCCGTCCGAGCCGAAGACCAGATAGCGGTCGAACGACTTCGAGAACCAGCGGTCGTGGGTGACGGCGAGCACCGTCCCGTCGTAGGACTCAAGGCCGTCCTGGAGCGCTTCCGCCGACTCCAGGTCCAGGTTGTCGGTGGGCTCGTCCAGGAGCAGCGCGGTGGTGCCGGCCAGTTCGAGGAGCAGGATCTGGAAGCGGGCCTGCTGGCCGCCGGACAGCTTCTCGAAGGGCTGGTCGCCCTGGCGCTCCAGTTCGTAGCGGCGCAGCACCGCCATCGCGGCCCCGCGGTCCTTGGCGAGCTCGGACCACAGGATGTCCACCAGGGTGCGCCCAAGGAGCTCCGGGTGGGCGTGGGTCTGCGCGAAGTGCCCCGGCACCACGCGCGCGCCGAGCTTGAAGGTGCCGGTGTGGGCCACGTCCTGCCCCGCGAGCAGCCGCAGGAAGTGCGACTTGCCCGAGCCGTTGGAGCCGAGGACCGCGACGCGCTCGCCATAGAAGACCTCCAGCGAGAACGGCTTCATCAGACCGGTCAGCTCAAGGTTCTCGCAGGTCAGCGCCCGTACGCCGGTGCGGCCGCCGCGCAGCCGCATCCGGATCTCCTGCTCGCGCGGCGGCTCGGGCGGCGGCCCCGCGTCCTCGAACCTCTTGAAGCGGGTCTGCATCGCGTGGTAGCGCGAGGCCATGTCGGGGCTGCTGGCGGCCTGGTTGCGCAGCCTGAGCACCAGCGCCTTGAGGCGGGCGTGCTCCTCGTCCCAGCGGCGCTTCAGCTCCTCGAAGCGCGCGAACCGCTCGCGGCGCGCCTCGTGGTAGGTGTCGAAGCCGCCGCCGTGCACCCACACGTCCGTCCCCGCCGGGCTCGGCTCCAGGCTCACGATCCGCTCGGCGGCCCGCGACAGCAGCTCCCGGTCGTGCGAGACGAACAGGACCGTCTTACGGGTCTCCCGCAGCCGCTCCTCCAGCCAGCGCTTGCCGGGTACGTCCAGATAGTTGTCCGGCTCGTCCAGGAGCAGCACCTCGTCCGGCCCCCGCAGCAGCGCTTCGAGCACGAGCCGCTTCTGCTCACCACCGCTGAGCGTGCGCACCTCGCGGAACTGCGCCTTGTCGTACGGCATCCCGAGCGCGGCCATGGTGCACATGTCCCACACCGTCTCGGCCTCGTAGCCGTGCGCTTCCGCCCAGTCGCTGAGCGCCTGCGCGTACTTCATCTGCGCGGCCTCGTCGTCCACCGTCATGCTGTGCTCATCCGGGGGACACCCCCGGACCCCCATGAGATGCTCCGCCGCGTCCACCTCGGCAGCCGCCGCCCTGATCCTCGGCTGCGCCACAGAAATCAGCAGGTCACGCACCGTACGCTCGTCGCGCACCGAACCGACGAACTGCGGCATGACGCCGAGCCCGCCGCTCACCGACACCGAGCCGCCGTGCGGCTGGAGCTCGCCGGAGATCATGCGCAGCAGCGTCGTCTTGCCGGCCCCGTTGGCGCCGACCAGGGCCACCACCGAGCCCTCCGCCACCCGGAACGACGCGTCGCCGAGCAGCACCCGCCCGTCCGGCAGGTAGTACTCCAGGTGTGCGGCCTCCAGATGTCCCATGGGCGGATTGTCGCCCACCCGCCGCCCGCTTGAACAATCGAATTAGGATGCGCGGCATGAGCTTTGGGCACGGGGGACCCGGATGGGGCCCGGGGGATCAGCAGACACCGGACTGGGCGGCGCTCGCCGACGCGTCGGCCGCACGCAACAGGCGCCGCAAGTGGCTGTTCCTCGGCGGCGGCGCACTCGCGACGGCGGTGGTCGTCGCGGTGGTGGCCACCGTGATCGTCCAGGCCGGCGGCAAGGACGACGGCAAGTCCACGAGCGCGCTGCCCTCCGCCCCCGCGCTGCCCAGCGACAGCGCGCGGCCCCAGCCCTCGTTCTCGCGGGTGGCCCCGCCGCCCCCGCCCAACCCCTACGACTACGTCTCGGACGCCAAGAAGGACACGGCTCCGCTCAGCGCCGACACCCTCTTCCCCGGCAAGGACGTCACCCTGGGCAGCGGCGTCTACGCCAAGGGCCCCACCGACAAGGTGACCGCCTGCGCCGCGGCGACCCAGGGCGCGCTCGGCCCGGCGCTCACCAACAACGGCTGCCGCCAGGTCATCAGGGCCACCTTCACCAAGGACGGCGTCGCGGTCACCGTGGGCGTCGCCGTCTTCGACACGGACACCGCCGCCAAGAAGGCCAAGGAGCAGGCGGCTGGCGGCATCGAGTCGCTGTCCGGCGCGGGGGTCGCCACCTTCTGCCGGGACGGCTCGGTCTGCCGCAGGACCACCAACTCCTATGGCCGCTATGCCTACTTCACCACCGGCGGCTTCGCCAACGGCAAGAACGTGACGAAGGACGACGCCGGCGTCTTCAGCGCGGGCGACGACCTCGCGCAGTTCGTCTTCAACCAGATCGTCGCCCGTGGCCGCAACCAGGCCTCAGCAGCAGCCGCCAGGCCCGCCGGCTGAACCGCCGGGCAGCGTCCGCAGGTTGCGCGCCTCCTTGCTGCGCGCGGCAAGCAACTCGTCGGCGGGGTAACCGACTTCCTCCAGGGTGAGCCCGTGCGGCTTCACCACGTGCACGGAGGAGTCACGCACCGCCGCCGCCAGGACCGTGCCGGGCCACTCCACGCCCCGGTGCCCGTCGCCGACGTGCAGGAGCGCGCCCACCAGGGAGCGCACCATGTTGTGGCAGAAGGCGTCCGCGCGCACGGTGGCGGTGATGATCCCGTCCTCGCCGCGCGTCCAGGACAGCTCCTGGAGGGTGCGGATGGTGGTGGCACCCTCGCGCTTCTTGCAGTACGCCGCGAAGTCGTGCTCCCCGAGCAGCGCCGAGGAGGCCGCGTTCATCGCCTCGACGTCCAACTCCCAGTCGTGCCACAGGACATGACCCCGCAGCAGCGGGTCGACGCCGCCGGTGTTGTCGGTCACCCGGTAGGCGTACCGCCGCCAGATCGCCGAGAAGCGCGCGTTGAACCCGCTCGGCGCCTCGGCCACCCGCCAGATCCGCACATCGTGCGGCAGCCGCCCCGCCAGGCGCCGCAGCAGCTTGTCGCGGTGCTCGGCCCACACGTCCTCGGGCAGGTCGACGTGCGCGACCTGGCCGCGCGCGTGCACCCCGGCGTCCGTACGCCCGGCGACGGTCAGGTCGTAGTTCTCCTCGGACCGCGTCACCGTGCGCAGCGCGTCCTCGATCTCGCCCTGCACGGTCCGCCGGCCGAACGGCTGCCGGGCCCAGCCGGAGAAGTCCTTGCCGTCGTAGGACAGGTCAAGACGCACCCGGACGCGGCCGGGCTCCACCTCATCGCTCACGTAACCGTTCCTCTCAAAGCATCCACACAGCGGAACGGGCCCGCCCCCCGAAGGGAACGGGCCCGTCCAATCAGCCTTCGGAACGCTTACGCGTCCTTCGCCTCGTCGGCCGACTCGGTGTCGTCGGCCTTGGCCTCGGACTCCTTGACGGCGCGCACGGTGGCGGCCTCGGCCTCGGCGACGGTCGCCTTCTTGGCGATCTCGCCCTCGACCAGCTCGATCACGGCCATCGGGGCGTTGTCGCCACGACGGTTGCCGATCTTGGTGATACGGGTGTAACCACCCGGACGCTCCTCGTAGCGGGGCGCGATCTCGGTGAAGAGGGTGTGGACGATGCCCTTGTCGGTGATCGTCTGGAGCACCAGGCGACGGTTGTGGATGTCGCCCTTCTTCGCCTTGGTGATCAGGCGCTCGGCGACCGGACGCAGGCGGCGGGCCTTGGCCTCGGTCGTCGTGATGCGGCCGTGCTCGAAGAGCGACTTCGCCAGGTTGGCGAGGAGCAGACGCTCGTGCGCGGCGCTGCCGCCCAGACGGGCACCCTTTGCGGGACGCGGCATGGTGATTCTCCTAGTGATCTGCACCGGCCGTATGAGGTACCGATGTCAGTGTCCGAGCAGGCGGCCGCCTGTCGGAGACCCGCGCCCCGTCAGGGGCGCGGGGAACTGCGCGACCAGCCACAGCGGGCCCGCAGTCGAAGACCGTCAGTACTGCTCGGTCTCCACGAAACCCGCATCCGCGTCGTCATCGGCGCCGAAGGCGTCAGCCGCGGCGGTCGGGTCGAATCCGGGCGGCGAGTCCTTCAGCGCGAGGCCCATACCGGCCAGCTTCGCCTTGACCTCGTCGATCGACTTCGCACCGAAGTTGCGGATGTCGAGCAGGTCGGCCTCGGAGCGCGCCACGAGCTCACCCACGGAGTGGATGCCCTCACGCTTGAGGCAGTTGTACGACCGAACGGTGAGCTCAAGCTCCTCGATCGGCAGGGCGAGATCGGCGGCGAGCGCGGCGTCCGTCGGGGACGGGCCCATGTCGATGCCCTCGGCGTCGATGTTGAGCTCGCGCGCCAGACCGAACAGCTCGACCAGGGTCTTGCCGGCCGACGCCATGGCGTCGCGGGGACGCATGGCCTGCTTGGTCTCGACGTCGACGATCAGCTTGTCGAAGTCGGTGCGCTGCTCGACACGGGTCGCCTCGACCTTGTACGTGACCTTGAGCACCGGGGAGTAGATGGAGTCGACCGGGATGCGGCCGATCTCCTGGCCCAGCTGCTTGTTCTGCACGGCGGAGACGTAGCCGCGACCGCGCTCGACGGTCAGCTCCATCTCCAGCTTGCCCTTGCCGTTGAGCGTGGCGAGCACCAGGTCGGGGTTGTGCACCTCGACGCCGGCCGGCGGGGCGATGTCAGCAGCGGTGACCAGGCCGGGACCCTGCTTGCGCAGGTACATCACGACCGGCTCGTCGTGCTCCGAGGAGACGACCAGCTGCTTGATGTTCAGGATGAGGTCGGTGACGTCCTCCTTGACGCCCGGCACGGTGGTGAACTCGTGCAGGACACCGTCGATCCGGATGCTGGTGACAGCGGCACCGGGGATCGAGGAGAGGAGCGTACGACGCAGGGAGTTGCCGAGCGTGTAGCCGAAGCCGGGCTCCAGGGGCTCGATGACGAACCGCGAGCGGTACTCGTCAACGACCTCTTCGGTCAGCGAAGGGCGCTGAGCGATAAGCATGGGGAGATCCTTCAGTCATGGGCACCCACTATTTGATGCCCTGCTGGGTACTGCGGGGTACTGCGTACTGCAAGGGTACGGGCGGCACGCCTCGAAAGAGCCGTACCGCCCAGAACCTCAGGTCAAGCGACGTGCGTCAGACGCGGCGGCGCTTGGGGGGACGGCAGCCGTTGTGCGGCGTCGGGGTGACGTCCTGGATCGAGCCGACCTCGAGGCCAGTGGCCTGGAGGGAGCGGATCGCGGTCTCGCGACCGGAGCCCGGGCCCTTGACGAAGACGTCAACCTTGCGCATGCCGTGCTCCTGCGCGCGGCGGGCGGCCGACTCGGCGGCCATCTGCGCGGCGAACGGAGTCGACTTGCGGGAGCCCTTGAAGCCGACGTGGCCGGCGGACGCCCAGGAGATCACGTTGCCCGAGGGGTCCGTGATCGAGACGATGGTGTTGTTGAACGTGCTCTTGATGTGCGCGTGGCCGTGAGCGACGTTCTTCTTTTCCTTGCGGCGCACCTTCTTGGCAGCGCCCTGACGACCCTTGGGGGGCATGTCTTACTCCAGATGGAGGGGAGGTGATCGGTCCTACAGCGAAGACCGCTGAAAAGCGTCCGCTGTGGACTACTTCTTGCCCGGCTTCTTCTTACCGGCGATGGCGCGACGCGGGCCCTTGCGGGTACGAGCGTTCGTGCTGGTGCGCTGGCCGTGGACCGGCAGACCACGACGGTGGCGCAGACCCTGGTAGCAGCCGATCTCGACCTTGCGGCGGATGTCGGCGGCGACCTCACGGCGCAGGTCACCCTCGGTGCGGAGGTTGGCGTCCACGTACTCGCGGATCTTGACCAGGTCCTCTTCGGCCAGGTCACGAACGCGGGTGTTCGGGTTCACGCCGGTCGAGGCGAGGATCTCCTTGGACCGGGTACGCCCGATACCGAAGACGTAGGTGAGTGCGATCTCCACGCGCTTTTCGCGCGGGATGTCGACACCGGAAACGCGTGCCATTTACTGGCTCCAGTTGATTTCGGGGGTCTTCCACAGCACCGTTCCCGACCGCCGTACTAGGTACGTTTCGGGTCCCCGGCCCCCGCCGGAGGTGTCACCAGCCGGGGGTGCCGGCCAGGTGGATGCTGCGTATGTACGTTTTGCTCGCGTCGCTTGAAGAACTGCGCAGTGCAGGTCGGTCGGCGTGCGTCAGCCCTGGCGCTGCTTGTGGCGCAGGTTGTCGCAGATGACCATGACCCGGCCGTGACGGCGGATCACCTTGCACTTGTCGCAGATCTTCTTGACGCTCGGCTTGACCTTCATGGGATGTCAGGTTCTCCGGGTCAGTGCCACCGCCGCCGCTGAGGGCGACGTGGGCAAGATCTACTTGTACCGGTAGACGATCCGGCCACGCGTCAGGTCGTACGGAGAGAGCTCCACCACGACCCGGTCATCCGGGAGGATGCGGATGTAGTGCATCCGCATCTTGCCGCTGATGTGCGCGAGGACTTTGTGACCGTTCTGGAGTTCCACCTTGAACATGGCGTTCGGGAGGGACTCGATCACGGTGCCCTCGATTTCGATGGCACCTTGCTTCTTGGCCACGCTTCGCCTTTCGAATCGGCTACCTTGATCGACTCCCGCAGCCGTGTGTGGACACACGGGTACACGAGAGCCGACGCATCAGTCTACGACAGGCCACTCGAAAAGACGAATCCGGGGAGTTTGCCCGCCATGGTAGATCCTTAAGCCGCCGGACGTACGTGTCCGAGCCAGCAAGTCGCGCGCCGGTCAGCCCAGCGGGTCGGGGGCGGTCGTGATCCCGAACTCGGCCAGCTTGGCCCTGCCGCCGACCCATCCCCCACGCCGGTCTCGCGGGCTCGGCGCCGGGGCGCCTCACAAGCTTCGACCAGCTGCGCCGGCCTCCGACCGGCGACGGGCGCCGCGCTCAGCCCAGCGGGTCGGGGGCGGTCGTGATCCCGAACTCGGCCAGCTTCGCCTTGCCGCCGACCCATCCCCCACGCCGGTCTCGCGGGTTCGGCGCCGGGGCGCCTCACAAGCTTCGACCAGCTGCGCCGGCCTCCGACCGGCGACGGGCGCCGCGCTCAGCCCAGCGGGTCGGGCGCGGTCGTGATCCCGAACTCGGCCAGCTTCGCCCTGCCGCCGTCCGGCATCGTCAGGACCAGCGGACCGTTCTCGGTCAGAGCGACCGAGTGCTCCCAGTGCGAGGACCAGGACCCGTCCGTCGTGATGACCGTCCAGTCGTCCTCAAGGACCTCGGTGCGGGGGGTGCCGAGCGAGACCATCGGCTCGATGGCCAGGCAGAAGCCGGGGATCAGCTTGGGGTTGTGGCGGCCCAGCATGCGGCGCTTGTCGACGTAGTTCAGGAGGTGCGGGTCCATGTGCATCTCGGACCCGATGCCGTGGCCCCCGTAGTCCTCGACGATGCCGTACTTGCCGGTCGAGGGGCGGGGCTGGCGGCGGATGTAGGACTCGATCGCGCGCGAGACGTCGATGAGCTTGTTGCCCTTCTTCACCGCGGCGATCCCGGCCCACATCGACTCCTCGGTGACCCGGGAGAGCTCGACCAGCTCGGGCGCGTGCCCGGAGCCCACGAACGCGGTGTACGCGGCGTCGCCGTGCCAGCCGTCGATGATCGCGCCGGCGTCGATGGAGATGATGTCGCCGTCCTTCAGGACGGTCTTGTCGTCCGGGATGCCGTGGACGACGACCTCGTTGACCGAGGTGCAGATGGTGGCGGGGAAGCCGCCGTATCCCAGGAAGTTGGACTTCGCGCCGTGCTCGGCGATCACCTTGCGGGCGACCTCGTCCAGGTCCTTCGTCGTGGCGCCCGGCACCGCGGCCTCGCGGGTGGCGGCGTGGATCGCGGCGACGACCAGCCCCGCCTCGCGCATCTTCGCGATCTGCTCGGGGGTCTTGATCTCCACCATGTGCGGCTCACGCCTTTCTGGTCAGGTACGGGTCACCCTCCACGATAAGGCTTCGCCCCCCGGCCCCGGCCCGGAGCCCGGAGCCCGTGCGTGGCTGAGCATCCTGTGCGGGCCAGCATGAGCGCCCTCAGCCCGTCCGCCCCGGCAGGGTGCACGCCGGCCCACATGTGCATACCCAGCCCGTCATGGGGGTCCCCCCTGGCCCTTAAGGCCTTGGGGGAGATTGAGGACGAGCGCCCCTCAGGCGCGAACGGGGTCTGGGGCCGAGCCCCAGGGACCCCGGCTGCGAACCGTGCGTGGCTGAGCGCGCAGTTCCCCGCACCCCTGTCTGGGCTGGTGCTGGCCCGCATGCACATCCTCACAGCCCGTCCGCCCCGGCAGGGTGCGCGCCGGCCCACATGTGCATACCCAGCCCGTCATGGGGGTCCCCCCTGGCCCTCAAGGCCTTGGGGGAGATTGAGGACGAGCGCCCTTCAGGCGCGAAACGGGGTCTGGTGCCGAGCCCCAGGGACCCCGACTGCGAACCGTGCGTGGCTGAGCACGCAGTTCCCCGCACCCCCAACTACTCGGCGCTGACCAGGACCGGTCCCCTCAGCCCGTCCGGCGTTTGAGGACGGGCTCCTTCACCGGGCCAGGACGTGCGACGGCCGCGGCACCCCGCCAAGGGGCACCGCGGCCGTCGCCGACGCCGGCTACCGCGACTACGCCGCCTCGCGGCGCAACGCGTCCATCGCCTTCTTCGTCACCTCATCCACCTTGCCCAGCGCGGTGATCGTGATGACCAGCCCCTGCGCCCGGTAGTAGTCGATGATCGGCTCGGTCTCGCTGTGGTAGACCTCGAGCCGCTTGCGCACGGTGTCCTCGGTGTCGTCCCCACGCTGGTACAGCTCGCCGCCGCACTCGTCGCAGACGCCGGCCTGCTTCGGGGCGTTGTACACCACGTGGAAGACGTGCGCGCTGTTGTTGCGGCAGATCCGCCGGCCGGCGATCCGCTTGACGACCTCGTCCTCCGGGACTTCCAGGTCGAGCACCGCGTCCAGCTTCACGCCGTCCGCCTTCAGCACCTCGTCCAGCGCTTCGGCCTGCACCACATTGCGCGGGAAGCCGTCGAGCAGGAAGCCGTTCACGGCGTCCGGTGCTTCCATGCGGTCCTTGGCCATCCCGATGGTGACCTCGTCGGGCACCAGGTTGCCGGCGTCCATGTACGCCTTGGCCTGCTTGCCGAGTTCCGTGCCCTGGCTGATGTTGGCACGGAAGAGGTCGCCCGTGGAGATGTGCGGGATCGCCAGGTTCTGGGCAAGGAACGCGGCCTGCGTTCCCTTGCCGGCACCGGGCGGTCCGACGAGGACGATTCGCATCAGCGGAGGAACCCTTCGTAATTGCGCTGCTGAAGCTGGCTCTCGATCTGCTTAACGGTTTCCAGACCCACACCCACGATGATCAGGATGCTCGTCCCGCCCAGCGGGAAGCTCTGGACGCCGCCGAAGATGATCAACGCCATTGTCGGTACGAGCGCGATCAGCCCCAGATACAGCGACCCCGGCCAGGTGATCCGGTTGAGTACGTAGCTCAGGTACTCAGCGGTCGGTCGGCCAGCCCGGATGCCCGGGATGAAGCCACCATACTTCTTCATGTTGTCGGCGACTTCCTCGGGGTTGAACGAGATCGCCACGTAGAAGAACGCGAAGAACACGATCAGCAGGAAGTAGCTGACGATGTAGTAAGGGTGGTCGCCCTTGGTCAAGTTGTCCTTGACCCACGTCGCCCAGCCGGCCGTCGAGTTCGAGAACTGGACGATCAGCGCCGGGATGTAGAGCAGCGACGAGGCGAAGATGACGGGGATCACACCGGCCTGATTGACCTTCAGCGGGATGTACGTCGAGGTGCCGCCGTACGACCTGCGCCCGATCATGCGCTTGGCGTACTGCACCGGGACCCGGCGCTGCGCCTGTTCGACGAAGACCACGAGCCCGACCATGACCAGGCCGACAAGCAGCACGGTGCCGAACTCGATCCAGCCGCCGGCCAGGTGGCCCTGCTTCTTGATGGCCCACAGGGAGCTCGGGAAGCTGGAGGCGATCGAGATGAACATCAGGATGGACATGCCGTTGCCGATGCCGCGGTCGGTGATGATCTCACCGAGCCACATGACGCAGGCGGTACCGGCGGTCATCGTGATGACCATCGTGATCGTGGTGAAGATCGAACGGTTCGGGATGATCTCGGTGGCGACCTGGCAGCCGCTGAAGAGCGCGCCGTTGCGGGCCGTGGCCACGAGACCGGTGCCCTGGAGGATCGCCAGCGCCACGGTCAGATAACGCGTGTACTGCGTGATCTTGGCCGTACCCGCCTGGCCCTCCTTCTTGAGGGCTTCCAGGCGTGGGATCACCACGGTCAGCAGCTGCAGAATGATGCTCGCCGTGATGTACGGCATGATGCCGAGCGCGAAGATCGTGATCTGTAGCAGCGCACCGCCGCTGAACATGTTCACCAGGCCGAACAGACCGCTGTTCTGCTGTGCCTGGTCCACACAGGTCTGCACGTTCTTGTAGTTCACGCCGGGCATGGGTACATGCGTACCGAGCCGGTAGATCACGATGATGCCGAGTGTGAAGAGCAGCTTCTTGCGCAGGTCAGGCGTCTTGAACGCCTGGGCGAACGCGGTGAGCACGGTGCCTCCTGCGACCCCCGCGCACGTGCGTCAGGGTGACGGTCTTGAGGTTCGACGAATGAAGGAGTGAAGGTCTTGATCTGCCAAAAAACCGCGCCGGAGCCGTCCAGGCACACAGCACGGAACTTAGACAGTGCACGCCACCATACCGGCGACCGTGCCCCCCTAGGAACGACCAACCGGGGATGCCCCATTTGAGAGGCATCCCCGGTCGGATGTTCAAGCCATCAAGCTGTCTCAGACAAGCTCGGTGACGGTACCGCCGGCGGCGGTGATCTTCTCCTTGGCGGAGCCGGAGACGGCGTCAACCGAAACCTGCAGCGCCACGGAGATCTCGCCCTGGCCCAGGACCTTGACGAGGCTGTTCTTGCGCACCGCGCCCTTGGCGACCAGGTCGGCCACCGTGACCTCTCCACCCTCGGGGTAGAGAGCGCCGAGCTTGTCCAGGTTCACGACCTGGAACTCGGTGCGGAACGGGTTACGGAAACCCTTCAGCTTCGGCAGGCGCATGTGGAGGGGCATCTGGCCACCCTCGAAGCGCTGCGGAACCTGGTAACGGGCCTTCGTACCCTTGGTACCACGACCAGCGGTCTTACCCTTGGACGCCTCACCACGACCCACACGGGTCTTGGCGGTCTTGGCGCCCGGGGCAGGACGGAGGTTGTGGGCCTTCAGCGGGCTGTTCTCACCCATGTCAGTCAACCTCCTCAACCGTCACGAGGTGGCGGACGGTCTGCACCATGCCGCGGAACTCGGGGCGATCCTCCTTGACAACCACGTCGTTCAGGCGCTTGAGCCCGAGCGAACGCAGGGTGTCGCGGTGGTTCTGCTTGCTGCCGATGTACGACTTCGTCTGCGTGATCTTGAGGCGGGCCATCAGACACCCGCTCCCGCACGCGCACGAAGCAGAGCCGCGGGGGCGACGGCCTCGAGGGGCAGACCGCGGCGGGCCGCGATCTCCTCGGGACGCTGCAGGCCCTTGAGGGCCGCCACGGTCGCGTGCACGATGTTGATCGCGTTGTCGGAGCCGAGCGACTTCGACAGGATGTCGTGAACGCCGGCGCACTCGAGCACCGCGCGCACCGGGCCACCGGCGATAACACCGGTACCGGGGGAAGCAGGCTTCAGCAGGACAACGCCGGCCGCCTTCTCGCCCTGGATCGGGTGCGGGATGGTGCCCTGGATGCGCGGAACCTTGAAGAAGTTCTTCTTGGCTTCCTCGACACCCTTGGCGATGGCCGCGGGAACTTCCTTGGCCTTGCCGTAACCGACACCTACGGTGCCGTCACCGTCGCCCACCACGACCAGCGCGGTGAAGCTGAAGCGGCGACCACCCTTGACAACCTTGGCAACGCGGTTGATCGCGACAACGCGCTCAACGTAAGCGGTCTTCTCGGCGGCAGCGCCACCGTCGCGACCCTTCCGGTCCCGCCGCTCGCCGCCACCGGCACCGCTTCCGCGGCGCTGGGGTCCAGCCATTGGATTTACCTCTCTCTGTTACGTCCGTTAGTCCCGGAACCGGGGCTTAGAACTTCAGCCCGGCTTCGCGGGCGGCGTCAGCCAGAGCGGCAATGCGCCCGGCGTACCTGTTGCCACCACGGTCGAACACGACGGCCTCGACGCCGGCGGCCTTGGCGCGCTCAGCGACCAGGGCACCGACCTGCTTGGCCTGCGCGGACTTGTCGCCCTCGCCGCCGCGGATCGAAGCGTCCAGGTTCGACGCCGACGCCAGGGTGTGACCCTTGAGGTCGTCGATG
Organism: Streptomyces sp. NPDC006711; assembly: GCF_042869775.1. Lineage (NCBI taxonomy): Bacteria > Bacillati > Actinomycetota > Actinomycetes > Kitasatosporales > Streptomycetaceae > Streptomyces > Streptomyces sp. NPDC006711. The sequence continues at coordinate 43,728 of NZ_JBIAGO010000008.1, forward strand.
ACCTGAGCGGTGATACCGCGGTTGGAACGCGTCACGACGAGGCGCGGACGCTCCGCCGTACCCGACACGTGCTTGCGGATGCGGACGTGGCGACGTGCCTTGGCGGCACGCTTGTAAGCGTCGCCCTTGGCGATCTTCACACCGTATGCCATGGCTTACTTACCAGCCTTTCCGACCTTGCGGCGGATGACTTCGCCGGCGTACTTGACACCCTTGGCCTTGTACGGGTCGGGCTTGCGCAGCTTGCGGATGTTCGCGGCGACCTCGCCGACCTTCTGCTTGTCGATGCCCTCGACCGAGAACTTCGTGGGCGACTCGACCTTGAAGGTGATGCCTTCGGGGGCCTCGACGGTGATCGGGTGGCTGTATCCGAGCGCGAACTCCAGGTTGGAGCCCTTCGCCTGGACGCGGTAACCGACACCGCTGATCTCGAGCGCCTTGATGTATCCCTGGGTCACACCGGTGATCATGTTGGCCACCAGCGTGCGGGACAGGCCGTGCAGGGCCTTGTTCTGACGCTCGTCGTTGGGGCGGGTGACGTTCAGAACGCCGTCCTCACCCTTCACGATCTCGATGGGAGCCGCAACGGCGTGCGTGAGGGAGCCCTTGGGGCCCTTCACGTGAACCGTGCGCCCATCGATGGTGACGTCCACACCGGCGGGAACCTGGATGGGGAGCTTGCCGATTCGCGACATTGCTTTTCCTCCGTTCCCTACTACCAGACGTAGGCGAGGACTTCCCCACCTACGCCCTTCTTGCCTGCCTGCTGGCCGGTGAGCAGACCGTGGGACGTGGAGATGATCGCCACGCCCAGGCCGCCGAGCACCTTCGGCAGGTTGGTGGACTTCGCGTACACACGCAGACCGGGCTTCGAGATCCGCTTGATGCCCGCGATGGAGCGCTCACGGTTCGGCCCGAACTTCAGCTCGAGGACGAGGTTCTTGCCGACCTCGGCGTCCTCGACCTTCCAGCCGGTGATGAAGCCCTCCTGCTGGAGGATCTCCGCGATGTGCGACTTGATCTTGCTGTGCGGCATCACGACGGAGTCGTGGTACGCCGAGTTAGCGTTGCGCAGACGAGTGAGCATGTCTGCGATCGGGTCAGTCATGGTCATGAATCGGCCTTCGGCCTCTCTCGCCGCGGTTTCCTGTATGCGCCATCCCTCTCCCCACTCAGTGGCGGGACGGGTGCGGTGCGGGGACCTACGGCGTAGTAAGTCGTTATGGGCGGCGGACGCCCAACCCCACAAGCCTACGGCATGGGGAGTCGGGCCTCCGCCGACCAGATACTTACCGAGAGCGTCCGGTAATTCCCAAGTCCCAAGGGACTGGGGGGAATTACCAGGAGCTCTTGGTCACGCCCGGCAGCTCGCCACGGTGAGCCATCTCACGGAGGCACACGCGGCACAGGCCGAACTTGCGGTACACGGAGTGGGGACGACCGCAGCGCTGGCAGCGGGTGTAGCCACGCACACCGAACTTGGGCTTGCGGGCAGCCTTCGCGATGAGAGCCTTCTTCGCCATCTCGCTTACGCCTCCTTGAAGGGGAAGCCGAGGTGACGAAGGAGGGCACGGCCCTCGTCGTCGTTGGTCGCCGTGGTGACCACGGTGATGTCCATACCCCGGGTACGGTCGATCTTGTCCTGGTCGATCTCGTGGAACATGACCTGCTCCGTGAGACCGAAGGTGTAGTTGCCACGGCCGTCGAACTGCTTCGGCGACAGACCGCGGAAGTCACGGATACGCGGCAGCGCGAGCGACAGCGTACGGTCCAGGAACTCCCACATGCGGTCACCGCGGAGGGTGACGTGGCAGCCGATCGGCTGACCCTCGCGCAGCTTGAACTGCGCGATGGACTTGCGGGCCTTGGTGACGGCCGGCTTCTGTCCGGTGATCGTGGTGAGGTCGCGAACCGCGCCGTCCATCAGCTTGGAGTCGCGGGCGGCGTCGCCGACACCCATGTTGACCACGATCTTGACGAGGCCGGGAACCTGCATGACGTTCTCGTACGAGAACTCCTCACGCAGCTTGCCCGCGATTTCCTCGCGGTACTTCGTCTTGAGACGCGGAGTGGTGGTGGTAGCCATCAGATGTCCTCACCCGTCCGCTTGGCAACGCGGATCTTGTTGCCCTCGTCGTCGAAGCGGAAACCGACGCGGGTGACGACCTTGTTGCCGTCCTTCTCCACGACGAGCTGAACGTTGCTCACGTGGATCGGGGCCTCGGTCGTCACAATGCCACCGGTCTGCGAACCGCGAGCGGTCTGGCCGGCCTTGGTGTGCTTCTTGACCCGGTTGACACCCTCGACCAGGACGCGGTCCTCGCGGGGGAAGGCCGCGATGACCTTGCCCTGCTTGCCCTTGTCCTTACCGGTGATGACCTGAACCAGGTCGCCCTTCTTGATCTTCATGCTTACAGCACCTCCGGCGCGAGCGAGATGATCTTCATGAACTTCTTCTCGCGCAGCTCCCGGCCCACCGGGCCGAAGATGCGGGTGCCGCGGGGGTCGCCATCGTTCTTGAGGATGACGGCCGCGTTCTCGTCGAAGCGGATGTACGAGCCGTCCTGACGACGACGCTCCTTGACGGTGCGCACGACGACAGCCTTGACGACGTCGCCCTTCTTCACGTTGCCACCGGGGATCGCGTCCTTGACGGTGGCGACGATGACGTCACCGATACCCGCGTAGCGGCGACCGGAGCCACCGAGCACACGGATGCAAAGGATTTCCTTTGCACCAGTGTTGTCGGCGACGCGCAGTCGCGACTCCTGCTGGATCACGTCTATCTCCTGATCGTCTGCCGGTTCCCGGCGGGGGCCACGGACCTCTCACGAGGTGCGGCCCCCACCGAGCCTGGCGGAACCACTCTGAGGGAAACCCCCCAGAGAATTTCTTACTTGGCCTTCTCGAGGATCTCGACGATGCGCCAGCGCTTGCTCGCCGACAGCGGACGCGTCTCCATGATGAGGACGCGGTCGCCGACGCCGGCAGCGTTCTGCTCGTCGTGCGCCTTGAGCTTGTTCGTACGGCGGATGACCTTGCCGTACAGCGCGTGCTTCACACGGTCCTCGACAGCGACGACGACGGTCTTGTCCATCTTGTCGCTGACGACCAGACCCTCACGGGTCTTGCGGAAACCGCGCGCTTCAGTCGTCTCAGTCACATTCTTCTCGCTCATCAGGCGCTCTCCACCGTCTCGATGCCCAGCTCGCGCTCGCGCATCAGGGTGTAGATCCGGGCGATGTCCTTGCGGACGGACTTGAGCCGCCCGTGGTTCTCGAGCTGGCCCGTCGCCGCCTGGAAGCGGAGGTTGAACAGCTCTTCCTTGGCTTCGCGGAGCTTGCCGAGAAGCTCCTCGTCACCCAGCTCGCGCAGTTCGGACGCCTTGGTTCCGGCCGACATCACGCCTCACCTGCCTCGCGCCGGACGATGCGGCACTTCATCGGGAGCTTGTGAGCGGCTCGGGTGAGCGCCTCACGAGCAATCTTCTCGTTCGGGTAGGACAGCTCGAACATCACCCGGCCCGGGTGAACGTTCGCGACCCACCACTCCGGAGAACCCTTACCGGAACCCATGCGGGTCTCGGCAGGCTTCTTCGTCAGGGGGCGGTCCGGGTAGATGTTGATCCAGACCTTGCCGCCACGCTTGATGTGGCGGGTCATCGCGATACGAGCCGCCTCGATCTGGCGGTTGGTCACGTACGCCGGCGTGAGGGCCTGAATGCCGTACTCGCCGAACGCAACCGTCGTACCACCCTTGGCCATACCGCGGCGCTTGGGGTGGTGCTGCTTGCGGTGCTTGACCCTACGGGGGATCAGCATTTCGGTCAGGCCTCCGTTCCGGTGCTCTCAGCCGGAGCGGCGGCGGCGGGAGCCTCGGCCTTGGGGGCCTCGGCAGCCGGCGCAGCCTGCTGCGGCTTGCGGCCGCGACCGCCACGCTCGCCGCCACGACCACCGCGGCCACCGGCCGGACGGTCGTTGGCGCCACCACGGGCCGGGCGGTTACCCGCACGGGCCGCTGCGTTCTCGGCGCGAACCTCGGCGATGTTCTTGACGTCGCCCTTGTAGATCCAGACCTTCACGCCGATGCGGCCGAAGGTCGTCTTGGCCTCGAAGAAGCCGTAGTCGATGTTCGCGCGCAGGGTGTGCAGCGGCACACGGCCTTCACGGTAGAACTCCGAGCGGGACATCTCGGCGCCGCCGAGACGGCCGCCGCACTGGATCTTGATGCCCTTGGCGCCGGCCTTCATCGTGCCCTGCATGCTCTTGCGCATGGCACGACGGAAGGAGACGCGGGAGGAGAGCTGCTCGGCAACGGCCTGCGCGACCAGCTGAGCGTCCATCTCGGGGTTCTTGACCTCGAGGATGTTCAGCTGGACCTGCTTGCCCGTGAGCTTCTCGAGGTCGCCGCGGATGCGGTCGGCCTCGGCGCCACGGCGGCCGATGACGATGCCGGGACGCGCGGTGTGGATGTCCACCCGCACGCGGTCACGGGTGCGCTCGATCTCAACCTTCGAGATGCCGGCGCGCTCCATGCCGGACGTCATCATCCGACGGATGGCGACGTCTTCCTTGACGTAGTCCTTGTACAGCTTGTCGGCGTACCAGCGGGACTTGAAGTCCGTGGTGATACCGAGCCGGAACCCATGCGGGTTAACCTTCTGGCCCATTACCGGGTTCCTTCCTTGCTGCTGACGACCACGGTGATGTGGCTGGTCCGCTTACGGATCCGGTAGGCACGGCCCTGAGCACGCGGACGGAACCGCTTCAGGGTCGGGCCCTCGTCCACAAACGCCTCGCTGATGAACAGCGAAGAGGCGTCCGTGTGGTCGTAGTTGTGCGCGGCGTTGGCAATGGCGCTGTCAAGCACCTTGCCTACCGGCACGCTCGCGGCCTGCGGGGCGAAACGCAGGACCGCCTGAGCCTCCGTGGCATCCATGCCACGGATAAGGTCCACCACTCGGCGGGCCTTCATGGGCGTAACGCGGATGTACCGCGCCTGGGCCCTGGCTTCCATGGTTGTCCTTCCAGTGTCTGTCATGGTCATTCCACCCCGCGTTAGCGGCGCTTCGACTTCCGGTCGTCCTTGACGTGGCCGCGGAAGGTGCGAGTCGGCGAGAACTCACCGAGCTTGTGGCCGACCATCGACTCGGAGACAAACACCGGGACGTGGGTCTTGCCGTTGTGCACCGCGATCGTGTGGCCGAGCATGGCCGGGATGATCATCGAGCGACGGGACCAGGTCTTGATGACGTTCTTGGTACCAGCTTCGTTCTGAGCGTCCACCTTCTTGATGAGGTGTCCGTCGACGAAGGGTCCCTTCTTGAGACTGCGCGGCATCTAAACCCGCTCCTAGCGCTTCTTGTTCGTCTTGCGGCGGCGGACGATGTACTTGCTCGATGCCTTCTTCGGCGAGCGAGTACGACCCTCCTTCTGACCCCACGGGGAGACCGGGTGGCGACCACCACTGGTCTTGCCCTCACCACCACCGTGCGGGTGGTCAACCGGGTTCATCGCGACACCGCGGACGGTCGGGCGGACGCCCTTCCAGCGCATGCGGCCGGCCTTGCCCCAGTTGATGTTCGACTGCTCGGCGTTGCCGACCTCGCCGATGGTGGCGCGGCAGCGGGCGTCGACCAGGCGGATTTCACCGGACGGCATACGAAGGTGGGCCATCGTGCCCTCCTTCGCCAGCAGCTGCACCGAAGCACCCGCGGAGCGGGCGAACTTCGCACCGCCACCGGGACGCAGCTCGATGGCGTGGATGGTCGTACCGACCGGGATGTTGCGCAGCGCCAGGTTGTTGCCCGGCTTGATGTCGGCCCCGGGGCCGTTCTCAATGCGGTCACCCTGGCTCAGGCCACGGGGCGCGATGATGTAGCGCTTCTCGCCGTCCGCGTAGTGCAGGAGCGCGATGCGCGCGGTGCGGTTCGGGTCGTACTCGATGTGAGCGACCTTGGCCGGCACGCCGTCCTTGTCGTGACGACGGAAGTCGATCACGCGGTAGGCGCGCTTGTGGCCACCGCCCTGGTGTCGGACGGTCACACGACCGGTGTTGTTACGGCCGCCCTTGCTGTGCAGGGGGCGGACCAGCGACTTCTCCGGCGTGGACCGCGTGATCTCGACGAAGTCGGCGACGCTGGAGCCACGACGGCCCGGAGTCGTCGGCTTGTACTTGCGGATACCCATTTCTCAGTCCTCGTCCGATATTCGGACCAGGGCGCTCCGTTAGGAGGCCTGGCCGAAGATGTCGATACGGTCGCCCTCAGCAAGGGTCACGATGGCGCGCTTGGTGTCGGCACGCTTGCCGAAACCGGTCTTCGTGCGCTTGCGCTTGCCCTGGCGGTTGATCGTGTTGACCCCGGTGACCTTGACCGAGAAGACCGCTTCCACGGCCTGCTTGATCTGGGTCTTGTTGGAGCCCGGCTTCACGATGAACGTGTACTTGTTCTCGTCGAGCAGCGCGTAGCTCTTCTCGGACACAACCGGCTTGACAAGAATGTCGCGCGGGTCCGTGAAGGTCTTGCTGGTGATCTCGGCCATCAGGCCTCGCTCCCCTCGTTGTCATCGGCCTTGGGGCCAGACACGAAGGACTCGAAAGCGGCCTGGGTGAAGACCACGTCGTCGGAGACGATCACGTCGTACGTGTTCAGCTGGCCCGGCTCCAGGATGTGGACCTGGGGCAGGTTGCGGGCGGACAGCCACGCGGCCTCGTCGGCGCGCTCGACGACCAGGAGCAGGTTGGCGCGCTCCGAGATCTTGCCGAACAGCGTCTTGGCGGCCTTGGTGGAAGCCGTGCCCTCGACCACGCCGGTGACGACGTGGATGCGGGAGTGGCGCGCCCGGTCGGAGAGGGCACCGCGCAGGGCGGCGGCCTTCATCTTCTTCGGGGTGCGCTGCGAGTAGTCACGCGGCTGCGGGCCGTGGACGACGCCACCGCCGGCGAACTGCGGCGCGCGGGTCGAACCCTGGCGCGCGCGGCCGGTGCCCTTCTGGCGGTACGGCTTGCGGCCACCACCACGGACTTCGCCGCGGGTCTTGGTCTTGTGCGTACCCTGACGGGCAGCTGCCAGCTGTGCGACGACGACCTGGTGGATCAGCGGAACGCTGGTCTTCGCGTCGAAGATCTCCGCGGGGAGCTCGACGGTACCGGCCTTGTCGCCTGCCGGCGAAAGGATGTCAATGGTGCTCATTACCTCAAGCCCCCTTGGCCGCGGTACGGACCAGGACGAGGCCGCCGTTCGGACCGGGGACCGCGCCCTTGATGAGGAGCAGACCCTTCTCCGCGTCAACCGCGTGGATGGTCAGGTTCTGGGTGGTGACACGCTCGTTGCCCATGCGGCCCGCCATGCGGACGCCCTTGAACACGCGGCCAGGGGTGGCGCAGCCACCGATGGAACCGGGCGAGCGGTGCTTGCGCTGGACGCCGTGACCGGCGCCGAGGCCCTTGAAGTTGTGACGCTTCATGACACCGGCGAAGCCCTTGCCCTTGCTCTTGCCCGTGACGTCGACCTTGACGCCGGACTCGAACACCTCGGCAGTGATCTCCTGGCCCAGCGTGTACTCGCTGGCGTCAGGGGTGCGGAGCTCCACCAGGTGGCGGCGCGGGGTCACGTCGGCCTTGGCGAAGTGACCCTTGAGGGGCTTGTTCACCTTGCGCGGGTCGATCTCGCCGAAGGCGATCTGGACCGACTCGTAGCCGTCGACGTCGTTCGTGCGGACCTGCGTCACGACACACGGCCCGGCCTTGATGACGGTGACCGGGACGACCCGGTTGTTCTCGTCCCAGACCTGGGTCATGCCGAGCTTCTCGCCCAGGACGCCCTTGATGTTCTTGCTCATCTCGGCCCGTCCCTTCAGAGCTTGATCTCGATGTCGACACCGGCCGGAAGGTCGAGGCGCATCAGCGAGTCAACCGTCTTCGGCGTGGGGTCGAGAATGTCGATGAGGCGCTTGTGGGTGCGCATCTCGAAGTGCTCGCGAGAGTCCTTGTACTTGTGCGGCGACTTGATGACGCAGTACACGTTCTTCTCAGTGGGCAGCGGCACCGGGCCCGCGACCGACGCACCAGTGCGCGTCACCGTCTCGACGATCTTCTTCGCCGAGGAGTCGATGACCTCGTGGTCGTAGGCCTTGAGCCGGATGCGGATCTTCTGTCCCGCCATGGCTACCTAGTAGTCCTTTGTCTCGTAACGCTCTGGAACCCGGGGGTTCTGCTGTCTTCCGCCTCCGACCCACGCGGTCGGGCGTGTCGCACTCCCTCTACGCAGAAGTCCCATACGGGATTTCCCAACCAAGGGGATGCGGGCCACAGGACCTCGCAAGCGGGGGGCAGAACACCCACCGGACGCCTGGCCGGAGCCCCGCTGACACTTCCCGGAAGATTCCCGTACGTCCGCCCCATCAGGGGCGACGAGTACTGTGGGACTCGCTTCCGGTCCTCCCGGCGGGAGACGCGCAGCATCGGCACTCAACCGAGCAACCCCGACAGTCTGCCATACCAGGACAGCACCTGGCCAATCGCAGCCGGGAAGCGTACCCCACGTCACATGGGCTCACGCATTCGGCACGCGGCGGCTCTGCGCCGGCAGCTGCCGGACAGGCCGCACTCCCTGCCGTCCGGGATCATTCCGCGCCCCGACGCCGATGCTCCGGGGTCGCGCAAGTGGGCCTTCGCCGGGACTCATGTGCAGCCGTATGTGAGAGATGGAGCCGGTCAAACCCGAGGGCTGGCCACCGGTAGCACAGGGGTGGTGACTGCAACGCGGATCATCCCGGTGTCGTCTGCCGCGATCTGCGCCACGCTGTGATCATCAGGATTGAGCCCCCTCAGCGCCGCTGCACTCTGCCTGCGCACGACCCATCCTGCTGCTTCGAAGTACGCCTGTCCCCGCGCCACGGCTCGAGTGGCTTCGTCGCGTCCAGTCACCTTTGCGGACCACGTGTGATGAAGGAAGGCGCGTCCACGGTGGTCGTTGACCGGCCTCAGCCCATCCCCCGGGATCTGAGCATGTGGGGTGCGGAGGGCGTCGTAAATACGGCTGGAGTGGCCCAGTGCCCGGCGCTCGGCAGTGGGGTCGACCAAGGGGGCATGAAGAGATGCGACGTGCGTGGCAGGTGTGGCCGAACCCCCTGATGCTTGGAAGCACGGCGACGTAACCGTGATGGCGGCCAGCCCTTCACCCTTGGCCCGATCGAGCACGCCCGCGGTCGCGTCCATCCAGAAGTCGTCGTTCTTCGTTCGCAGGAAGACCGTGGGGAAGGGGTCGGACCAGTCGGGCGCACCGGCCGACGACTGATATGCGTATCCCAGTTTCCGCCAAGCCTCGGCGGCCTGCTTCACGAGGCTTTTCGCCGCGGTCCCCGGCACCCCGGTCAGCTGGTATCCGAGCCGGACCTGGACGCGATCGTCCTCGGTGTGGTCGTCATAAGCCAGGCACGGACCCACGGACGCCGGCCTGACGACCTTCAGAGTCGGTCGCGGTGTCATACCGTCCACCGCCTGATGAAGGATCTCTTCCGCACGCGCGATCGCCTGCTGGTCGTCCATGCTGACCTGCCCCGGTATCGTTCCGTCGTTCTTCTGCATCCCGCATCCCGTCAGGATGAGGGCGACTGCCGCCAGCGCGACGGCCCAGCGCGCTCCTCGCAGATTCATGGCTTTCCTCCGGTCGCGATTTTCGCCGTGGAAGTGAGGGGCGCGTTTTCCCAGTACTGCGAGTGTGCTGGTATGCCATTCAAGCCCCAGTCCTCCCCGTCGGGAACAGAAAATACCTGCCCACCAAACTCGTCCGACGTGGGGTCATTCCCATACAGCACCGAATGATCATCGAAGAATTTCTCATACGCAAGTGGATTCAGCGGAGCGAGCCGGCCGGGGCTCGGCGGGGCCAAGTTGATGAGGTCATTCTTTGCCGTCGCCGACCATACGTGGTCGGCCGGCAGGTGCAGATCCTCGGCATGCTCGACACCGACACCCGGGCTGCCCACGAAAATGGCATTGTCCACAGGCAGCCCGGGATGATCCCGCAGAGTCTCACCTGCGACCAAGGTGCCATAACTGTGGCCCATCACCGTCGAGTTCACATTGCCGCCGTTGCCGGCGCCGACCCCGGCGAGGAACTTACTCAGCGGTTCCCTAGCGTCATCGGCCCACTTCGTCTCAGTGGCGTCGCCGAGAATGCTTTGCGGAGCGTCGTATCCCAACCACATGACGGAGGCCGTCTTGTGCCCGGGATCGATGTACTGGGCTCTCTCGTTCATCAGTTGGGCACGGTGCAGGTCGCCGTCAACAGAACTCAGTTTCGCCCCCGTTCCCGGCACGTACGTCACCACGTTGTCTGCCGTGTCGGGGTTCCCGAACGAAACTATGGCATGTCCCAGCTTGTTGTTGTCGAATCCGAGAAGATAGCCGCGCTCCGCACCGTCGGACGACGGCTCCATCCGGGAGGTGATGCTGTCCATCCCGTGCAGCCTGTCTTGGAGCTCCTCTGTCCTCTCATTCCACTTCTTCCATTCGTCGGTTTCGACTTGCACACCCTTCAATACGGCTCCAGTGTAGGGATCGATGTAGGGGCGGAGGTGGTCAGCGGGTTCCTTTTTCATCCAGGCATCAAGTTGACTCTGCACACTGCTGTGCGTTTCTGCCAGCACAACGCGATTCACCTCGTCACGGACTGATACGGGAATTCCGTCCAATGCCCCGATGCTCGCCGGATACATGGCAATGTAGTCATCTCTCTCCTGATCGGAGAGCCCCTTCCACCAGTCCCTGTTGTGCGCTGGGGCGCCGTCCTTGGGCGGGGGCTTCAAATGCCCCAGATATCCCTCCGCATCCTTGTGGACCAGCTCCATGTCGCCCTGGGTGTCGCGCCAGTCTCCGTCCGACACCGTCAGATCGTCATCGGCCTTGAGCTTTCGCAGCGCGGGGGCCCACTTCTGATCGGTCTCCGTGGCCGCCTTGAGCGCCTCGGCGATGCGGTCGGCTATCTCCTGTGCGGGACCGAAGTTGGGGTTGGGGTCGAAGTGGGCCGCCTGCCGGTTGAGAGCGCGGGCCTGGTCCGAAAGCGTTCCATGTGCGGTGCCTGCCCCTGGTGGCGCGCCCCCAGGGTTGTCACCTGCCGCCGGGTAGGCAACCGAACCGTCGGAGCCGACCGAGAAGTGCTTGGCCTCGGCATCCGCGATCGCGGCATTCAATGTCGCTTGCGCGGAGCGCATCTCGGCGGCAAAGGCGTCCAGGGCAACGCCGACCAGGCCGCACTCGACCTGGACGTACTGGTAGTCCTTCGACAGTTCTTGAAGCTGCTCCACCGCCGCGTCTGTCGCCTCGCCCTTCAGGCCCTTTCGCATCCCGGGAACAACCACGTTGTTCAGATGCTCCGTCGCCTGCGCGGCTATGTCGCCGGCCGATCGGTACCCGCCCGCTGCCTCCTCGAACTCCGACGGCTTGAGGGCTTTGAGCGCTGCCAAGTCCATCGCGCTCACCGACCCGTTTCCTGGCCACCGACTGCGGGCGTGTCCTTGTACTGGACCTTCACCGCAGCCAGCGCAGCCTCAATCTCGTGGTCGCTCTTGTGTTGATCCGAGCCGGCCTTCCGCAGAAGGTCCTGCAATCCGTCACAGCGGTCGCCCAGCGCATGCAGGTACTTCTGCCAGGACTGGTGCAGCTCCCGCTGCGCGGCCGCACTCTCGACCCCCGCGTCCGCGCCCAGACCCCGCTGCCCGCCATCCAGCCCCGCCAGCGCCTTCGTGGTGTCTCCTGCGAGCAGGGCCACATCGCTGCCGGCGGCATTCCACACGGACCGGTCGGACCGCAGCCCCGCACCGTCGTTGCCGGCGTTCGCGCTCGCAAGCCGCATGGAGGACCGCTCCGCTGCCGCCGCCTTCAGTTGTGCCCACTCCGCCGCGAAGGACGTCATCTCCCCAATCCCCCATGCCCAGGCCGGTTTCACGTCCCGGCAAGCCTAGGGAACCTCTCGCACCGCAACGTGAGTACTGCTACTCATTCGTCACGGGTACTTCGGCGCACCGTATCGAAGGCCCAGGCCCGCCTTCCCAACGCTGCTGGGCACGCGCGGCGTTGACTGAGCCATGCACGCCGTGAAACCCCCAGCCAGGGCATGGGCTGCGTCTTGGATCCGCGTACCCAACACGCGGACGGCAGCGGGCTATCGCAACAGCGCCACCACACGGCGACCCCGGCGGACCTGGTCGCGGTGAACCAATTGAACAGGTCGGTCTGACCGCGCTGCTTCTCGTAAACATGGCGCGGAGGTCCGGCGCGACGGCATCGCCGAAGTCGTCGACCTGATCGGCCAGATGGTGCGCGCCAACCTGATCCAGAAGACCGCTGTCGGCATGCGCTCCGTCGTCGACGGCACCTCGACCGCCTTCTTACCGGCGTCGATCCGCTTCTCGACCTTGCCCCGGCCCTTGTTCAGCAGGTGCTTCCCGCGGTCAACCAATCCCACGAAAGCCACCATCAGCCGTTGTTGCCTGGCGGAGGCCCATCGCGGTAGCCCCCTGACGCGTAGCGCCGCCCGCGCTCCCTGGGAGAAGTACGGCGCCTAGCTCCGCGGCGATCATTGCGCTGAGGCCAACCAGCTTCACCACCGAGGCGAACCCGGACGTCGCGAAACTTCAGCGACGGCCTGTCCCCGCAGCCGGACGCCGTCTTATGATCTCCTACGCCAACGCACCCCCACCCTCAGCATTAACCCCATGGGGCGTGAGCAGTTGGGCGGTCAGCTCCCCGACGCGTACGTCACGAAGTCGGCCCACGCCTCCGGCGCAAGCGCCAGCTGTGGCCCCTCTGTGTTCTTGGAGTCGCGGACGTGCACCACGCCGGGAGCGCCCGCGACCTCGATGCAGTCGTTGCCGTCACCGCTGCTGCTGTAGCTGCTCTTGAACCACACCAGTGCGGAGGCGTCCCGGGTGGTGGGGGTGCCGATCATGTTTCTCCAAGCATCTGCTCGATGAAGGCCCGTGACTCTCGGGGCGTGAGGGCGTGGGCCCGGATCATGCCATAGCGCAGTTCCAGGATCCTGAGCTGCTTCGGATCGGACACGGGTCGGCCGCTGAACGCCCCCTCAGTACGCCCCACCGCTGTACCGTCCGAAAATTTAAGCACTTCGATCAGCCCACCTGTGCCGAAGTGGTCCTCCGAGTCTGTCGGCATCACCTGGATCGATACGTTCCGCAACTGCCCCAGCTCCAGGAGCCGTTCGAGCTGCCTACGCCAAACCATTCTGCCTCCAACCGGACGGCGGAGCGTCACCTCTTCCTGGACGAAACCGAGAGTCGGCGCGGGCGACCTCTCGAAGACCGACCGACGGGCCATCCTTGCGGCCACCATGCGCTCCGTCTCCTCGTCCGAGTAGGCGGGAAGCCACGCGTCGAAGAGCGCCCGCATGTGCTCCTCAGTCTGCAACAGGCCATGGATGTTGTGGTTGCTGTACAACCCAACCTCCACCGCCTGCGCCTCTGACTTAGCCAGTTCCCGAACCTTCTTCGGATACCGAACCTTCGCCACGTCCTCCTTCATCGCCGAGATCAACCCGCCCGCCCCCAGCACCTCGTCCGCCTTGTCCAGGTACTCCGGCTGCGGGATCCGCTTGCCTCCCTCGATCTTGTAGACCATGTCCTCGCCATACCCCACCGCCACCCCGAACTCGGCCGCCCGCATCCCCTTCGCCTCGCGCCGCAGCCGCAGCTGGCGCCCCACCGTCGCGACGACCGCCACACCCCAGTCGTCGTCCGGATCCACCTCCCAGCCCGGCTCGTCCGCCTCACCCTTCAGCCGACCCGCCGCACCATCCGCCTGCTCCATTCCGCACCCCTTCGTCGCACGTCCATGCCGCAGCGCCCCTTACCCGTGCGGCCCGTGCCGACAGTCAGGACAGCCCCGGACGAGCTCCGGACAGTGACCATACGGACCGGCTGAGTCACTGTTCACGGTACGCACGTGCCGCCACGCTCAGTCACGTGAACCAGGAAAGCTCCACCCAACTCCCCGCCCCCGCACGGCACTTCAGCGTTCTGCTGTCGTCCACTCCACGCGGCGCCCGGCTCGCCCGCATCCTCGCTGTCTCGTGGCTGCGCGACTGGCGCCTCGCGCCCCGCACCATCCGCACCGCCGAACACCTCGTCGCCGAACTCGCCGCGAACGCCGTCACCCACGGCCGGCTCCCGGGGCGCAACTTCCGGCTCGCCCTCCGGGCCACCGCCGACGTGCTGCGCATCGAGGTGACGGACACGCGCGGCGACGACCTGCCCCGGCGCCGGCCACCCTCCCCCGGCGCCGAATCGGGACGCGGCCTGATCCTCGTGGAGGCGTTCGCCGACCGGTGGGGCGTCAGCCTCGGCCCCGTACCCCGCAAGACCGTCTGGGCCGAAATCGATCTGCTCCCGCAACCGCGACCACCGGCGCCACCGGAGCACGGCGGCCCGTGTTCCGGCCCGGCGGGACATCTCCTCTAGAACCGTTTGAGGGAAAGAACCCCACCAAACCCCACCCCCCTCCCCGCACATCCGTCCGCCCACCGCGCAAACTCACTCACGCGGGTGAACATCGTCAACTGGGCTGGATCCAGGGCAGGTTGCCTGCTCTACGCTCAGCGCGACACAGCACAAAACACCCCAGACATGCGACGGCCCCCGCCGGGACTGGCATCCCAAAGCGAGGGCCTGACCACCGAGGAAGAAGGACCTTCCCGATGGATGTGCAGAACCCTAGCGCGCCCCCGCGCGCACAGTCCCCCACCAGGGGCAAAAACCACCCCCAGCGACGCCCCCACGCAGGCGGCGTCGTCCACGACAACACCCGCCACACCACCCGCTTCACGGTGATCGGCAACCACCTCGCCCAGCACACCGAGCTGTCGGGGCTCGCGATCGGGCTCGCGGTCTACATCCAGTCGCTGCCCACCGGCGCCCCGGCCGACATCAAGACCCTCGCCGCGCGTTTCCCCGAGGGCTCAACCCGTATCGCCGCCGCCCTGCGCGAACTGGAAGCCCACGGCTACCTCCGCCGCACCCGTGAGCGCGTCCCCGGCGGGCGAATCATCACCCGCACGGTCTCCTGCAACCAGCCCGGCGCGCCCCGCCAGGACGCCGCTCCCGCCGTGCGCAGGGCCGCCCCGGGCAAGCCCCCGCCCCGCAAGCTTCTCCCCGCCGTACCCCAGCCCGCGCAGCCCTCGCCCTCCCTCCTCCAGACCGCCACCGACCTCCTCGCCGGCCTGCGCCGCCAGAACCCCCTCCTGCTCCTCTCCGCCACCGACACCGAGCACCTCGCCCCCGGCGTCGTCGCCTGGCTGGAACGCGAGGTCACCCCCGTCGACGTACGCCGCGCCCTGACCAGAGACCTGCCGCCACCCGACGACCTGCGCCGCCCGGCAGCCCTGCTGGCCCACCGCCTCGCCGCACTGCTGCCGCCCCCACCTCCAGCGACCGAGCCGCGCCCGCACCCCCTCCAAACCTGCGAATCCTGCGACCGGGCCTTTCGCGCACCCGAGCCCGGGCCTTGTGGCGGCTGCCGCCCCGACCACCAGGGCGGCACCTAGCATGAACGTGACGACCCTTGCCCTTGGGCAGCGACCACGAGGAGCGCACGCCATGAGCATCGCCCCGGACAACGCACGGCGGGACACACACCACCTGTACCGGACGATGCGGGAGTTCGTTGAGTCGATGGACGACACCCTCCCCGGCAAGTTCGAGATCACCAAGGAAGGGATCGTCCACGACATGATGGCGCCCGTCGGCCCCCATGAACTCACCGCCCTACGCGTGCGCAAGCGCTTGGAGAAGGTGATGCCGGACGAGTTCGTCGCCCATACGGGCACACCCGATGTGGAGATCGAGAACGAGAGAATCCTGCGGCATCCGGACATCATGGTGATCGCTGAAGCGGATATGGAGGTTCCGGCGTCATTCGACCCCCGCACCCTCATCGCCGCCATCGAAGTCGTCTCCCGCTCCAACCCCGACAACGACTGGGTCGGCAAGATGCGGGACTACCCCTTGCTCGGCGTCCCCGTCTACGCGATCTTCGACCCCCGCACGGGGACCGGGGCCGTCCTGTCCGAGATCCACTCCACCCCCGACGGCCCGCGTTACGCGACCCGCAAGGACTTCGTCTACGGCGAGGACGTCACCATCGCCGACTGGACGATCTCCACCGAATCGCTGCCCCGCTACCCCTGACGTACCCCGGTACGCAAGCCCGTCCCCGCTGCTCACCCCACTGGGCACGCGGTCCCGCCGCAGCGCTATGGAGGAACCTGGTGGCCGTGGACCTTTCTTTCTACAAGTCGCCCCTCGTCGAGGAAATCCGTGACGAAGCCCGGGTCGAGGGCCGGGTCGAGGGCGAGACGCAACGGGCCGCCGAGGACGTCCTGGCGGTCCTGGCCGAGCGCGGCATCGACGTGCCCGAAGAAGCCCGTGAACGCATCACCGACTGTGATGATCCCGAGGCCCTGCGCCGCTGGCTCCGGCGCGCCGTCACGGCTCCGGCGGCTGAAGACATCTTCAGGGACGAGTAGCCGGGGCCTTGGCCGGGAGGCCGACCCGCGCCGCAGGCATGCGCCGCCCCCCATAGGCAACCCCGCCGCCCGCTCCCCCGTCTCACTGGGCGCGCCCGCCCTGGACGCGTGGACCAGGACGAGCGAGCGAGGGAGACAGGGCGGACGTGGACGAGCGAGCAAGGCCCGCGGGGCCAAGGCGACGGGCCGTGCTGGGGGGTGCCGCCGCCGCGGGGCTGGCCGTCACCGTCGCGGGGTGCGGCGTACCCGCGCCGGGCCGGGCCGGCAAGCCGGCCCAGGTCGGCGCGCTCGCCGCCGCACCCCGCGACCCCCTGCTGCTCCAGATCCTCGCCCACCCGGACGACGACCTGTACTTCATGAACCCGGACACCCAGCACGCCCTGGACTCCGGCGTTCCGCTGGTCAGCGTGTACGTCACCGGCGGTGAGGCCAACGGCGACAACCGGGTCACGAGCGACACCGGGCCGCATGTGTACGACAAGGCCGCCTATTCGTCCGCCCGGCACCAGGGGCTGCGCCAGGCGTACGCCACACTGCTCGGGCTCGACAAGTACGCCCCCTGGGAGAAGTCCGTCGCCGAGCTGCGCGGCGGCCACCGCGCCGAGGTCAACCGGCTCCAACACCGGGGCCGCAGCGTGGAGTTGGTGTTCCTGAACACCGCGATGCACACCCCGCTCGGCGGACGCATGGGCCTGCCGAGCCTCTGGGAGGACCACAGCCTGCGCCTGCCCGTCGTCATCGCCGAAGGCTCCCCGCTGACCGAGGCCACGTCGTACACGTACGACGAGCTGGTCGACGTGCTGGCCGGGCTGCTCGCCGACCACTCCCCCACCCTCGTCCAGACCCTCGACCCCGACCCGGACATCCAGCACAGCTCCCCCGCGAATCGCGCGCACGACTCCGAGCAGCCCGGCTACTCCGACCACGCCGACCACACCGCCGCCGCCTCCTTCGCCTGGGCCGCGCTCATCCGGCACGCCGAGCAGGGCCACGCCTTCCTCGCCACCGCCTACCGCGCCTACTACAACCGGCACTGGCCCAAGAACCTCCCGGCGGGCGTCCTCGCCGAGAAGGCCGCGCACCTCGTGCCGTACGGCGGCGCCGAGGACTGGCAGTGCGGCAACCCCGGCGGATGCGGGGACTACAACGTCGGCGGGAAGCGGCCGCTGACCAACTGGAAGGGGTGGGTGCGCTCCACCCACTACCGCCACCCCGGCGCCCGGCTGCTCGTCCCGGCCGACGGCGCCCACGCCTACGGCGTACTCGGTCTGCGGGCCGTGCGCTGGAAGCGGGGCGCCGACGACAGCTGGGGGGCGCCCGAGGACCTGGGCGGCTCTCCGCTGGCGCCCGTCCTCGGCGGCGCCACCCTGCCCGACGGCCGGCAGCTGCTGTTCGCGCTGCGCTTCTCCTCGCTGCAAGGGCGCGCCGGCGCCAACACGCGGGAGATCATCCTGCTCGAACAGGCCGCCCCCGAGGGCGAGTTCGGCGCCTGGAAGGGCCTGGGCAACCCCGAGCGCGGGGACGACCGGGGGCGGCGGATCGGACCGCCGCTCGCCGTGACCGCGCCGGGCGGACGCGTCCACCTCTTCGTGCGCAACGCGGACCGGGGCGTCAGCACCCGGGTGCGGGAGGCGGACGGCACGTGGTCGCGCTGGCGCGATCTGGGCGGCGGCGATGTGCAGGAGGGGCTGAGCGCCGTGGTGGACGGGCGCGGGCGCGTGCACGTCTTCGCGGCCGGCGCCGACACGGTCCACCACTGGACCCAGGACGCCCCGGACAAGCCGCTCGCCCCCGTCGCCTCCCGGCTGCCGCTCGCCGTGGACCCGGTGGCCCCGGTCGCGCTCGGCGAGGGCGAGGGCAGCGGCGTACAGCTCCTGTACCGCACCTCGGCCGATCCGGCGAAGGCCCGCAAGGACCCCGGCTCCCCCGCCTCCCCGCACCTCACCTCCGTACACCTGGACGGCAGCGCGGCGCGGTCTGTGACGCTCGACGGGTACGGTCCGGTCGCCGCGGCCGGGGGTCAGGTGCTGGGCACGGACGAGCAGGGGCGGCTCCAACTGGCGGACGCCGGGCGGCTGTTGAAGCGGACCAGCGGCCCCGTTCCGGTCGGTGTGCCCACGCTGTACTTCCGCGACGGGCGACCCCTCGCGCTCGGACTCGGGGTCGACGCCGCGCCCTGGAGCTGGCGCCCGTAAAGAACCCCGACGCGCCCGCGTCCCCGCGTACAACGCCAAGAGCCCCGCACCTCGAAAGGTGCGGGGCTCTTGTGACAGCTCAGCGAGCTACCAGGTCACTCGTCAGGTACTTACTTGACGATCTTGACGACCTGGCCGGCGCCCACGGTCCGGCCACCCTCACGGATGGCGAACTTCAGGCCCTCCTCCATGGCGACCGGCTGGATCAGCGCGACCGTCATCGAGGTGTTGTCGCCCGGCATGACCATCTCGGTGCCCTCGGGGAGGGTAACGACACCGGTCACGTCAGTCGTACGGAAGTAGAACTGCGGGCGGTAGTTGTTGAAGAACGGCGTGTGACGGCCACCCTCGTCCTTGGACAGGATGTACGCCTGGGCCTCGAACTCGGTGTGCGGGGTGACCGAACCGGGCTTGATGATGACCTGGCCGCGCTCGACGTCCTCGCGCTTGATGCCACGAAGCAGCAGACCGACGTTCTCACCGGCCTGGCCCTCGTCGAGCAGCTTGCGGAACATCTCGATGCCGGTGACCGTGGTGGTGGTCTTCTCGGTCTTGATACCGACGATGTCGACGGTCTCGTTGACCTTCAGGACACCACGCTCGATACGACCGGTGACGACGGTGCCACGACCGGTGATCGTGAAGACGTCCTCGATCGGCATCAGGAACGGCTTGTCGACGTCACGCTCGGGCTGCGGGATCGCCTCGTCGACGGCGGCCATGAGGTTCAGGACGGACTTGCCCCACTCCTCGTCGCCCTCGAGCGCCTTGAGCGCCGAGACCTTGACGACCGGCAGGTCGTCGCCCGGGAACTCGTACTCGGAGAGGAGCTCACGGACCTCGAGCTCGACGAGCTCCAGGATCTCCTCGTCGTCCACCATGTCGGCCTTGTTCAGGGCGACGACGATGTAGGGAACGCCGACCTGGCGGGCCAGGAGCACGTGCTCCTTGGTCTGCGGCATCGGGCCGTCGGTGGCGGCAACCACGAGGATCGCGCCGTCCATCTGCGCGGCACCCGTGATCATGTTCTTGATGTAGTCCGCGTGACCGGGGCAGTCGACGTGGGCGTAGTGACGCGACTCGGTCTGGTACTCGACGTGCGCGATCGAGATCGTGATACCGCGCTGGCGCTCCTCGGGAGCCTTGTCGATCTGGTCGAAGGCCGAGGCCTCGTTCAGGTCCGGGTACGCGTCGTGCAGCACCTTGGTAATGGCGGCCGTGAGGGTCGTCTTACCGTGGTCAATGTGACCGATGGTGCCGATGTTGACGTGCGGCTTAGTCCGCTCGAACTTCGCCTTCGCCACTGGGTCCTCCTGTGGAGTGGTTCTGTACGCCTTGCTTCATCGGCGCCAGGTGATCTTTGCTGGGATGCCGGGGCCCGGGGCACTCACCGTAAACCTGATGGTTTACGCCGAATGCCCCAGTGGCTCCGGTGACAAGCCTAAAGCGTGAACTTGGGAGAGTTACTCGCCCTTGGCCTTCGCGATGATCTCCTCGGCGACGTTCCGCGGAACCTCGGCGTAGGAGTCGAACTGCATCGAGTAGCTTGCGCGACCCGAGGTCTTGCTGCGGAGGTCGCCGACGTAGCCGAACATCTCCGAGAGGGGCACGAGGCCCTTCACGACGCGGGCGCCGCTGCGCTCCTCCATGGCCTGGATCTGGCCACGGCGGGAGTTGATGTCACCGATGACTTCACCCATGTAGTCCTCGGGCGTGACGACCTCGACGGCCATCATCGGCTCGAGGAGCACGGGCGAAGCCTTGCGCGCGGCCTCCTTGAAGGCCTGCGAACCGGCGATCTTGAACGCGAGCTCGGAGGAGTCGACCTCGTGGTAGCCACCGTCGAGAAGCGTGACGCGGACGCCCGTCATCTCGTAGCCGGCCAGGATGCCGAACTGCATGGCCTCCTGCGCACCCGCGTCCACCGACGGGATGTACTCCCGGGGGATGCGGCCACCGGTGACCTTGTTCACGAACTCGTACGCCGCTTCGCCGCCCTCGATGGGCTCGATCGCGATCTGCACCTTGGCGAACTGACCGGTACCACCGGTCTGCTTCTTGTGGGTGTAGTCCACGCGCTCGACGGTCTTGCGGATCGTCTCGCGGTACGCGACCTGCGGCTTGCCGACGTTCGCCTCGACCTTGAACTCGCGACGCATACGGTCGACGAGGACGTCGAGGTGAAGCTCGCCCATACCGCCGATGACGGTCTGGCCGGTCTCCTCGTTGGTGTGCACCTGGAAGGAGGGGTCCTCCTCCGCGAGACGCTGGATGGCGACACCCAGCTTCTCCTGGTCACCCTTGGACTTGGGCTCGATCGCGACCTCGATGACCGGCGCCGGGAAGTCCATGGACTCCAGGATCACCGGGCTCTTCTCGTCCGAAAGCGTCTCACCGGTGGTGGTCTGCTTCAGGCCCATGACGGCCACGATGTCACCGGCGCCCACCGACTCGATCTCCTCACGCTTGTTCGCGTGCATGCGGTAGATCTTGCCGATGCGCTCCTTCTTGCCCTTGACCGAGTTCAGCACAGCGGTGCCGGCCTCAAGGCGTCCGGAGTAGATCCGGATGAAGGTGAGCTTGCCCAGGTGCGGGTCGGACGCGATCTTGAACGCCAGCGCCGAGAGGGGCTCCTCGTCGGACGGCTTGCGCTTGACCACGACCTCCGGGTCCTTGACGTCGTGGCCCTCGATGGCCTCGACGTCCAGGGGGGAAGGCAGGTAGCGGACGACCGCGTCGAGCAGGGGCTGGACGCCCTTGTTCTTGAACGCGGTGCCACAGAACACGGGGGTGACGGTGGTGTCGCCGCCCTTGCCGGACGCGATGGTGATGCGACGCACCGCGGCGTACAGCTGCTCCTCGGTGGGCTCGACGCCCTCGAGGAAGAGCTCCATGATCTGGTCGTCGTTCTCCGCGACGGTCTCGACCAGCTTGCCGCGCCACTCTTCAGCGGCTTCGACGTGCGTGGCCGGGATGTCGACGACGTCGTACATCTCGCCCTTGGTCGCTTCCGCGGACCACACGAGGGCCTTCATGCGGACCAGGTCCACAACGCCCTCGAAGTTGGCCTCGGCACCGATCGGCAGCTGCATCACGATCGGGGTGGCGCCGAGGCGGTCCACGATCATGTCGACGCAGCGGTGGAACTCGGCGCCGGTACGGTCGAGCTTGTTGACGAAGCAGATGCGCGGAACGCCGTAACGGTCGGCCTGACGCCAGACCGTCTCGGACTGCGGCTCCACACCGGCGACACCGTCGAACACGGTGACCGCACCGTCGAGGACGCGGAGCGAACGCTCCACCTCGACCGTGAAGTCCACGTGACCCGGGGTGTCGATGATGTTGATGGTGTGGTCGACGTCCTCGAGCGGCCAGTGGCAGGTCGTCGCGGCGGACGTGATCGTGATGCCGCGCTCCTGCTCCTGCTCCATCCAGTCCATCGTGGCAGCGCCGTCGTGGACCTCACCGATCTTGTACGACACACCGGTGTAGAACAGGATCCGCTCGGTGGTGGTCGTCTTGCCCGCGTCGATGTGAGCCATGATCCCGATGTTGCGGACCTTGGCCAGGTCAAGTGAAGTGGTAGCCATATCGGCTCAGTCTTCTCTCGGTCTCGATGTGGGTAGCGACTACCAGCGGTAGTGCGCGAAGGCCTTGTTGGACTCGGCCATCTTGTGGGTGTCCTCACGCTTCTTGACCGCGGCGCCGAGGCCGTTGGAGGCGTCGAGCAGCTCGTTCATGAGGCGTTCGGTCATGGTCTTCTCACGGCGGGCGCGGGAGTAACCCACGATCCAGCGAAGCGAGAGGGTGGCGGCGCGACCGGGCTTGACCTCGATCGGCACCTGGTAGGTGGCGCCACCGACACGGCGGGACTTGACCTCAAGAGACGGCTTGACGTTCTCCAGAGCGCGCTTGAGCGTGATGACCGGGTCAGCACCGGTCTTCTCGCGCAGGCCCTCCATGGCGCCGTAGACGATGCGCTCGGCGGTGGAGCGCTTTCCGTCCAGCAGGATCTTGTTGATCAGCGAGGTGACAAGAGGAGAGCTGTAGACCGGGTCGATGATGACCGGGCGCTTCGGGGCGGGGCCCTTACGAGGCATTCTTACTTCTCCTTCTTGGCGCCGTAGCGGCTGCGGGCCTGCTTGCGGTTCTTGACACCCTGGGTGTCGAGCGAACCGCGGATGATCTTGTAGCGAACACCCGGCAGGTCCTTCACACGGCCACCACGCACGAGCACGATGGAGTGCTCCTGCAGGTTGTGTCCCTCACCCGGGATGTAGGCCGTGACCTCGATGCCGGAGGTCAGACGCACACGCGCGACCTTACGGAGCGCCGAGTTCGGCTTCTTCGGGGTGGTCGTGAACACACGCGTGCAGACGCCGCGGCGCTGGGGCGAACCCTCGAGCGCGGGCGTCTTGTTCTTCTCGACCTTGTCCTGCCGGCCCTTCCGGACCAGCTGCTGGATCGTAGGCACTACTTCTCCGGTTTCTGTGTGCCGTAGTAAAACTAACCTGAAACACGTCTCCGACCCACGCGGTCGGGTGTGTCGAATACTGCGGACCCCGCCCGAGGGCGGGAGAAGCGCAGATTGCGGTGGCCGGTCCAGAAGCTCGCGCTGCGGACGTAGGCACGCAGCGGAGCCCAGGCACACCCCAGGCACAAGGTCTGAGCGTACCTACCGCATCGACTTGGGTCAAAACAAATGCCGTCCAGGACGACACGCCGGTGACCGCGCGCCGCTGCGGCCGGTCCCCAAGGTGATCGATCCCCCCGCCCCCGCCGTCGCGCTTTAGTACGTTGAAGGGTCACGCGTCCGCCCCGCTCGGGAGACGGACACAGGGGGGCGGATCATGGCAAGGACAGAAGTGCGTTCCACCGACGGAGGCGGCCTGGACGATCAGGTCCCCTTCCTCGCCCGGCTGGACCCGGAGGCGCGCACCGCTCTCCTGGCCCTGGGGCGCGCCCTTCGCTTCCCCGCCCGCACCGTGGTGATCCACCAGGATGAGCCGTCCACCCATGTGCTGCTGATCCTCCACGGCTGGACCAAGGTCACCGCCGCTGCGGTCAACGGATACGAGGTACTCCTGGCCCTGCGCGGTCCCGGTGACATCGTGGGCGAGGGTGCGGCGCTCAGCGGACGCCCTCGGGCCGCTACCGTCACCTCGCTCGAACGTCTGGAGACCGTCGCCATCGAGCAGAGGCGCTTCATCGGGTTTCTGCACCACAGCCCCCAGGTCGCCCTGCAACTGCTCAGCTTGACGACGGACCGGCTGCGCTCCGGTGATCAGCGGCGCCTGGAGACGGCCGCCCTCACCGTGCGAGAGCGTCTGGCCGTGCTGCTTCTGGACCTCGCGCGCACCCACGGCCACCGTACGCCCGAAGGGCTCGAACTGACCGTGCCGCTCAGCCAGTACGAGATAGCCGGTTCCATCGGGGCGTCACGAGAGGCTGTCGCCCGGCTGCTCAAGGACTTACGGGACAGACGTGCCGTGGTGACCAGCCGCCGCCGGCTGGTCATCGTGCGGCCGGACCTGCTGCGCCGGATCAGCGGCGGCGAGCCCCCTCTGTGATCAATTCGTGACGCTGGGCCACTCTGTGCACGCTGTCACAGTTCATCAGCGTCATCCGCCCTCGTCGCCCCGTCGTGCAAGCGAGACCGTGCTCCGGACACGGATCCGCCCCCGCACGAGAGGCAGTCATGACCGAAGCTCTGCACCGCACCATCCTGCTCTTCGACATCGAGAAGTTCGGTACCCGGGACGATGTCGAACAGGCTTTTCTCCGACGGCTGCTCTACGACGTCGCCGACGGCACGTTGCGCGCGGCGCACATCAACGAGACGTCTCGCCTCCGTGCGGACCGGGGAGATTCCGTCGTCGAGCTGATCGACGCCACCGTGCCGGTGTCGACACTGGTGAAGGCGCTGCTCACCGAGACCCCGATGCTGCTCCACGCGAAGAACCGGCTGAGCGCCGCAAGCAACCGGATGCGGCTGCGTGTCGTGCTCGCCGCCGGCTATGTCGCCGTGGACGAGAAGGGCTGGATCGGCTCCGATCTCAACCATGCCTTCCGGCTGCTCGACGCCGAACCTCTGCGCGAGGCCTTGCGGAACAGCGCCGACAACAGCGTGCTGTGTGTATCGGACACCGTGTACCAGGGCGTGGTACGCCATGGCCATCACGGAGTGCGGAGCGAGGAGTTCCGGCAGATCACGGTACAAGCCAAGGAAGGGCCCACGATCGCGTGGCTGCACAAGACGGCTCCGCTCCTGTCACTCAGCACCCCCGATACGCCTCCTTCGGCAGGGTCCGACCGGGCCTCGGGCGGCACTCACATCATGGGCTCGCAGTACGGGATCGCGGGCGGCGAGGTCAACGGCGATGTCAGCTTCGACCTCCGAGGTGAACGCCCGTGAGCGAGAACGCGGCCGTGAAGGCCGAGAAAGCGCCGAAAGCGGCAGCCGGATCTTCTGACCGTCCGGAGGACGCGGCGTCGGCCGACGCCGGTCAGGAGCAGGGGGGACAGGAGAAGGAGGGCCCCGGGGAACGGCAGCCCGCGTGGGCGGCTCGGCGCGATCTCATCGACCTCACCCCCGGTTCCCTGGGCAGCCTGATCTCTGGTGACCAGTACGGACTCAGCGGCGGCCACGTCGCCGGCGACGTCGTCTTCCAGTTCGGCGCCAGGGGCTCAGGCCCCAGCCATCTGGCAAGTTCCGGCTTCCTCCGCGACCACGACGTGGCACAGCTCACGGCCGTCTTCCAGGGCTGCCCAAGCTTTGAGGACGCGCTGGCACGCCTGCGCGACGAACACGTCGTCGTTCTCATGGGGAGCCGTGCGTCCGGGCGCCGGGCCGCCGCCGTGGCGTTGCTGCACCAGTCGGGTGCCAGTCCGATCCGCCTGCTCGATCCCGGTACCGCCCCGGGCGCGGTGACCGATGTGCTCGAGGGGTCCCCGGGTTTCCTCCTGCGCGACTTGACCACCAGCCGGAGCCGTCCGCTCCTGGAGCCCCATCTACTGGCCATGCGGGACGCGTTACGACGGGACGGTGCCCGGCTCGTCATCACCGTGGAGGCCTCCGCCGCGCTGAAGAACATTCCGTGTGTCCAGTGGGAGCCGCCTGCCGCGAGGGATATTCTCTCCGCCCACGTCCAGAGGATGGTGGGGCGGGACGCATGGGCGCAACTGAAGCGTCTGCCTGTCGTGGAGGAATTCCTGAGTCGCCCTCACCAGCCCGGCGAGACGGCGAAGTTCGCCGGTCAGCTCGCCGCACACCATCGAGGTGAACTCTCCGCCGAGAGGCTGACCGAGCTGACCCGCTCCGCGCTGGCGGATCGGATCACGCAGTGGCTCACCGAACCCGAGAAGGAGAACGGCGAGGAACTGCGAGACAAGGCGTTCCTCGTCTCTCTCGCGGTGTTCGACGGCGCTCCCTACGCCGTTGCCGCCGAACTGGGGGACGCCTTGTTCGTCCTGCTCCAAAAGACCGCCAACCCGCACGAGTCTCCTCGTATCCCCATCTTCGGCAGTTCGCTGTCATCTCGTCTTGAGCTCGCCCAGGCTTCAGGGTGTGTGCGGGACGAGGTCACCGAGTGGGGGCCTGTCCCCCAGTACATGGCCGAGTTTCAGGACGATCAGACGGCGCGGCTCCTGCTGCGCGAAGTGTGGACCGTCCATCCTTCCGCCCGCGTCGCGTTGGTGCGCTGGTTGCAGCAGCTCGCCGTCGATGGACGCCCCATGGTCCGCACGCGCGCCGCCGCCGCCACCGCCTACCTCGCGGAGGCAGATCTCCCTTCCGCCATGGCGCTTCTGATCGAGCCCTGGGCCAGCGGCAAGTCCTACACCGGATGGCTGAGTGCCGCCAATGCCCTCAGTCTGGCACGGCTGCTCGACGTGACGGCCGTGTCCCGGATCCTGCACGCCTGGTGCACTGGTGAACATCCCAGCCGCCGATGGACCGCCATCCGTACCTACGGCCTGTTGGGCCCCTTGAACCCCTTGGAGGCGCTACGCGCCCTGCTCGACGCCGTTCGGCTGGAGAACGAGGAGGAAGAGGAGGTGAATCAGCTCGCAGAGGCGACCCAGCTCCTGCTGCTCGCGGCCCGCGAACCCGTACTGCGTGAGCTCGCGTCTCTGCTCCACGACGACCGCGCCATCCACGATCACGTCATGCGTGCCTTCGCGCTCTCCTGCCGTGAATACGCGGAAGGGACCGGTCGTCCCCTTGTTCTCGAATGGTTCTTCGAGGCTTACTCCTGCCCCGACAGCGACGCGGATGCCCTCCTGACCGGAATGTGGCGCGCCTGGCTGGCCGATCGAGCCCACACCGACTCAGCTCTGGAGACGTTGCGGGACTGGATACGCGCGGGGGAGCACGACCCGCGTGTGGAGCTGCCTCTCGCCACGCTGCTCGGTGCCCTCGCCACCACGCGAGTCAATCAATTGCGGCTCAGCCATCTCCTGCGCACCGCACACGAGAAGGACGGCGGTCCCCTGGACGTCGCCGACCGCCTGCGGCCCGTCGTAGCGGAGCACACATGACGCGGAGAGGATTTTCAGTGGACGACAGCCGGGAAGGGCCGGAAACACGGACGGTCCCGACACCTCAAGACGAGCGGCGCTCGGACTGGCAAGAGCCGACGGGACGTCCCATCGGGATGCGGGACCCCGTGCTCGCTGTGCGGCATCTCTCGCGTTACGAGCTCCCAGCACGACGCTACCTGGGGCGCGCGGACTGCGCCCTGGTCATAGCCAATGCCTTCGGTGCGTACGAGACATACCTGCCGCCACGGCGCCCGGGCAACCTTCGAGGCTGCACCGCCGTGTACGAGGTGGAACTGGGAGTCCAGCCGGTGCTGCTGGCCGCCAAACTCCCCAGCGATGTGGACAGTTTCGAGTTCGACACGCTCTTCGATTTCACCTGGCAGGTGGTGGACCCGGAGCGGTTCGTGGTCAGCCAGGAACGCGATGTTCCGGCTCTCCTGCACCGCCTGGTCCAGCGTCTCGTACGCCCCGTGACGCGGAAGTTTCCGAGCGCGTCGAGCGCCGACGCCGAAGCCTGCGTACAGCAGCTGCTCGACGCTTCCACCGATCTCGCGGCTGCTCAGGGACTGCGGCTGGCAGGCACCGTACAGTTGCGCCGCGATGCCGACGCCCGGGCTCATCAAGGCAGGTTGCGAACGGCCCGGTACGACGCGGCCGCAGCATTACCCGAACATGACGCGGCGGCGCTGAAGTTACGGCAGGAGCAGGACCTCAGGGCACAGAAGATCGCGTTCTACCGCCACCACTTGGCCGAGGGCGGGCTCAGCTCCCTCCTGCTGCATCTGTCCCAGCACGCCGAGGACACCCAACTCGTGGTGGACAGCCTGCGTGACAGGGACATCAAACGGATCGAGAACCAACTCCAGCTCATCAACCGCGTTCTGCCTGACGAGGCTCTGGAGCAGTACCAGTTGGAGGAACCACAGCAGCTGGTACTGGCGCTCTTCCGCTCCCTGCTTGCCGACGGGGGACCAGCCGCACCACCCCCTGCGGTTCCTCTGCGCAAACTGGCGGGGACGTCAAAGCCTGGAAGCCAAGGCGGAAAGCCATGAGCCGGCGGGATCAGCAGTCCGGTGTCAGGCTGTTGTCCGAGGTCCGGACCGAGATAGGCCGTGCCGACAGCAAGGCCGGCGCACTGATCGCGGTCATCGCCATGGCCACGGGCCTGTTCACAGGGCTTGCGGTAGGTCACGGGTGGAGCCCGGCGCGCCTCTCCGCCCCTGCGGGCGCCTTGTGGTGGGCCGGTATCGCCACCCTGGCCGCCGCGCTGTTCGCGATATTTCTCGCTGTTCTGCCGCGCTACCGCAAAAGCACATGGGAGCCCGGGCAACCGCTCGGCAACTTCGGCGACATCCAGCGTGCCGCAGCCCTGGGCGGTCTGTCCGAGGCGCTGCGAGCGGCCGAGCAGGATCCGCTGCCATTGATCGTCGCGGCGCTCGCGGCCACGAGCGGTATCGCCGCGCGCAAGTACTTCTGGATTCGTTGCGCGCTCGCCGCGCTTTCCTGCACCACCCTGCTGCTGCCCACCGCCCTGCTCCTCAAATGAGGGCCACCCCGGCATAGGAAGGAGCACCATGTCCGAACCGTACGAGCCGCAATACCCTGAGCCCACGTCCTCGCCCGTATCCCCGTCTCCGTCTCCGTCGGCCGCTCCCCCGGTGGAGGCCCAGCGCACCGAGTCCCCTGAAGAACCTGCCGGTTCGACGTCTTGGCATGCGGGCACCGGGCGTGTCCACATCCCGGCCCGGCGCAGAGGTGTCGACGCCGCCGCCATCGGATCGCTCGCACTCCATCTGCCGCACACAGCCGCAGGTCTCGCGGTCGTGGCGTGCCTGGGGTACGTGTTGCGGAGCTGGACCGGCATGCCCATCTGGGCCGTTGCCGTCGCGTGGCTGCTCAGCGGGGCGCTGGTCTTTCACCACCCGACCGAGACATTTCTCGCCCGCCACTTGCTGGGTCACCGCCCGCCGTCCCTCGTGGAGATGGAACAGCTCGGACCTGTCTGGCGCAACGTCGCAGCTCGTTTCGGCGCCGACGCCCGCGCATATCAGCTCTGGATCGACGAGAGCCCGGCCCTCAACGCGGAGGCGGCCGCGGGCCACATCGTGGCCGTGACCTCGGCAGCGCTGCGGCTCCCACCGGGTCAGCTCTCCGCCGTCCTGGCGCACGAGCTCAGCCACCACATCGCCGGGCACTCGTGGGCCACGTTGCTGACCTCGTGGTACGCCTTGCCCGGCAGACTCACCTGGCGCGGCATCCGGGCCCTGCACCGTCTGACCAGGCCAACCTCTCCCTACCGAGCCGAACGCTTCCGGGCTCGGGCCGTGCTCATCGCCGGCTCGGCCGCGCTGGTGACGGTGCTGGTGTTCCCCTGGCTCCTACTGCTCATCCTGACACCGTGGCTGATCGCAGCGGTGAATCGGAGGGCCGAACTGCGTGCCGACCGCGCTGCCGCCCGGCACGGCTATGGTCCACAGCTCGTCGACGTGCTGCAGCGCTTCATCACCGATGAGGAGGCGGCCAAGCCGCCGTCACGCATCAGCGATCATCACCGTCCCTCCAAAGCACTGCTCTCCTCCCACCCGGACCACCACACGAGGCTTCAACGCCTTCAGCGATACCTCGGCGGCGGCACTTCAAACTGAGAACCCCGAAGGGCGCCCACCCCGCACGCAGCGGGATGGGCGCCCTTCAGTACGTCAGACGTACGCCTTACTGGTTGTACGGACCGTAGTCGTAGTCCTCCAGCGGGACGGCCTGGCCGGAGCCCGTGCCGAACGGCGAGTAGTCGATGTCGTCGTAGCCGACGGCCGAGTACATCGCGGCCTTGGCCTCTTCGGTGGGCTCGACCCGGATGTTGCGGTAGCGGGACAGACCCGTACCGGCCGGGATGAGCTTACCGATGATGACGTTCTCCTTGAGGCCGATGAGGCTGTCGGACTTGGCGTTGATCGCCGCATCCGTCAGGACTCGGGTCGTCTCCTGGAAGGAGGCGGCCGACAGCCAGGATTCCGTCGCAAGCGAGGCCTTGGTGATACCCATCAGCTGCGGACGGCCGGAGGCCGGGTGGCCGCCTTCCGTGACCACACGACGGTTCTCGGTCTCGAACTTCGAGCGCTCGACGAGCTCGCCCGGCAGCAGCTCCGCGTCGCCGGACTCGATGATCGTCACGCGGCGCAGCATCTGCCGGATGATGATCTCGATGTGCTTGTCGTGGATCGACACGCCCTGGCTGTTGTAGACCTTCTGGACTTCGCCGACCAGGTGGACCTGGACCGCGCGCTGACCGAGGATCCGCAGCACGTCGTGCGGGTTGGTGGCACCGACGGTGAGCTTCTGGCCCACCTCGACCGCGTCGCCCTCGCCGACCAGGAGACGGGCACGCTTGGAGATCGGGAACGCCGTCTCCTCGCTGCCGTCGTCCGGGGTGACGACGATCTTCTTGGTCTTCTCGGTCTCCTCGATGCGGATCCGGCCCTTGGCCTCCGAGATCGGCGCGACACCCTTGGGCGTACGGGCCTCGAAGAGCTCGACGACACGCGGCAGACCCTGCGTGATGTCGTCACCGGCCACACCACCGGTGTGGAAGGTACGCATCGTCAGCTGGGTACCGGGCTCACCGATGGACTGGGCGGCGATGATGCCGACCGCTTCACCGATGTCGACCAGCTTGCCGGTGGCGAGCGAGCGTCCGTAGCAGAAGGCACAAGTGCCGACCGCGGACTCACAGGTCAGGACCGAGCGGGTCTTGACCTCCTCGACACCCGCGCCCACGAGGGCGTCGATGAGCACGTCACCGAGGTCCACGTTGGCCGGCGCGATGACCTTGCCGTCGACGACGACGTCCTCGGCGAGCATGCGGGCGTAGACGGAGGTCTCGACGTCCTCGGTCTTGCGCAGCACGCCGTCGGCGCCCCGCTCCGCGATCTTGAGCTTGAGGCCGCGGTCGGTGCCGCAGTCCTCCTCGCGGATGATGACGTCCTGCGAGACGTCCACCAGACGACGGGTCAGGTAACCCGAGTCGGCGGTACGCAGGGCGGTGTCGGCCAGACCCTTACGGGCACCGTGGGTCGAGATGAAGTACTCGAGCACGGTCAGGCCCTCGCGGAACGAGGCCTTGATCGGACGCGGGATGGTCTCGTTCTTCGCGTTCGACACCAGACCACGCATACCGGCGATCTGACGCATCTGCATCATGTTTCCTCGGGCACCCGAGTCAACCATCATGAAGATGGGGTTCGTCTTGGGGAAGTTCGCGTTCATCGCCTCGGCAACCTCATTGGTCGCCTTGGTCCAGATCGCGATGAGCTCCTGCGTGCGCTCGTCCTTGGTGATCAGACCGCGCTCGTACTGCTTCTGCACCTTCTCGTCCTGGGCCTCGTAGCCCTGGACGATGGCCTTCTTGGCCTCGGGGACGACGATGTCCGAGACGGCGACGGTGACGCCGGAACGGGTCGCCCAGAAGAAGCCGGCCGCCTTCAGGTTGTCGAGCGTCGCCGCCACGATGACCTTGGGGTAGCGCTCGGCGAGGTCGTTGACGATCTCGGAGAGCTGCTTCTTGCCGACCGAGTAGTCGACGAACGGGTAGTCCTCGGGCAGCAGCTCGTTGAAGAGCGCGCGGCCCAGGGAGGTCCGCAGACGGAACGAGTCGCCCTGCTGCCAGGTCGTCTCGCCGTCCTCGTCGAGCGGCGGGGTCCAGCCACGCGGCGGGACGGTGCCGATCGGGAAGCGGATGTCGATCTTCGCCTGGAGCGAGAGCTCCCGGGCGTCGAACGCCATGATCGCCTCGGCGGTCGAGTTGAAGGCGCGGCCTGCGCCCTTCACCTCGCGCTCCTCCTCGTCCGTGGTGAGGAAGAAGAGGCCGAGCACCATGTCCTGGGTCGGCATGGTGACGGGACGACCGTCGGCCGGCTTCAGGATGTTGTTCGAGGACAGCATCAGGATGCGGGCCTCGGCCTGCGCCTCCGCGGAGAGCGGCAGGTGGACGGCCATCTGGTCACCGTCGAAGTCCGCGTTGAACGCGGTGCACACGAGCGGGTGGATCTGGATGGCCTTGCCCTCGACCAGCTGGGGCTCGAAGGCCTGGATGCCGAGGCGGTGCAGCGTGGGCGCACGGTTCAGCAGAACCGGGTGCTCGGCGATGACCTCTTCGAGGACGTCGTACACGACCGTGCGGCCGCGCTCGACCATCCGCTTGGCGCTCTTGATGTTCTGTGCGTGGTTCAGGTCGACCAGGCGCTTCATCACGAACGGCTTGAAGAGCTCGAGCGCCATGGCCTTCGGCAGACCGCACTGGTGCAGCTTGAGCTGCGGGCCGACGACGATGACGGAACGCGCGGAGTAGTCCACACGCTTGCCGAGCAGGTTCTGACGGAAGCGGCCCTGCTTGCCCTTGAGCATGTCGGAGAGCGACTTCAGCGGACGGTTGCCGGGGCCCGTGACCGGGCGACCACGACGGCCGTTGTCGAAGAGCGCGTCGACGGCCTCCTGAAGCATGCGCTTCTCGTTGTTCACGATGATCTCGGGGGCGCCGAGGTCAAGGAGTCGCTTGAGGCGGTTGTTGCGGTTGATCACGCGGCGGTACAGGTCGTTCAGGTCGGAGGTCGCGAAGCGGCCACCGTCCAGCTGCACCATCGGACGCAGGTCCGGCGGGATGACCGGCACGCAGTCCAGCACCATGCCCTTGGGGCTGTTGCTGGTCTGGAGGAACGCGGAGACGACCTTGAGGCGCTTGAGCGCACGGGTCTTCTTCTGGCCCTTGCCGGTGCGGATGATCTCGCGAAGGCGCTCGGCCTCCTCGTCGAGGTCGAACGTCTCCAGGCGCTTCTGAAGAGCGGCGGCGCCCATCGAGCCGTCGAAGTACGTGCCGAAGCGGTCACGCAGCTCGCGGTAGAGCAGTTCGTCGCCCTCGAGGTCCTGGACCTTGAGGTTCTTGAAGCGGCTCCACACCTCGTCGAGACGGTCGATCTCGCGCTGCGAACGGTCGCGCAGCTGCTTCATCTCACGCTCGGCACCCTCGCGCACCTTGCGGCGCACGTCGGCCTTGGCACCCTCGGCCTCCAGCTCGGCGAGGTCGCTCTCGAGCTTCTTGGCGCGGGCTTCGAGGTCGGAGTCGCGGCGGTTCTCGATCTGCTGGCGCTCGACGGAGACGTGCGCCTCCAGCGACGGCAGGTCGCGCGTACGGCGCTCCTCGTCCACGAACGTGATCATGTACGCGGCGAAGTAGATGACCTTTTCGAGGTCCTTCGGCGCGAGGTCGAGCAGGTAGCCAAGACGCGACGGGACGCCCTTGAAGTACCAGATGTGGGTCACGGGAGCGGCAAGCTCGATGTGGCCCATCCGCTCGCGGCGCACCTTGGCACGCGTGACCTCTACGCCACAGCGCTCACAGATGATGCCCTTGAAGCGGACGCGCTTGTACTTGCCGCAGTAGCACTCCCAGTCCCGGGTAGGACCGAAGATCTTCTCGCAGAAGAGTCCGTCCTTCTCGGGCTTGAGGGTGCGGTAGTTGATGGTCTCCGGCTTCTTGACCTCACCGTGTGACCACTGACGAATGTCGTCAGCAGTGGCGAGGCCGATCCGCAGCTCGTCGAAGAAGTTGACGTCGAGCACTTGTCGTCAATCCCTCTTTCGGGGTCGATTCTTCAAGATGGTCTGAGGGGGGTCCCGGGGAAGACGGGGGCTCTTAGCGAGCCCCCGTCAGACCCGTCAGACCTCTTCGACGCTGCTCGGCTCGCGCCGGGACAGGTCGATACCGAGCTCCTCCGCAGCGCGGAAGACGTCCTCGTCCGTGTCGCGCATCTCGATGGACATGCCGTCCGAGGACAGCACCTCCACGTTGAGGCAGAGCGACTGCATTTCCTTGATGAGCACCTTGAAGGACTCGGGAATGCCGGGCTCAGGGATGTTCTCGCCCTTGACGATGGCCTCGTAGACCTTCACACGGCCGGTCACGTCGTCGGACTTGATGGTCAGCAGCTCCTGGAGTGCGTACGCGGCGCCGTATGCCTCCAGCGCCCACACCTCCATCTCACCGAAGCGCTGGCCACCGAACTGGGCCTTACCACCCAGCGGCTGCTGGGTGATCATCGAGTACGGACCGGTCGAGCGAGCGTGCAGCTTGTCGTCGACCAGGTGGTGCAGCTTCAGGATGTACATGTACCCGACCGAGATCGGGTCCGGGAACGGCTCGCCGGAGCGGCCGTCGAACAGGTTGGCCTTGCCCGAGGGCTGGACCAGACGGTCGCCGTCGCGGTTGGGGATCGTGGCCTCGAAGAGACCGGTGATCTCGTCCTCGCGGGCGCCGTCGAAGACCGGGGTGGCGACGTTGGTGCCGGCGGCGACCTGGTCGGCGCCGATCGCCTGGAGTCGCTGCGCCCAGTCGTCGGCGAGACCGGAGACGTCCCAGCCGCGGCTGGCGAGCCAGCCGAGGTGGATCTCCAGGACCTGTCCCGGGTTCATTCGGGACGGGACGCCGAGCGGGTTGAGGATGATGTCGACCGGAGTGCCGTCCTCGAGGAACGGCATGTCCTCGATCGGAAGGATCTTCGAGATGACACCCTTGTTGCCGTGACGGCCGGCGAGCTTGTCACCGTCCGTGATCTTGCGCTTCTGCGCCACGTAGACGCGAACCAGCTGGTTCACACCCGGCGGCAGCTCGTCGCCCTCTTCACGGTCGAAGACGCGGACGCCGATGACCTTGCCGATCTCGCCGTGCGGCACCTTCAGCGAGGTGTCACGCACCTCGCGGGCCTTCTCACCGAAGATCGCGCGCAGCAGGCGCTCCTCCGGCGTCAGCTCGGTCTCACCCTTGGGCGTGACCTTGCCGACGAGGATGTCGCCGGCGACGACCTCGGCACCGATACGGATGATGCCGCGCTCGTCGAGGTCGGCGAGGACCTCCTCGGAGACGTTCGGGATGTCCCGGGTGATCTCCTCCGGGCCGAGCTTGGTGTCACGGGCGTCGACCTCGTGCTCCTCGATGTGGATCGAGGAGAGGACGTCGTCCTGCACGAGGCGCTGCGACAGGATGATCGCGTCCTCGTAGTTGTGACCCTCCCACGGCATGAACGCCACGAGCAGGTTCTTGCCCAGCGCCATCTCACCCTCGCGGGTGGCGGGACCGTCGGCCAGGACCTGGCCCTCGATCACGCGGGCGCCCTCGTCCACGACAACCTTCTGGTTGACCGAGGTGCCCTGGTTGGAGCGGGCGAACTTGGCGATCCGGTACGTGGTGTACGTGCCGTCGTCGTTGGCGACGGTGATGTAGTCCGCGGAGACCTCCTGGACGACACCCGCCTTCTCCGCCTTGATGACGTCACCGGCGTCGACCGCGCAGCGGTACTCCATGCCGGTGCCGACGAGCGGCGCCTCGGACGTGATCAGCGGCACGGCCTGACGCATCATGTTCGCGCCCATGAGGGCACGGTTGGCGTCGTCGTGCTCGAGGAAGGGGATCATGGCCGTCGCGACCGACACCATCTGGCGCGGCGAGACGTCCATGTAGTCGACCTCGGTGCCGGGCACGTAGTCGACCTCGCCGCCACGACGGCGGACCAGGACGCGCGGCTCGGTGAACCGCATGTCGTCGCTGAGCGCGGCGTTGGCCTGCGCGATGACGAAGCGGTCCTCCTCGTCGGCGGTGACGTAGTCGACCTCGTCGGTGACCTGGCCGTCGACGACCTTGCGGTACGGCGTCTCGATGAAGCCGAACGCGTTGACGCGGCCGTACGAGGCGAGCGAACCGATCAGACCGATGTTCGGGCCTTCAGGGGTCTCGATCGGGCACATGCGGCCGTAGTGCGAGGGGTGCACGTCACGGACCTCGAAGCCGGCCCGCTCACGGGAGAGACCACCCGGGCCGAGCGCCGACAGGCGGCGCTTGTGGGTGAGACCCGACAGCGGGTTGTTCTGGTCCATGAACTGCGACAGCTGCGAGGTGCCGAAGAATTCCTTGATCGACGCCACGACCGGGCGAATGTTGATCAGGGTCTGCGGCGTGATCGCCTCGACGTCCTGGGTCGTCATGCGCTCACGCACGACGCGCTCCATACGAGCCAGACCCGTGCGGACCTGGTTCTGGATGAGCTCGCCGACGTTACGCAGACGACGGTTGCCGAAGTGGTCGATGTCGTCGGTCTCGACGACGATGTTCCGGCCCGACTCGCCGACCGTCTCGGTCTCACCGGCGTGCAGCTTGACCAGGTACTTGATGGTCGCGATGACGTCGTCGGTGGTGAGCACGCCGGCGTCAAGCGGCTCGTCCGCGCCGAGCTTCTTGTTCACCTTGTAGCGGCCGACCTTGGCGAGGTCGTAGCGCTTGGGGTTGAAGTAGAGGTTCTCGAGCAGCGTCTGAGCGGCCTCGCGCGTCGGCGGCTCGCCCGGGCGCAGCTTGCGGTAGATGTCGAGCAGCGCGTCGTCCTGGCCCTGGGTGTGGTCCTTCTCCAGGGTGGCGCGCATCGACTCGTACTCGCCGAACTCCTCGAGGATCTGCTCGGTCGTCCAACCGAGAGCCTTGAGCAGGACGGTGACGGACTGCTTGCGCTTGCGGTCGATGCGGACACCGACCATGTCGCGCTTGTCGATCTCCATCTCGAGCCAGGCACCCCGGGACGGGATGATCTTGGCCGTGAAGATGTCCTTGTCGGACGTCTTGTCGATGTTGGAGTCGAAGTAGACACCCGGCGAGCGGACCAGCTGCGACACGACGACACGCTCGGTGCCGTTGATGACGAAGGTGCCCTTGTTGGTCATGAGCGGGAAGTCACCCATGAAGACCGTCTGGGACTTGATCTCGCCGGTCTCGTTGTTGGTGAACTCCGCGGTGACGAAGAGCGGGGCCGCGAACGTGAAGTCGCGCTCCTTGCACTCGTCGATCGAGTTCTTCGGCGGCTCGAAGCGGTGGTCGCGGAAGGTCAGGGACATCGACCCGGAGAAGTCCTCGATCGGCGAGATCTCTTCGAAGATCTCCTCCAGACCGGACTTGGTGGGGACGTCCTGCCCGCTCTCGAGAGCGGCCTCGACGCGAGACTTCCAAGCGGCATTGCCGAGCAGCCAGTCAAAGCTCTCGGTCTGCAGCGCAAGAAGGTTCGGAACCTCGAGGGGTTCCTTGATCTTTGCAAAGGAGATGCGCAGCGGGGCGGTGCTGGCGCCGTTGTTCGTATTGGCGGTCGAGGCGTTGCGCGAGGCGGCCAAGAGGGGGTCCTTCCGAGGGCTCGGACTCACTACGCGCGTACCGGTCCCACGTGGGCACAGGGAGAGACGTTTCTGATTCGGCCGGAAAGGCCAGGTCAGGTCGGTTCAATCCAAGGTGCTCAAGCGAGGGCATGTCCCTGGTGACGGGCAGGGGACAGCTAACAGGCAGCGCAAAGGGTCAGTGTAGCCACTCGGCTCACTGATGTCCAGGGCGGATTCTTCGACACCCGCGTTGCTCTTCTCAAGTACCTCGGTACCTCGGTCGGCCGTGCGCCGCGCAGACGCAGATTAGTACTGCCCTCTTCGCCGTCGATCCATGCCTCGGATGCGGATCGTTGTGACGACGCGTCCTGAGAATTGCGCGCTGCGTGCGGTTCGTCAAGACCCCTCCGCTCCCCGGAGATGCCGCGGGAGCCGTCGCGGAGCCTGCGCCTGCGTCTCGCCGAGCAGACGGCGAAGATCACCATACTCCCCGAGGAGGCCCGTGCAAGGCACGCGTCGCGGGTACGCCGAAGGGCGACCACCCGGATGGGTGATCGCCCTTGGCGGTGCCCAGCGGCGCGCGAGCGCGCCTGCCGGGCGGGTGCGGGACCGTGCGGACCCGCGAGGTGTTACTTGACCTCGACGGAGGCGCCGGCGCCCTTGAGGGACTCGGCGGCCTTCTCCGCGGCCTCCTTGGCGACCTTCTCGAGGACGGGCTTCGGGGCGCCGTCGACGAGGTCCTTGGCCTCCTTCAGACCCAGGGAGGTCAGCTCGCGCACGACCTTGATGACCTGGATCTTCTTCTCGCCGGCACCGGTGAGGATGACGTCGAACTCGTCCTGCTCCTCAGCGGCCTCGACCGGGGCGCCCGGGCCCGCGGGGCCGGCGACGGCGACGGCCGCGGCGGCGGTGACGTCGAACTTCTCCTCGAAGGCCTTCACGAACTCGGAGAGCTCGATGAGGGTCATCTCCTCGAACTGGGCGAGCAGGTCTTCCTGGCTGAGCTTCGCCATGATGGGCGATCCTTCCACTAATTCGGCGGGTGCCGGATGTACATGTAGGCGGGCGTACGTTCGGCCCGCTGCGACCGCGTCCCTAGAGGGCCGCGATCAATGCGCGAGCCGAATTACTCGGCACCGCCCTGCTCGGCGAGCTTGACGCGAAGCGCTTCCGCGGTGCGGACGAACTTCGACGGCAGCGCCTGGAGGAGCGAGGCAGTCTGCGACTGCTTGCCCTTGAACGCGCCGGCCAGCTTGCTGAGCAGAACCTCGCGGGACTCGAGGTCCGCAAGCTTCTTGATCTCATCGGCGGACAGCGCCTTGCCATCAAGGACACCGCCCTTGATGATCAGGTTCGGGTTCTCCTTGGCGAAGTCACGAAGACCCTTCGCCGACTCCACCGGGTCACCGGTGATGAAGGCAACCGCCGTCGGACCAGTGAACTGGTCGTCCAGCGAAGTGATCCCGGCCTCGTTGGCCGCAATCTTGGTCAGCGTGTTCTTCACCACGGCGTACTGGGCGTTCTCACCGAGCGAACGACGCAGCGTCTTGAGCTGCGCCACGGTGAGACCCCGGTACTCGGTCAGCACGGCGGCGTTCGAGCTGCGGAACTGGTCCGCGAGCTCGGCTACCGCGGCAGCCTTGTCGGGCCTTGCCATAGAGCGTCGGCCTCCTTCCGGGTGATGAGGACCGCTCAGAAGGGGCTGAACAAACGAAACGCCCCGGCGCAGGCGCACGGGGCGTAGCTCAACCAGCTGCACTCAGAAGAGAGACATCCGGGAACTTTCCACGGTCACCTGCGCGGGTCGTCCGCATCCAGCGGATCCTTCGGCCACCGCCCCCTCGAATGAAGGCACGGCAACGACCAGCGGTCTTTGGCTTCTGGGAAAGCGTACGTTACGTCGTCCGTGTCAGGCAAATCCGCCCGAACGGCCCTGCGGCCCGGCGTGCTCCGTCAGGCGCTCTGGCCCGCGCCCGCGCCCTTCACCATGTCGGCGAAGTCGAACGACTCGCCGGCCGGCGGCGCGGTGACCGCAACCTTGGTGCCGTAGTCCGAGTAGTGCGCGCTCATGGTCAACTTGCCCTGCGGCATGGTCATGCCGACGTTCATCTGGACCGGGTAGCCGTCCTTGTTCAGCCAGAGCTCGGTGTCGTAGCCCGAGATGCCGGCCTTCTTCGCGCTGTCGATGAGCTTCTGACGGTCCTGGGCGGACATGCCGTCCAGCGCCTGGTTGCCGGCGGCCATCTCATCGATGGTCAGGGTGCCCTTGTAGTGCTCGGCCGGGGCGCCGTCGATCTGCTCCGTGCCGAGGTGCTTCACATTCGGCGAGTCCGTCAGGATCGCGAGCTGCTGGGACGGGTCCTGCTTCTGGGCGCCGCCTGCCAGCGACGAGGTGGCCCCCTGGCCGGCGCCCGCGGCCATGGCGCCGAGGTCCATCTTCATCCAGTGCTTGCCGTCCATGTCCTTGGCCGCCGCGGCACCCATGTCCATGTACATGACGTTGTCGAGCTGGACCATCCGGATCTTGTCCGGCGCGTCTTCACCCGCCTTCGCGAAGGCGGAACCGCTCATCGTCATGTCCATCGCGGCCGGGTCCCACGACTGGACGCCGGACATCTCTATGTCGCCACTGCCGCCGCCAGGGACGCCCGTGGCCACGCCCGAGATCGACATCTTCAGGGTGACCTTGGCCGACTTGGCCGCCGACGTCTTCTTGTACGCCGCCTGGAGCGCCGTGCGCGCGTCCTTGGGGCTCGCCTGCCGAGCGGCCTGCTTCGGCGCCCCGTCGGCCTTCTTGGAGTCCCCCCCGCTCTGGCACGCGGTGGCCCCCGCCACCAGCACCGCGACCGCCGCCAAAGAAATACCGGCGCGCTTGACGGTCCTGCTCATGTGTCCCCACCCCATTGATCCATCGATGAACTGTTCTGCCAAAGTAACTCAGCGCACTGACAGCCCGCTCACAAAAAACCGGCCCCCGCGCCTCTGACGAGGTGCGGGGGCCGGTCTCAGGACGGACGTGCGTACGTCTCCGTACGCGAACCCGCGACTGCCGGTGATCCGTGGGATCAGACGGCGGCCGGGTCCTCCTCGACGAGGAGGTTGCGGGTGCGGTTCTGGTCCAGGGTGATACCGGGGCCCATCGTGGTGGTGAGGGTCGCCTTCTTGATGTACCGGCCCTTGGCGGCGGACGGCTTCAGACGGAGGATCTCCTCCAGAGCCGCACCGTAGTTCTCCACCAGCTTGGTGTCGTCGAAGGACACCTTGCCGATGATGAAGTGCAGGTTCGAGTGCTTGTCGACGCGGAACTCGATCTTGCCGCCCTTGATGTCCTCGACCGCCTTGGCGACGTCGGGGGTGACCGTACCGGTCTTCGGGTTCGGCATCAGGCCACGGGGACCGAGCACGCGGCCGAGGCGGCCGACCTTGCCCATGAGGTCCGGGGTGGCGACGACGGCGTCGAAGTCCAGACGGCCCTTCGAAACCTCGTCGATGAGCTCGTCGGAGCCGACGATGTCGGCGCCCGCGGCAAGCGCGGCCTCGGCACGGTCGCCGGTCGCGAAGACCAGGACCCGGGCGGTCTTACCGGTGCCGTGCGGGAGGTTCACGGTGCCACGGACCATCTGGTCGGCCTTGCGCGGGTCGACACCCAGGCGGAAGGCGACCTCGACGGTGGCGTCGAACTTGGTCGTGGAGGTCTCCTTGGCGAGACGGACCGCCTCGAGCGGCGCGTACAGCTTCTCCGCGTCGATCTTGGCGTCCGCAGCGCGGAGAGTCTTGCTGCGCTTCACTTCTGCTCCTGTAAGTGTTCAGGCATGGAGTCGTGGTGCGGGCCAGCGCTTGGCCCTACCACTGGAGGTCAAACGGGGGTGAGCTGAGATCAGCCCTCGACCGTGATGCCCATGGAACGGGCGGTGCCAGCGATGATCTTCGACGCGGCGTCGAGGTCGTTGGCGTTCAGGTCGGCGAGCTTCGTCGTGGCGATCTCGCGCACCTGAGCCTCGGTGATCTTCGCGACCTTGGTCTTGTGGGGCTCGCCGGAGCCCTTCTCGACACCAGCGGCCTTGAGGATCATCTTCGCGGCCGGCGGCGTCTTGGTGATGAAGGTGAAGGAGCGGTCTTCGTAGACCGTGATCTCCACCGGGATCACCCAGCCACGCTGCGACTCGGTCGCGGCGTTGTAGGCCTTGCAGAACTCCATGATGTTGACGCCGTGCTGGCCGAGCGCGGGGCCGACCGGCGGAGCCGGGTTCGCCGCACCGGCGTTGATCTGGAGCTTGATAAGCCCCGTGACCTTCTTCTTCTTGGGAGGCATTGCTCTCTCCGGGTCCTAGTGAGAGTGAACCGCCTTCATCCGATCAACCGGATGGAGGCATACCGCACAACGATAACGGGTATAGCTGCGCGGCTAAAAACCGAGCAGGTCAGAGGGGCTGCGAGAGCCCTTCTGACCTGCTCGGAAGTGCGGGTTCCAGAAGCCGGTGCCCGAAGGCGTCGCCCGGAGGCGTCAGTTCTTCTGGATCTGGTCGAAGCTGAGCTCGACCGGGGTCTCGCGGCCGAAGATCTCGACGAGACCCTTGACCTTCTTCGAGTCGGCGTTGATCTCGTTGATGGTCGCCTGGAGCGTCGCGAAGGGGCCGTCGGTGACGGTGACCGAGTCGCCCACCTCGAAGTCCAGGACCTGGACCTCGACCTTGCGCTGCGGAGCCGGCTTGCCCTCGGCCTCTGCGGCCTCGCGGGCGGCCTTCTCCTCGGCCTCGGGGGCGAGCATCTTGACGATCTCGTCCAGGGTCAGCGGGTACGGGTCGTAGGCGTTGCCCACGAAGCCGGTGACACCCGGGGTGTTGCGGACGACGCCCCAGGACTCGTTCGTCAGATCCATGCGGACGAGAACGTAACCGGGCAGCTTGTTCTGC
Organism: Streptomyces sp. NPDC006711; assembly: GCF_042869775.1. NCBI lineage: Bacteria > Bacillati > Actinomycetota > Actinomycetes > Kitasatosporales > Streptomycetaceae > Streptomyces > Streptomyces sp. NPDC006711. Next base: position 86,093 of record NZ_JBIAGO010000008.1, read on the forward strand.
CGGACGTTCTTGCGCTCGCCGTTCTTGATCTGGACGATCTCCTCTTCGGGGACCTCGGCCTGGTAGATGAACTCCTCGACGTTCAGCGAGACGGCACGCTGTTCGAGGTTGGCCTTCACGCGCTTCTCGTAACCGGCGTACGTGTGGATGACGTACCACTCGCCGGGCAGGAAGCGGAGCTCCTGGCGCAGGGCCTCGACCGGGTCGACCGGGGCGGCGGGCTCCGCCGGCTCCTCGGCCTCGTCGGCGGCGGACTCGTCCTCGTCGGCGGACTCCTCGTCCGACTCGGCGGCGTCGTCCTCGTGGGAGTCGGTGTCCTCGTCGGAGTCGGCGGCGGCGCTCGCCTCGACGGCCTCGGCCTCATCGGCCTCAGCGTCGTTGGCCTCGGCGTCGGCGTCGGCGGCCTCGGCGTCGTCGGACTCGACGTGCAGGGCAGCCTCTTCGGCCGCTTCGCCCGCAGCGGCGTCGGCAGCCTCGGCCTCGTCCTCGTCGGCCGCCTCGACGATGTCGAGCTCGTCCTCGACGGACTCGACCGACTCGATGGCGTCGTTCAGGTTCGGGTCAGACACGGTGGCTGCTTCTTCCTGGCTACAGATGGCGGTGGAACATGCGAAAGGGGCGCCAAAAGGGGCGCCCTTCGCGGATCAGCCGAAGACGTACTTGACTACCTGCGAGAAGCCGGAGTCAATCAACGTCACGATGCCAATCATGATGACGACGAACACGATCACCACGGAGGTGTACGTCGTCAGCTGGCTGCGTGTCGGCCAGACAACTTTACGGAGTTCGGCGACGACCTGCCGGTAGAAGAGCGCGAGACGGCCCAGAGGGCCCTTCTTTCCGCGCTTACCGCCCTTGCGGGCCTTCTTCTTCGAATCCTTGGACTCCGCTGCCTCGTCCTGGGCATCAGGCATGTCGATGGAGCCCACGGCGTCCGTCACGCTACTCACCTGATTCCGGGTCATGGCCGTGCCGCGCCCGGTGGAGCCGCACGGCGGTGCATTGAAGTACGTACATGCGCACACAACCTGGCGAAGGTGTGTGTAGCAGGGCCGGAGGGACTTGAACCCCCAACCGCTGGTTTTGGAGACCAGTGCTCTACCAATTGAGCTACGACCCTTTGTGGTTCCCCCCAACCTACCGCATGTGGTGGTGTGGTCGGTGAGGGCCAACAGGCAGTGAGTGTACGTGGTCGGCGGCCCGGCGTCGAACAGCTTCCCCGCGAACGCCGTCGGCCCGCCGCCGTCCGTCGCCGCTGTCGGACGCCTGTCCACATGCTGACCGGTCCGTGAAACGCGCGTGCCCCCCTCGGGGCGGGTCTGGGACCATGGCCGGTATGAGCGCTGCAACTCCCCCGCCTTCCTCCCCCACCGAGCGCCGGGTCTCCGCGCGCGTCGGCGCGATCTCCGAGTCCGCGACCCTCGCCGTCGACGCCAAGGCCAAGGCCCTCAAGGCCGCCGGGCGCCCGGTGATCGGCTTCGGCGCGGGTGAGCCCGACTTCCCGACGCCCGACTACGTCGTCGACGCCGCCGTCGAGGCCTGCCGCAACCCGAAGTACCACCGGTACACCCCGGCCGGCGGGCTGCCCGAGCTCAAGGCGGCGATCGCCGCCAAGACGCTGCGCGACTCGGGCTACGAGGTCGACGCCTCGCAGGTCCTGGTGACCAACGGCGGCAAGCAGGCGATCTACGAGGCGTTCGCGGCGATCCTCGACCCGGGTGACGAGGTCATCGTGCCGGCCCCGTACTGGACGACCTACCCCGAGTCGATCCGCCTGGCGGGCGGTGTCCCGGTGGAGGTCGTGGCCGACGAGACGACCGGGTACCGGGTGTCGGTGGAGCAGCTGGAGGCGGCCCGCACCGAGCGCACGAAGGTCGTGCTGTTCGTCTCCCCCTCCAACCCCACGGGCGCGGTCTACAGCGAGTCCGAGGCCGAGGCGATCGGACGCTGGGCCGTCGAGCACGGCCTGTGGGTCATGTCCGACGAGATCTACGAGCACCTGGTCTACGGCAGCGCCACGTTCACCTCGCTGCCCGCGATCCTGCCCGAGCTGCGCGACCGGTGCGTCGTCGTCAACGGCGTCGCCAAGACCTACGCGATGACCGGCTGGCGGGTCGGGTGGATCATCGGTCCGAAGGACGTCGTGAAGGCGGCCACCAACCTCCAGTCGCACGCCACGTCCAACGTGAGCAATGTGGCGCAGGTCGCCGCGCTCGCCGCCGTCACCGGGAACCTGGACGCGGTCGCGAAAATGCGCGAGGCGTTCGACCGGCGGCGCCAGACGATGGTGCGCATGCTGAGCGAGATCGAGGGCGTCGTCTGCCCGACGCCGGAGGGCGCGTTCTACGCCTATCCGTCGGTGAAGGGCCTGCTCGGCAAGGAGATCCGCGGCAAGCGCCCGGCGACCTCCGCGGAGCTCGCGGCGCTCATCCTGGACGAGGCCGAGGTCGCGGTCGTCCCCGGCGAGGCCTTCGGCACCCCGGGCTACCTGCGGCTGTCGTACGCGCTCGGCGACGAGGACCTGGTCGAGGGTGTCTCGCGGATCCAGAAGCTGCTGGCGGAGGCCAAGGACTAGGGTCCACTCCGCTCCGGGGCTCACCTACGGAAATCGTGGGTGAGCCCCGTTTTTGTGTACGAGCGAGTCCACCTTCAGGGAAAGGCCTACCGGTGCGGTGAGGCGTGCGGCAGGATCTTGGGATGGAGCACGTTCGCGACGTACGAGATCTGCCGAAGGCCCATCTGCATCTGCACTTCACGGGGTCGATGCGGCCCGCCACCCTGCTTGAGCTCGCCGACAAGTACGGCGTGCGGCTGCCCGACGCGCTGACCGGCGCGGAGCCTCCGAAGCTGCGGGCCACCGACGAGCGGGGCTGGTTCCGCTTCCAGCGCCTGTACGACGCGGCCCGGTCGTGTCTGCGCTCGCCCGAGGACATTCAGCGCCTGGTGCGCGAGGCCGCCGAGGAGGACGTCAAGGACGGTTCCGGCTGGCTGGAGATCCAGGTGGACCCCACCTCGTACGCTCCGCTGCTCGGCGGGCTCATCCCGGCCCTGGAGATCATCCTGGACGCGGTCGGCGCGGCGTCGCGCGAGACCGGGCTCGGCATGCGGGTCGTGGTCGCGGCGAACCGTATGAAGCACCCTCTGGACGCGCGCACCCTGGCCCGGCTCGCGGTCCGCTACGCCGATCGCGGGGTGGTCGGATTCGGCCTGTCCAACGACGAACGCCGGGGCATGGCAAGGGACTTCGACCGTGCCTTCGCCATCGCGCGCGAGGGCGGGCTGCTCGCGGCTCCGCACGGGGGCGAGCTGTCCGGGCCGTCGTCCGTGCGGGACTGTCTCGACGATCTGCGGGCGCGGCGCGTGGGGCACGGGGTGCGGGCGGCGGAGGATCCGCGTCTGCTGCGCCGCCTCGCCGAGAAGGGTGTCACCTGCGAGGTGTGCCCCGCGTCCAACGTCGCCCTCGGTGTCTATGAGAAGCCCGAGGACGTGCCGTTGCGGGTCCTGTTCGACGCCGGTGTTCCGATGGCGCTGGGTGCGGACGATCCTCTGCTCTTCGGTTCGCGCTTGGCGGCGCAGTACGAGATCGCGCGTCGCCACCACGGGTTCGACGACGTGGAGCTGGCGGAGTTGGCGCGGCAGTCGATCCGTGGGTCGGCCGCGCCTGGTGACGTCCAGGAGAAGCTTCTGGCCGGGGTCGATCAGTGGCTGTCGTCGTGACGCCGGGGCGGGGGTGGGCGCGGCCGGCCGGGCAGGCCGCGTAGTCACCCTGAGCTCCACCCAGACCCGGGGTACGCCCCACCCCGCCACCCCGGCCAGCCCCGAACCCCCCAGGGACGCGGGGAACTGCGCGGGGTTGGCTCAGGGCTGTAGCACCGGCCGGCACCGGCCACTCAGGGGCGCGGGGAACTGCGCGGGGTTGGCTCAGGGCTGTAGCACCGGCCAGCACCGGCCACTCAGGGGCGCGGGGAACTGCGCGGGGTTGGGTCAGGGCTGTCGCACCGGCCAGCACCGGCCACTCAGGGGCGCGGGGAACCGCGCGGGGTTGGGTCAGGGCTGTCGCACCGGCCAGCACCAGCCACTCAGGGGCGCGGGGAACTGCGCAACACCCCGGCCAAGCCCGCCACCCCGGCCGGCACCGGATACCCCAGGGCCGCAGGAAACCGCGCGGGTCAAGCGATGCCACGTATGACCGTCCGTGCGACCGACCGCGCGAATTCCTCCAGGCCACGGGGGCCCACCCCGGACGGGGTCATGTCGTACGCGAACGCCCGCTGCGCGCACGCGCCGAGCAGCAGGCACGCCGCCGCATACGTATCCGCGTCCGCCCCGACCCGCCCCGCCCCCCGCTCCGCACGGAGATACGCGTCGACCCACTCGATCGGCATGTGCGGCCCCGCCCCCAGCTCCCGCAGCGCCTCGTCGTGGCGGCGTTTGAGCTGGGGGTCCGCGTACAGGGACGCCGCGATCGGGAAGCTCTCCGCGTAGAACAGCGCCGCCTGCCGGGCGATCTCGGTCAGGTTCTCCTCCACTGTGCGCTCGCCGGGCGCCTCGGCCAGCCCCTCGATCAGCGGCCCGAGCCGGGGCAGCCGCTCCTTGAGGACCGCGACGAACAGGTCCTCCTTGCTCGCGAAGTGCTTGTAGAGCGCCGCCTCCGAACACCCCGCCGCCTTGGCGATCTCCTTCGTCGTGGCGCGGGCGAGCCCGATGGTGCGCATCAGCTCGTGCGCGGCGTCGACGATGCGGACGCGGGCGGGCGCGGTCGGGCGCGAGGACTGCGAAGGCGAGGGCGACGGCGATGGCGACGGCGACGACTGCATGGGCGCTCCATCGGGACTTGACGGGTGGGTGAGTACTTACTCACTCTAGGGGGTGAGTGAACGCTTACCCATCCAAGGAGTGGAGTGACGCCATGAGGCTCACGGTTTTCGGTGCCACCGGCGGCATCGGCCAGGAAATCGTCACGCAGGCCCTTGCGGCGGGGCACGACGTCACGGCGGTCGTCCGCGACCCGGCCAGGTTCGCCGCCACCGGCACGGGCCTCGGCACGGGCCTCACGGTCTTCCGCGCCGACCTGACCGACCCGGCCCCCCTGCGCGAGGCGGTCGCGGGCCGCGACGCGGTGCTGTCGGGCCTGGGCGCCCGCAAGCGGTCCGACGCCGGCATCACGACCCGGCTCACCCAGGCGGTGCTGGGCGCGATGGAGGCCGAGGGGACACGCCGCCTGGTCGTCGTGAGCGCCGCGCCGGTCGGGCCCGAGGCACCCGGCGACGGCCTGCTCGACCGGGGCATGCGGTCCATGATCAGCGCGATCCTGAAGGACGTGTACGCCGATCTGCGCGCCATGGAGGCCGCGTTGGCGGCCTCCGCCACGGACTGGACCTCCGTACGCCCGCCCAAGCTCACCGACAAGCCCCTGACCGGGGTCTACCGCCGCGTCGTCGGCGGCACCCCCCGAGCCGCGCGGACCATCGCGCGGGCCGATGTGGCGCACGCCATGCTGGCCTGCCTGGACGACCCGGCCACGGTCAAGCAGGGGGTGGGGGTGGCGTACTAGAGGGCGCGCGGGGCGTCAGAGTTCCACGCCGACGCCCACCGGCTCGTTCACCAGCGTCACACCGAACGCCCGCTCCACCCCGGCCACCACCTCGCGGGCCAGCGCGAGCAGGTCCTCGGTCGTGGCGCCGCCCCGGTTGGTCAGCGCCAGGGTGTGCTTCGTGGAGATGCGGGCCGGGCCGCTCCCGTACCCCTTGGTGAACCCGGCCTTGTCGATCAGCCAGGCCGCCGAGGTCTTGGTGCGGTCGCCGCCGACAGGCCAGGCGGGGGGCGTCACGTCCGCGCCGAGCCGGTCCTCGGCGCGGGCCAGGAAGGCCGCGTACGCCTCGTTGGTGAGGATCGGGTTGGTGAAGAACGACCCCGCCGACCAGGTGTCGTGGTCTTCGGGGTCGAGCACCATCCCTTTGCCCGCGCGCAGCTTCAGGACGGTCTCGCGGGCGACGGCGGCCGGGACACGGTCGCCGGGCTCGACTCCGAGGGTGCGCGCGGTCTCGGCGTACTTGACCGGCGCGGACAGGCCGCCCGCGTCCTCCAGCTCGAAGACGACACGGAGCACGACATAGCGCTCGGGGTGCTGCTTGAAGCGGCTGTGTCGGTAGGAGAAGGCGCACTCGGCGTTGGTGAGCGTCACCGTGGCACGGTCGAGCCGGTCGTAGGCGACGACGTGCGTGAGGGTGCTGGAGACCTCCTGGCCGTACGCCCCGACGTTCTGGATCGGGGTGGCGCCGGCCGAGCCGGGGATGCCGGCGAGGCATTCGATGCCGGCGAGCCCGGCCTCGACGCTGCGCGCCACGGCGTCGCTCCACACCTCGCCCGCGGCGAGTTCGAGACGGGTGCCGTCGAGGTCGAAGCCCCGGGTGGCGATGCGCAGGGCGGTCCCGGCGAAGCCCTTGTCCCCGATGAGCAGATTGCTGCCGCCGCCGATGATCAGGAGCGGGGTGCCGCTGTCGTCGGCCTCGCGCACGGCGGCGACGATCTCGGCATCGGTGGTGGCCGTGATCAGACGGTCGGCCGGGCCGCCGAGGCGGAGGGTGGTCAGGGGGGCGAGGGGGGCGTCGTGGAGTTCCTGCACGGGGTCCAGCGTACGGGTGCGGGCGGGCCGGGGTGCGGGGGCCCGGGCGGCGCGGCCGCCCGTGACCGCCGGGGGACGGCGACCAGGGCGGCCCGCGTCGTCAGGCCAGTCGCACGACGGCCCGGGACATCCCGAGCACCTTCTGTCCCGCGCTCATCGCGGTGATGTCCACGCGGACCGTGCGCGCCTCGTCGTCGAGCTTGGCCGCCACCTTGGCGGTGACCTCGATCAGCGCGCCCTCGTCGTCGTTCGGGACGACCACCGGCTTGGTGAAGCGGACGCCGTATTCGACGACGGCGCCGGGGTCACCCGCCCAGTCCGTCACCACGCGCACGGATTCCGCCATCGTGAACATCCCGTGGGCGATGACGTCCGGGAGGCCGACCTCCTTGGCGAACTTCTCGTTCCAGTGGATCGGGTTGAAGTCGCCGGACGCGCCCGCGTACCGCACGAGCGTGGCACGGGTCACGGGGAAGGACGCGGCGGGCAGCTCGGTGCCGGGCTCGACGTCCTCGTAACGGATCTTCGCGGTCATCTCAGGCCCCCTCGGCCGCTCGGGACACCAGCTTGGTCCACGCGGTCACGACGTGTTCGCCGTCCTCGTCGTGGACCTCGCCCCGGATGTCCAGGATGTCGTTGCCCGCAAGGGACTTGATCGCCTCGATGGTCGAGGTGACGGTGAGCCGGTCGCCCGCGCGGACGGGACGGCTGTAGGCGAACCGCTGGTCGCCGTGGACCACCCGGCTGTAGTCGAGGCCGAGCTGGGGGTCCTGGACGACCTGGCCCGCCGCCGCGAACGTGATGGTGAACACGAAGGTCGGCGGCGCGATCACATCGGTGTGCCCGAGCGCTTTGGCCGCCTCGGGGTCGGTGTAGGCCGGGTTCTCGTCCCCGACCGCCACGGCGAACTCGCGGATCTTCTCGCGGCCCACCTCGTACGGGGCGGTGGGCGGATAGGTCCGCCCCACGAAGGACTGGTCGAGCGCCATCGGCTGGCTACCTCCTGCGGATGAGGGTGAGAGGGGAACATCGGCTCGCGCACGTGAGCCTCACGCACGTCAACCTCGCACACGTCAGCTCACGCACGTCGGCCTCGCGCACGTCAACGCCGAGAGGCCGCCCCCCGGTGTGGGGAACGGCCTCTCGAACGAGCCTGAATGCCAGACGCCGTTGTTAGCGGGTCTCGCGGTGCGCGGTGTGCGAGTTGCAGCGCGGGCAGTGCTTCTTCATCTCAAGACGGTCCGGGTTGTTACGCCGGTTCTTCTTGGTGATGTAGTTCCGCTCCTTGCACTCCACGCAGGCCAGCGTGATCTTCGGGCGGACGTCGGTGGCAGCCACGTGAGTGCTCCTTGACGGACGGGTTGACGGATGAACGCATGAAAGAGTAGCCGATCGAAGGACCGACCCCACAATCGGCTACTGTGTGTAGCGGTGACCGGACTTGAACCGGTGACACAGCGATTATGAGCCGCTTGCTCTACCGACTGAGCTACACCGCTTTGACACGGAGTCCCTCACCCGAAGGTGAGGGCTTCCGCACCAGAGCCCCAATACGGAATCGAACCGTAGACCTTCTCCTTACCATGGAGACGCTCTACCGACTGAGCTATTGGGGCGAGCGAGGAAGACATTACACGGTCCCTCGCCGATCGCCCAAATCCGTTTCGCGCCGCCGCACCAGCGGTCTCCCGAGGGCCCCTCCCAGCGGTCCCGTAGGCCACTCAGGGCCACACCGGTACGACTATTTCGCTCCTCCTCGATGCGTGCCGCAGCCACCCCTAGGCTCGCCTCACGCTGCGTGATCTGCCCGCCCGAGCCCGATCACCCGAGCCCGCTCACCCGAGCCCGAGCCCGACGCAGGAGCGCGATGTCCGACAGCCACCAGCAGCCGGCCCACTCCCCCGGCACCGGCGAGGGCCCCGACCCCGCCTCCGGCTCCTCGCTGCTGCTGTGCGGCGCGCTGCTCGCCGACGGACGCGGCGTGGACGTGCGGCTCGGCGGCGGTCGCATCGAGGCGGTGGGCACGGCCGGCAGCCTGGCCGCCCACGGCTCCTCGCGCGTCGACCTGAACGGGTTCCTGCTGCTGCCCGCCCCCGCCGAGCCGCACGCCCACAGCGACACCGCCCTGACCGCCCTGGGCGCGGAGGGCCCGGTCTCCTACGCGGTCGAGGAGGTCCAGCGCCGGGCCACCGAAGCGGCGCTGCTCCAGCTCGGGCACGGCGCCACCGCGCTGCGCTCGCACGTACGCATCGACGAGGTGAGCGGGCTCGACCCGCTGGAGGCGGTGCTCCAGACCCGCCGCTCCCTGCGCGGCCTCACCGAGCTCGCCGTGGTCGCCGTGCCCCGGCTCCTGACCGGGGTGGCCGGCGCCGACGGGCTCGCGATGCTGCGCGACGCGGTCAAGATGGGCGCCTCCGTGGTCGGCGGCTGCCCCGATCTGGACGCCGACCCCGCCGGTTACGCGGAGGCCGTCTTCGAGCTCGCCGCCGAGCACGGCTGCGCGGTGGACCTGCACACCGACGGCACCGACCCGGCGCGCCTCGCCCGGCTGGCGGCCATGTCCGGCGGTCTGCGCCCGGGTGTCGTGATCGGCCCCTGCGGCGGCCTGTCCCGCCTCCCGCGCGAGACCGCCGCCCGGGCCGCCGACCAACTCGCCACGGCTGGCGTCGCGGTGACCTGCCTGCCCCAAGGCGGCTGCGGCATGACGGACCGTCAATCCGTGGCGCCAGTACGCCTGTTGAGGTCGGCCGGGGTGCGACTTGCCGCCGGGAGCGGGGCGTTGCGCGACGTCTCCAACCCGGTCGGGCGCGGCGACCCCCTGGAGGCCGCCTACCTCCTCGCCTCGCAGGCCGGGCTGCGCCCCGAGGACGCGTACGCGGCGGTCAGCACGGTGGCGCGCGAGACGATGGGCCTGCCGGAGGTGCGCGTGGAGGCGGGCTTCCCCGCCGAACTGCTCGCCGTACGCGGCGAACGCGTCGCCGGCGCCCTCTCCCTCGCCTACAGCCGCATCGTCATCCACCGGGGCCGCGTGGTGGCCCGTACCAGCGCGGTGCGTGAGTACTGCGACTCGGCGGCGGCCGTCGCCCTCGACCTCCCCCGGCAGGGCCGGGCCGAGTCCTCACGGGGCGAACCCGGCTGAGCCGGCGGCCACCCGGGCCGCAGCCCGTGCCCCGCCCCGTCCCGCCAGCGGACCGCGCCATCTCCGCGTACCGTCGTGACCATGCGCATTGTCATCGCTGGAGGTCATGGTCAGATCGCGCTGCGCCTTGAGCGGCTGCTCGCGGCGCGCGGCGACGAGGTGGCGGGCATCATCCGCAAGCGGGAACAGGCGGACGACCTGCGGGAGGCGGGCGCCGAGCCGGTCGTGCTCGACCTGGAGTCCGCCTCCGTGGACGAGGTCGCCGACGTGCTCAAGGGCGCGGACGCGGTGGTGTTCGCGGCCGGCGCGGGCCCGGGCAGCGACGCGGCCCGCAAGGAGAGCGTGGACCGCGCGGCGGCCGTCCTGCTCGCCGACGCGGCGCAGCGGGCGGGCGTACGCCGCTACGTCATCGTGTCGTCGATGGGCGCGGACGCCTCGCACGCGGGCGACGGCGTCTTCGACGCCTACCTGCGCGCGAAGGGCGCGGCCGACGACGCCGTACGTTCCCGCGCGAGCCTGGACTGGACGGTCCTGCGCCCCGGATCGCTGACCAACGACGCGGGCAAGGGCCTGGTCTCCCTCGCCGCCTCGACCGGCCGCGGCGCCATCCCCCGCGACGACGTGGCGGCGGTCCTGGCCGAACTCGTGGACACCCCGGCCACGTCCGGCCTGACCCTGGAACTCATCGCGGGCTCCACACCGGTGACGGTCGCGGTCAAGGGCGTGGCGGGCAACTGAGCGGGCCCCGGCCACCCGGCCGGTGGACGCCGGGGGGCGGGACAACCACGTCGGAACACGAAGAAACCCCCGGTGATCCGCGTTACTGCGGATCACCGGGGGTTTCACCCAGTGTGGCGGCGCCAGGATTCGAACCTGGGTAGGCAGAGCCGACGGATTTACAGTCCGTTCCCATTGGCCACTCGGGCACACCGCCATGGGATGTCGCCACCGGATCTCCGCTGTGGGGCGGCGCTCCGTGGCAACGACGTAAACGATACCTGATGCTCAGGGGTGCTTCGCCACCCCATTGATCAGCGCTCTCCCGCGCGAGGGGTGACTAGGCTTTGGGACGGTGGTTCGGCAGTGGGGCCGGGTCGCCGCGCGCCCGGCCGCCGGCTCGTGCGCACCCCCGACACACCCCGATCCAAGGAGCCACAGGACATGGCCGACTCCAGTTTCGACATCGTCTCGAAGGTCGAGCGGCAGGAGGTCGACAACGCCCTCAACCAGGCCGCCAAGGAGATCTCGCAGCGTTACGACTTCAAGGGCACCGACGCCTCGATCTCGTGGTCCGGCGAGAAGATCCTCATGCAGGCGAACGGCGAGGAGCGGGTCAAGGCGATCCTCGACATCTTCGAGTCCAAGCTGATCAAGCGCGGTATCTCCCTGAAGTCGCTGGACGCGGGCGAGCCGCAGCTGTCCGGCAAGGAGTACAAGATCTTCGCCTCCATCGAGGAGGGCATCTCCCAGGAGAACGCCAAGAAGGTCGCCAAGGCCATCCGCGACGAGGGCCCCAAGGGCGTCAAGGCCCAGGTCCAGGGCGACGAGCTGCGCGTCTCCTCCAAGAGCCGCGACGACCTCCAGGCCGTCCAGGCCCTGCTCAAGGGCAAGGACTTCGACTTCGCGATCCAGTTCGTGAACTACCGCTGACCCCTGCCGCCGGCCCGGTCCGCCCCCGTTCGGGGCGTCCGGTCGTGGTGTCTGATTTCCGCCAGCGCGAGGGGCAGTCGGGGTCGCAGACTCGGTGTCGTACGCGAAGAAGGGAAAGTGCGATGACTGTTTACGCGACCCTCGAAAGCCCCCTGGGTGCGCTGTTGCTCGTGGGGCAGGAGTCGACGACCGCGCCGGGCGGGACCGCGCTGGTCTCGCTCTCCGTGCCGGGGCAGAAGGGCGGCGCCGTCGTCCGGGACGGGTGGCGGCGGGCGCCTGCGGCCTTCGCCGCGATCTCCGCGCAGCTGCGGGCGTACTTCGCCGGTGAGCTGACCCGTTTCGACATCGAGTACGCCGCGGACGCGCCCGGCACCGCCTTCCAGCGCCGGGTCTGGGCCGAGCTGGACGCGATCGCGTACGGGACGACGACGTCGTACGGGGAGATCGCGCGGCGGCTCGGCGCCTCCCCGGTGATGGTGCGCGCGGTCGGCACCGCGATCGGGCGCAACCCCCTGCTCGTCGTGCGGCCCTGCCATCGCGTGATCGGCTCCGACGGCTCCCTCAAGGGGTACGCCGGCGGCCTGGAGCGCAAGGCGGCGCTGCTCGGGCTCGAGGGCGCGCTCGCGTCATGAGCGAGGGGCTGTTCCGGCTGCCGCGGCCCGGGCGGGCCGAGATCGCGCCCGGCGCGGTCCATGTGCCGGACTGGCTGCCGCTGGAGGGCCGGCGCGAGCTGGTCGCCGCCTGCCGGGAGTGGGCGCGCGGGCCGGTGCCCATCCGGCACACCGTGCTGCCCGGCGGCGGCGTCATGTCGGTGCGGACGGTGTGCGTCGGATGGCACTGGCAGCCCTACCGCTACACGCGCACGGCGACGGACGTGAACGGGCACGCGGTCGCCGCGTTTCCGGAGTGGCTGCGGGAGTTGGGACGCTCGGCGGTCGCCGCCGCCTATGGCGACCCGGACGCCGGAGCGCGCTACCGGCCCGACACCGCGCTCATCAACTTCTACGACGACGCCGCGACGATGGGCCTGCACCAGGACAAGGACGAGCGGTCCGACGCGCCCGTCGTCTCGCTGAGCATCGGCGACAGCTGTGTCTTCCGCTTCGGCAACAGCGAGAACCGGGGCCGGCCCTATACGGATGTGGAGCTGGTCTCCGGCGATCTGTTCGTCTTCGGAGGGCCGTCCCGTTTCGCGTACCACGGCGTCCCCAAGGTGCTCCCGGGCACCGGCGATCCGGCGGCCGGCCTCGTCCGTGGGCGGCTCAATATCACCTTGCGCGAAACGGGACTTGCCGGGTGAACGCCCCAATTCACCCTGGCCCGCCCCCTGTTGGTCAGCGGCTGCGTGAATTGCCGAACAGGATGCGGTAGATGATCAGCAGGACGAGCGAGCCGCCGATCGCGGCCATCCAGGTCGCTCCGTCGTAGAAGCTGTGGGCGACGGGCCGGTCCAGCCAGCGGGCCGATATCCAGCCGCCGACGAACGCCCCCGCGATCCCGATGAGCGTCGTGCCCACGAGACCTCCCGGGTCGCGACCGGGGAGCAGGACCTTGGCGATGACCCCGGCGATCAGACCGAGGACGATCCAGCTGACCATGCCCATGGCGGGAACCTGCCTTTCGTGCGTACGCGCTCACGGGCACTTGCCGTGTTGCGTAACTCCGCAACTGACGTCTTCGCCGGGGAAGACGCCCGAAGGGCCCGCGCGGTTGCGGCTCTCAGCGCGCGGCGAACGGCTCGTCCGTGGCAACGATCTCCTTGCCCAGGGGCAGCAGGGACACCGGGATGAGCTTGAAGTTGGCGATGCCCAGCGGGATGCCGATGATCGTGACGCACAGCGCGATGCCGGTGACGATGTGGCCGAGCGCGAGCCACCAGCCCGCAAGGACCAGCCACAGGACGTTGCCGACACAGGAGGGCGCGCCCGCGCCGCGCCGGTCCACCACGGTGTAGCCGAACGGCCAGAGCGCGTACCTGCCGATGCGGAAGGCGGCCACCCCGAAGGGGATGCCGATGATCGTGACGCACAGCAGCGCGCCGGCCAGGAGGTAGCCGAGGAACATCCAGAAGCCGCACAGAATCAGCCAGATGATGTTCAGGATTGTCTTCACGGGCGGCGACCTGCCATTTGTTCGAGTCGGGCGATGCGTTCCGCCATGGGCGGATGGGTCGAGAACAGTTTGGACACTCCCTGACCGGGGCGGAAGGGGTTGGCGATCATCATGTGGCTGGCCGTCTCGATCGCCGGCTCCGGCGGCAGCGGCAGTTGCTTGGTGCCCGCGTCGAGCTTGCGCAGCGCACTGGCCAGGGCCAGCGGATCGCCGGTGAGCTGCGCCCCGGACGCGTCCGCCTCGTACTCCCGGGAACGGCTGACCGCGAGCTGGATCACCGAGGCGGCCAGCGGTCCCAGCAGCATGATCAGCAGCATGCCGAAGATGCCGGGCCCCTCGTCGTCGTTGGAGCGGCCGAACGGGATCAGCCACGCGAAGTTGACCAGGAACATGATCACCGAGGCCAGGGCGCCCGCGACCGAGGAGATGAGGATGTCGCGGTTGTAGACGTGGCTGAGCTCATGGCCGATCACGCCCCGCAGCTCGCGCTCGTCCAGGATCCGCAGGATCCCGTCCGTGCAGCACACCGCCGCGTTGCGCGGGTTGCGGCCCGTCGCGAAGGCGTTGGGCGCCTGGGTGGGCGAGATGTAGAGCCGGGGCATGGGCTGGCGCGCCTGCGTCGAGAGGTCGCGGACCATCCGGTAGAGCTCCGGGGCCTCGAACTCGCTGACCGGGCGCGCGCGCATGGCCCGCAGCGCCAGCTTGTCGCTGTTCCAGTACGCGTACGCGTTGGTGCCCAGCGCGACCAGGAGCGCGACGATCAGCCCGGTGCGCCCGAAGAAGCTGCCGATGACGATGATGAGCGCGGACAGTCCTCCGAGAAGGACAGCGGTCTTCAGCCCGTTGTGCCGGCGGTGCACGGTACGCCCTCCAAGTGGTGCGGTGGGGAGCCTTCGCAGGTGGTCCTTCCGATGTCCAGTGGACTCTCCCGTACTGGTCAACGCCAGGCGGGGGACGCTGGTTCCCTTGTGCGCGCCGAAGGGCGGTTACGCCGTCCGTGTCCGATCAGCGCGGCGCGGGCAGCCCGGCGAGTTCCAGCGCCTTCGGGTCGGGCTCCAGCTCGCTCGTGCAGTGCGCGCAGCGGGTCGCGATGCCGGGGACCTGGGAGTAGCAGGCGGGGCAGTCGCGCAGCGCGGCCTTGATGTCCACCGGCTTGTCCTTGCGGTCGAAGCGGGCCTGCACCTTCATCATGGGCACGACGACGACGAAGTAGAGCACCGCCGCCGTGATCACGAAGGCGATGGCCGCGCCGACGAACTTGCCATAAGGGAACGTCACGCCGTCGGCGGTGAAGGTCGCCGTGCTGAAGTCGCCGGTCGAGCGGGTGGCCATACCGATCAGCGGGGTGATGAACGCGGTGCTGAAGCCCGTGACCACCGCCGTGAAGGCCGATCCGACGGCCAGACCGACCGCCATCGTCACGATGTTCCCGCGCAGGATGAAGTCCTTGAACCCGCTCAGCACCGCTCTGCTCCCTGATGTCTCTCGTCGTGTTCCGCGCCGTCGCACGCGCGTGCGCGCCGGGATGTACGCGTACGACAGTGCCGTCTCCAGGGCGCGGGCGCCAAACCGTGCCAGGGTCGCCGGGCCCCGGCGACCCTAGAAGAGGGCCACCGTGGCGAAGTGCAGAACCAGCTGGGGCAGGCCGGACAGGACGACCCCGGCGACGGCGGTGAGCCCGATGGCGAGCGAGAGGGGGGCGGGGACACGGGCGCGGACGGGCCGCTCGGCCGGGGACCCGGGCCCGGATTCGTGCGCGGATTCGTTCACCGACGGGTTCGTGGTCTCCTTCGCGGACGCGTTCGCGGACTCGTCGGCGGTCCGCGCCGGGCGGAACAGGAGCGCGGTCCAGCGCAGGTAGTAATAGAGGGCGACGACCACGTTGAGCGCCATGACGACCGCGAGCCATCCCAGGCCCGCGTCGACGGCCGCCGAGAAGACGGTGACCTTGGCGAACAGGCCGATGATGCCCGGCGGGAGCCCTGCCAGGCACAGCAGGAAGAAGGCGAGCGCGAGCGCGGCCAGGGGGCGCTCGGCGTACAGGCCCTGGTAGTCGCCGAGGCGGTTCAGGGGCCGCTCGCGGGCCACCAGGGCCGCGACCGCGAACGCGCCCAGGTTCACGACGGCGTACATCAGGGCGTACGCGACGGTCGCGCCGACCTTGCTGTCGCTGGAGTACGCGGCGGCCGCGATCGGCACCAGGAGGTAGCCGGCCTGGCCCACCGAGGACCAGGCGAGCAGCCGGACCGCGCTGTGGGCGCGGGTGGCGGACTGGCGCAGGGCGGCCGCGTTGCCGAGCGTCATGGTCAGCGCGGCGAACACGGCGAGCGCCGGGCCCCACACGTCGGCGTACGCGGGGAAGGCGACGACCGTCACCAGGATGAGCCCGGAGAAGCCGACCGCCTTGCCGACGACGGAGAGGTAGGCGGCGATGGGCAGCGGGGCGCCCACATAGGTGTCGGGCACCCAGAAGTGGAAGGGCGCCGCCGCCGTCTTGAAGGCGAAGCCGACCAGGGTCAGGACGACGCCCACCTCGGCGACGGTCGCCAACTGGCCGGGAACGGCGGCCAGTTGGGTGGCGAGTTCGGTGAGGTGCAGGGTGCCGGTCGCCGCGTACACGAAGCTGACGCCGAGCAGCATCACGGCCGTCGCCGTCACCGACGACAGGAAGAACTTCAGGGCCGCCTCGGAGGAGAGCCGGTCGCCCCTCTTGAGGCCGACGAGCGCGAAGGCGGGCAGCGAGGCGACTTCCAGGGCCACGACGAGGGTGGCCAGGTCGCGGGCGGCGGCCAGCAGGGCCGCGCCGGCCGCCGAGGAGAGCAGCAGGAACCAGAACTCGCCGGCCGGGAGCCTGTCCTCGGTGTCCTTCATGGCGAGCAGCGCGGTGAGCAGGGCGCCGCCGAGGACCAGCGCCTGGATGACGAAGGCGAACTGGTCGGCGGTGTAGCTGCACGCGTCGGGGTCGGCGGTCAGACAGAACGTGGAGCGGCTGCCCGTGCGCAGCGGCGCGAGCGAGGCGAGCGCCACGACGAGCCCGGCGACGGTGATCCAGCCGAGGAGCGGCTTGCGCCGCGCAGGCAGGAACAGGTCGGCGAGCAGCACGACCAGGGCCAGGACCGCCGTGATCAGGGGTGGCGCGATCGCGGTCCAGTCGACGGACTGGACCAGGCTCGCGGTGCCGGCCGCCGCGGTGGTGACGTCGGGGGTCACGACTTGCCTCCTGCGAGGAGCTTCTGGACGGCCGGGTCGGTGAGGCCGAGGAGGACCGCGGGCCAGAGCCCGGCGAGGACGGTGAGCGCGACGAGCGGGCTCCAGGCGGCGAACTCATGGCCCTGGATGTCGGCGAGCACGGGCCCTTCGGCGGGCTTGGCGCCCATGCAGACCCGGCGCACGACGACCAGCAGGTACGCGGCGGTGAGCAGGGTGCCGAGGGCCGCGATGGCCACGAAGGTGAGGTAGGCGGGGCGGCTGAGTCCGGCCGCCGGGTCGAAGGCGCCGAACATCGACAGCATCTCGCCCCAGAATCCGGCGAGTCCCGGCAGCCCGAGCGAGGCGACCGCCGCGAAGGCGAGCAGGCCGCCGAGGCGCGGGGCCCGGCCGTAGAGCGCGGCTCCGGTGGCCCCGGCCAGGGTGTCGAGGTCGGCGGTGCCGTAGCGGTCCTTGAGGGCGCCGACCAGGAAGAACAGCAGGCCGGTGATGAGGCCGTGCGCGATGTTGGCGAAGAGCGCGCCGTTGACGCCGGTCGGGGTCATCGAGGCGATGCCGAGCAGCACGAAGCCCATGTGGCCCACGGAGGAGTACGCGATCAGCCGCTTCAGGTCGCCCTTGTTGCCCTCCTTGGCCAGGGAGAGGCAGGCGAGCGACCCGTAGATGATCCCGGCGACCGCGAAGGCCGCGAGGTAGGGCGCGAAGGTGTGCATGCCGTGCGGGGCGATCGGCAGCACGATGCGTACGAACCCGTACGTGCCCATCTTCAGGAGCACGCCGGCGAGCAGCACCGAGCCGACGGTCGGGGCGGCGGTGTGGGCGTCCGGGAGCCAGCTGTGCAGCGGGAACATCGGGGTCTTGACCGCGAGCCCGATCCCGATCGCCAGAACGGCGACGACCTGCACCGACGTGGTCAGTCCCCGGCCGTTGTCAGTGGCGAGTGCCACCATGTCGAACGTGCCCGCCTTGACCCCGATCAGGAGCAGGCCGAGCAGCATGACGACCGAACCGAGCAGCGTGTAGAGGATGAACTTCCAGGCGGCGGCGGCCCTTTCGGCCCCGCCCCAGCGGGCGATGAGGAAGTACATCGGGATGAGGACCATCTCGAAGGCGAGGAAGAACAGCACGAGATCGAGGACGGCGAAGGTGGCGAGGGTGCCGGACTCCAGGACGAGCAGGAGCGCGACGAACGCCTTCGGGTTCGTTCCCCGCCCACGCGGGGGCGATCCGTAGCTGTACAGCGCGCAGAGGAAGGTCAACAGCGCGGTCAGGACGAGGAGGGGGAGGGAGATGCCGTCGATGCCGAGATGGATGTGGACGTTGAGAGCCGGGATCCACTGGATGTCCGTCGTGGCCTGCATCTTCGACGGGTGGCCCCGGTCGAAGCCCAGCGCGAGGACGATCGCGGCGATGAGGATCACGCCGGTCACGGTCACGCCGTGGCGCAGCACGGCCTGCTCGGGGCTGCGGCCCTTCAGGCCGGGCGGCGCGGGCAGCAGCGCCGCCACGGCCCCGATCAGGGGGACGACGACGATGAACGCCAGAAGGAACCGCATCACGGACTCGCTGATATCGATCACGGCTCAGGACCCCGAGGTGACGTTGGCAAGGACGACCACGGCGGCCGCCAGGACGAGGGAGCCGGCCAGCAGCGCGCCGAGGTAGCGCTGCACATTGCCGTTCTGCGCGCGGCGCACGGCCCAGCCGAGCCCGCGTGGCCCGGCGCTCGCGGCGCGTACGTAGGTCTCGACGACTTCCCGGTCAAGGAAGCGGACCAGGCCGGCCGCCGCGAGGACCGGGCGGACGAACAGGGCGGAGTACACGGCGTCCAGGTGGAAGCCGTTGGCCGCGTGGCGGTGCAGTGGGCCGAGCAGGAGCCGGCCGGGGTCGGCGGGGTCGGGGGCGGAGGCGATGGACCCGTAGACCTCGGTGTGGCTGGCGATGGCCTCCTCCTCGACCAGGCCGGCGCCGCCCTCGGGGTGGGCGGCGACGGCGCCCATCGGGGTAAGGGCGGCCCGCGCCGAGGTGTGGCGCCAGGCGGCGTAGGTGACCAGAGCGCCGATGAGCGCGACACCCGTGGACAGCACGGCGGTGGTGAGGGCCGGCGTGAGGGGCCGCCCGTCGAACCAGCCGGCGAGACGTCCCGTGGTGAGTCCGAACGCGAGGGAGGGGACGGCGAGCACCCAGAGCACGGCGTTCATGACGACCGGCTGCCGCCGCGGGGTCTCCCCTGCTCGAACGGAGTGGAGAGCGTGGGGAAGGTCCGGGGCCTCGGCTTCCCTGCCCCGGAAGGCGAGCAGCCACAGGCGCGTCGCGTAGGCGGCGGTGAGCAGGGCGGTGACCAGGCCGGCGATCAGCACGGTCCACCCGGCGCCGGACGGGGCGAGGTGGCTCTCGCCGAGCGCGGTGTGCTCGGCGGCGGACAGCACGGCCTCCTTGGAGAAGAAGCCGGCGAAGGGCGGGATCGCGGCGAGCGCGAGCAGCGCGACGGTCATCGTCCAGTACGCGTCGGGGATCCTCTTGGCCAGGCCCCCCATGCGGGACATGGCGGTCAGGGAGTTGGTGCCGGAGGCGTGGATGATCACGCCGGCGGCGAGGAAGAGCAGCGCCTTGAAGGCGCCGTGCGACAGGAGGTGGAAGACGGCCGCGCCGCGGTCGCCGACGGCCAGGGCACCCGACATGTAGCCGAGCTGACCGATGGTCGAGTAGGCGAGGACCCGTTTGATGTCGTCCTGGGCGAGCGCGGCGAGCGCCGAGCCGACCATGGTGATCGCGGCCATCACGGCGAGCACGGTCATCGCGGCCGCCGACGCGGCGAAGACGGGCAGCAGCCGGGCCACGAAGTAGATGCCGGCGGCCACCATGGTCGCCGCGTGGATCAGCGCGGAGACCGGGGTGGGGCCGGCCATCGCGTCGGGCAGCCAGGTGTGCAGCGGGAACTGGGCGGACTTGCCGGCCACCCCGGCGAGCAGCAGCAGCGCGATGAGGGTGGGGTGGCCGATCCCGCCGGTCAGGGCGGCCTGCACGACGCCGGTGATCCGGAACGTACCGGCGTCGGTGGCCAGCGCGAACAGGGCGATCAGGAAGGGGACGTCGCCGAGCTTGGTGACCAGGAAGGCCTTCAGGGAGGCGGCGCGCGCCTCGGGGGTCTCCCAGTAGTGGCCGACCAGGAAGTACGAGCAGATGCCCATGATCTCCCAGCCGACCAGGAGCACCATGAGGTCGCCGGAGTAGACGACGAGGAGCATCGCGGAGGTGAACAGGGAGACGAGCGCGGCGTAGGAGGTGTAGCGCGGGTCGTCGCGCAGATAGCCCGTCGAGTAGAGCTGGACGCAGGTGGCGACGAGCCCGACGAGGACGGCGACGAGGACCGCGAACCCGTCCAGGTGGAGGGCGAGTTCGATCGGTACGGAGCCGGTCGGGGTGAGCCGGGTGACGGCGTCGATCGCCTTGCCGCCGCCCTGGTCGACGGCGACGGCGATCGCGAGTCCGAACGCGGCGAGCGTCGGGAGCACCGCGAGCGGACGGACGAAGCCGGGAACGCGGCGGCCGAGCAGCAGGGCGGCCGCGGCGCCCAGGAACGGCAGGACGGGGACCAAGACGGCGAGGGTCGTGGTGGTCACGCGGCGGCCTCAGCCTTCTGCGCCGGGGCGGCGGGGTCTTCGGGGTCCGCCGGGCCGGGGCCTTCGGCGGCGTCGCGGAGCTTGTCGATGTCGGCGGTGCCTCTGTTGCGGTACACCGCGAGCACGATCGCCAGACCGATGCCGATCTCGGCGGCGGCGATGGCGATGGTGAACAGGGTGAGCGCCTGGCCAGCGTGCAGGCTGTCACGCAGCCAGACGTCGAAGGCGACGAGGTTGAGGTTGACGGCGTTGAGCATCAGCTCGACGGACATCAGGACCAGGATCGCGTTGCGCCGCGCGAGCACACCGTAGAGGCCGACGCAGAACAGGAGGACGGCGAGCACGGCGGGATAGGCGAGGTGCATCAGCGCGTCTCCGTCTCACGGGGGGCGGCGGGACCGGGGGCCGCGCCGAAAGCGTCGTCGGCGGGTGAGCCCGTGGCGTCCCCTGGACCACTCTTGCGGGAGAGCACGATCGCGCCCACCAGGGCCGCGAGGAGCAGGACGGACAGCGCCTCGAAGGGCAGCACCCAGTGCCGGAACAGGATCTCTCCGGTCACCTTGGTGGAGCCCTGGGCCGCTCCGTCCAGGTCGATCCAGCTCGTGCGGAAGGCGTCCACGACGACCCAGACCAGGGCGCCGGCGGCGGCCACGGCCACGGTGAGCGCGGCCCAGCGGTTGCCGGAGTCGGCGTCCGGGGAGCGGCCGATGGGGGCCCGCGTGAGCATCAGCCCGAACAGGAGGAGCACCACGATCGAACCGACGTAGATGAGGACCTGCACCCAGGCGATGAACTCGGCGGTGAGCAGGAGGTATTCGACGGCGAGGCCGCCGAGCGCCACGACCAGCCACAGCGCCGCGTGCACGAGCTGCTGGGTCGTGACGGTCAGGACGGCCGCGGCGAGGGTGGCGACGCCGACGAGGACGAACGCGATCTCCACGCCGGTCGGCGACAGGAAGCCGTGCGGCGCGGTGAGGGCCGCCTGGGCGAGAACGGCGCTCATGCCTGTCCTCCCTCGGGGGCGGAGTCGGGGCCGGCGTCGGGGCCGGGGGTGGCATCCGGGGCGGAGCGGGTCTCGGCCTGGGCGCCATCGGCGGCCTGGGCGGCATCGGCGGCCTGGGCGGCATCGGCGGCCTGGGCTGCTTCCGCAGCCTGCGCGGCATCGGCGGCCTGGGCGCCATCCGCGCCGTGCGCGGCATCCGCGCCGTGCGCCGCATCCGCGCCGTGCGCGGCATCCGCGGCCTGGGCTGCTTCCGCAGCCTGGGCGGCTTCCGCGGCCTGCGCGGCGGCCAGCTTGTCGGCGGCCTTGCGGGCGGCGGCGACCTCCTTGGGCTCCTCGGCGCCGGGGTCGAGCGCGGGCGGGGCCGGGACCGTCCACATCCAGTCACGCAGCTTGTCGCGCTCATGGGTGAGTTCGTGGATGTCCGTCTCGGCGTACTCGAACTCCGGCGACCAGAAGAGCGCGTCGAAGGGACACACCTCGATGCAGATGCCGCAGTACATGCAGAGCGAGAAGTCGATCGCGAACCGGTCGAGGACGTTGCGGCTGCGTTCGCGGCCGCCTTCGACCGCCGCCGGGACCGTCTCCTTGTGGGAGTCGATGTAGATGCACCAGTCGGGGCACTCGCGGGCGCACAGCATGCACACCGTGCAGTTCTCCTCGAACAGGCCGATCACGCCCCGGCTGCGGGGCGGGAGTTCGGGCTGGACGTCGGGGTACTGCGCGGTGACGGTCTTCTTCGTCATCGTGCGCAGCGTGACAGCGAGGCCCTTGGCGAGGCCGGAACCGGGGACAGCCATTAGCTGATCGCCACCTTCACGATGCCGGTGAGCGCGATCTGGGCGAGCGCGAGCGGAATGAGCGTGGTCCAGGCGAGCTTTTGCAGCTGGTCCTCGCGCAGGCGGGGATAGCTGACCCGGAGCCAGATGACGACGAAGGCGAGTACGGCCGTCTTGAGCAGCGTCCACACCCAGCCCAGGCCGTCGGCGCCGCCAGGGCCGTGCCAGCCGCCCAGGAACAGGACGGTGGTCAGGCCGCACAGGACGACGATGCCCGCGTACTCGGCGAGCAGGAACAGCGCGAAGCGCAGGCCGGTGTACTCGGTGTACGCGCCGAAGATGATCTCGGAGTCGGCGACGGGCATGTCGAAGGGCGGGCGCTGGAGTTCGGCGAGCCCCGCGACGAAGAAGACGAGCGCGCCGACGATCTGCCAGGGCAGCCACCACCAGTGGAAGGCGTTGAGGATGCCGGGCAGCGAGACCGTGCCGGCCGCCATCGCCACGGAGGCGGCGGCCAGCAGCATCGGCAGCTCGTACGCGAGGAGCTGGGCGGCGGTGCGCAACCCGCCCAGCAGGGAGAACTTGTTGGCCGATGCCCAGCCCGCCATGAGCGAGCCGAGTACGCCCACGCCCATCACGGCGAGCACGAAGAAGATGCCCGCGTCGACGGCCTGGCCGACCGCGCCCTGGCTCGGGCCGATGGGGACGGCGACGAGGACGAGGAGGTAGGGCAGCAGCGCGACGGCGGGCGCGAGCTGGAAGATCCGCCGGTCGGCCGCAGCCGGAACGATGTCCTCCTTCTGCGCGAACTTCACGCCGTCGGCGACGAGTTGGGCCCAGCCGTGGAAGCCGCCCGCGTACATCGGGCCGAGCCGGCCCTGCATGTGCGCCATCGCCTTGTGCTCGGCCTGCCCGACGACCAGCGGGAGGACGAGGAAGACGACGAAGACGACGACGATCCGGAGGGCGACGTCGAGTGCGTCATTCACGCGGGTCGCCTCCGGCGGGGTCGGTTGGTTCGGCGGGGTCGGATCGTTTGGTGGGGTCGGATCGTTTGGTGGGGTCGGATCGTTTGGTGGGGTCGGGTTCGGCGGGGCCGGACGGTTCGGGCGCGGACTCCGGTGCGGCCTCGGGCGCGGCCTCGGGCGCGGATCGGGGGCGGGGTTCGCCCGCCGGGCCCGGGTCCGTCTCGTCGAAGGCCGGTTTCGGGTTGTGCCAGGGGGCGTCCGAACCGCGCGTCCTGGCCGGCGGGGCGGGCTCGGCCTCGGCGTTCGCGTCGGCTTCCCGGGGCGCCGCGTCGGGAGCCGCCTGCGAGGCGGACCCCTCGCTCGCGCTCCTGTTGCGGCGCGGGCGTACGGCCGGGGCGGCGTCGGAGCCCGAGGGCGCCACCGGGGTCGCGGAAACACCCGGGCCGGCCTGGGCATCCAGGGCCGCCGGGGTCGCGGAAACACCCGGACCGGCCTGGGCATCCGGGGCCGACGGAGTCGCAGCCGTACCCGGAGACACCGGCGCACCCGGAGTCACCGGCGCACCCGGGGTCACAGCAGTACCCGGGGTCACAGCAGTACCCCGCGCCGTCTCCGTGCCCGGCGCCTGGGACGCCGAGCCCTCCGACACGCTGCGCGCGCGCCGCACCGGACGCTCTCCCGCCGCGCGGGCCGGACGCTCCCCCGCCGCACGAGCCGCGCGGGCCGGGCGGGCCGGGGCCGGGGGGAGCTGGCCCTTCAAAGGGCCCCACTCGTTGGGGTCGGGGACGCCGGGCGGAAGCATCTGGCGGCGCTTGGGGCCCTGCGCCCCCGCCGCCGGCTCCCCCGGCTCCTTCGCGCCCGGCCACGCCTTCGCGACCCGGGCCGCGAGCACGAAGTCCTTGCGCAGCGGGTGGCCCTCGAAGTTCTCCGGCAGGAGCAGCGGCACCAGGTGCGGGTGGCCGGTGAAGTCCACACCGAACATCTCGTGGGTCTCGCGCTCGTGCCAGGCCGCGCCCGCGTACACATCGACGGCGGACGGCAGTACGGCGGCGGCGTGCGGAACGGTCGTGCGCAGGAGCAGCCGGCGGACCGCGCCGTCGGCCAGGGCGACGACATGCGCGCAGACCTGGAAGCCCGCGCCGGGCTCGTCGACCGCGCTCAGCCAGTCGAAGTAGGTGCAGCCCAGCCGGTCGCGGGCGGTTTCGAGGGCGGCGATCCAGAAGTCGGCGGGCACGTCCACGGTGAGCAGGTCGTACGCCCGCGCCGCCGTGGCCCCGGCCCCGAAGATCTCGGCGACGCCGTCGGGCAGGGTGTCGTACGCGTTCACGCCCGCCCCTCCCCGGGCACGGGCGGCGCGGCGACGAGCCCGCTGGTCAGCTGGGCCGGGGTGGCCGCGTCGGCGTACCGCTCGCCGAGCGATTCGCGGGCGATCTTCTCCTGGAGCTTGAGGATGCCCTGGAGCAGCGCCTCGGGCCGGGGCGGGCAGCCGGGCACGTAGACGTCGACCGGGATGATCTGGTCCACGCCCTTGGTCACCGCGTACGAATCCCAGTACGGGCCACCGCAGTTGGAGCAGGCGCCGAAGGAGATGACGTACTTGGGCTCGGGCATCTGCTCGTAGAGACGCTTGACCGCGGGCGCCATCTTGTCCGTGACCGTGCCGGAGACGATCATGAGGTCGGCCTGGCGCGGCCCCGGCGCGAAGGGGATCACGCCGAGCCGGATGAAGTCGTGGCGGGCCATCGAGGCGGCGATGAACTCGATGGCACAGCAGGCGAGGCCGAAGTTGAAGACCCACAGGCTGTAGCGGCGGCCCCAGTTGAGGACCACCTTCATCGGCTCGGGGGCCAGGCGCGAGAGCACGCCAAGGCGCTTCGGCTCGGGCAGCGGAACGGGCTGCGAGGCGGGCCCGGGAGTCGTCACGTCCATTCCAGGACGCCCTTCTTCCATGCGTAGAGCAGTCCCAGGGCCAGAAAGCCCAGGAAGATGAACATCTCGACCAGGGTGGCCGCGCCGAAGCCGGGCGCCGCGAAGACGGTCGCCCAGGGGAAGAGGAAGATCGAGTCGACGGCGAAGATCACGTACAGGAACGCGTAGACGTAGTAGCGGACCTGGGTGTGGGCCCAGCCCTCGCCCACCGGGTCCACTCCGCACTCGTACGTGAGCATTTTCTCGCGCGTCGGCACGACGGGCCGCAGCAGCCGCCCGGCCGCGAAGGCCACGGCGACGAACAGCACGCCGACCACGGCCAGCAGGCCGACGACCGAGTAGCTGTGGAAGTAGTCGGCAGCCAACGCCGGCGTCTGGCGCACGGTCGGTTCCGGCACGTCGCGCCCCTCGTTCCCTGGCCTCGATGGTCTCGATGATCTCGTAGCGCCCTGTTCGACGCTGTGTACGCACGGGAGTCTAGGCCCTGCTAAGGGGGCCCTTGGCAGGCACGTCCGGCGCCGGGCCCCGCCGGGGTGGGGTTTTCCCCCGTACAAGAGGGTGCGGCACCCCATGGCATCGGGGATCGGCGCCCGGCAGTCTTGGCACCATGACCAGCACCCCCCGCGACCAGCAACGGTACGCAGCACCCTCCGCAGGCGTCGCCGCCGGCGCCCAGAGCGCGACTCCGCCGGCGGTGCGGTTCGCCTACGACCGGCACACCTGGAAGGAGATCGTTCATCTCCTCGCCAACTTGCCGCTCGGAGTGTTCGGCTTCGCGTATGTCGTCGTGGTGGTCGTGCTGGGGCTCGGTCTCTCCGTCACCGTGATCGGCCTGCCGCTGCTCGCGGCCGGGCTGCTCGGGGCGCGCCAGCTGGGCAAGGCGGAGCGGGCCAGGGCGCGGGCCCTGCTGGGGGTGCGGGTCGAGGAGTCCACGCCCATCCCGGCGAGTCCACGGCGGCACGGCGGTCTCTTGCCCTGGCTGTGGACGAGCCTGCGCGACCCGGTGGCCTGGCGCAATGTGCTGTACGAGTTCGTGCGGCTGCCCTGGGGGATCCTGACCTTCACGGTGACGGTGGTCTCCCTCTTCCTCGCGTGGCCGGTGCTCGGCTTCGTGGTGCGGGGCCTGTCCAACGTCGACCGGATGATGGTGCGCTCCCTGCTCTCGCCGTCCGACAGCCTGGAGCGCAGGATCGCCGAGCTGGAGTCCGACCGGGGCGTGGTCGTGGACACGGCGGCGGCCGATCTGCGCCGCATCGAGCGCGATCTGCACGACGGCGCTCAGGCCCGTCTGGTGGCGCTCGCCATGGGGCTCGGTCTGGCGAAGGAGAAGCTGCTGGAGGATCCGGACGCGGCGGCCGTGATGGTGGACGAGGCGCACGGCGAGGTGAAGCTGGCGCTGCGGGAGCTGCGCGATCTGGCGCGCGGCATCCACCCGGCGGTGCTCACCGACCGGGGTCTGGACGCGGCGCTGTCCTCGGTCGCCTCCCGCTGCACGGTCCCGGTCACGGTCGCCGTCGACCTGCCGGCGCGCCCCGCCGCCGCGATCGAGGGCATCGCCTATTTCACGGTCTCCGAACTGCTCCAGAACATCAGCAAGCACAGCCGGGCGCGCACCGCGTCGGTCGAGGTGTGGCGCAGCGCGGAGCGGCTGCTCATCCAGGTCGAGGACGACGGGGTGGGCGGCGCCCGGATCGACGGCGGCACCGGCATGGCCGGGCTCGCCGAACGCCTCGACGCGGTGGACGGGCTGCTGGTCCTTGAGTCCCCCGAGGGCGGCCCGACCGTCGTGACGGCCGAACTGCCCTGGCGCGACCGGGGCCCGAAGGACTGACCCGGCGGCGGCCGGGGGTAGGGAAAACCCCCGCCCGAAGAGGGTGACCGGCCGCATGGTCCCGGGCCGCGCCCGGCGCGAAGCTGGTGTTCATGAGGGCGGCGCCACCACGGCGGCCGCGTCACGAGGAATGGACGGACAGGACCGATGACCATGGAGAGCGAGTACGGGTACGGCGGGGCGCGCTCCCGCGAGCCGCGGCAACACCTCCTTCCGCCGGTGCTGCGCGCGCCGTTCGAGGGGCGCACGTTCCGGGAATTCGGCTACCTGCTGCTCAGCCTGCCCATCAGCATCGTGCTGTTCTGCTGGGCGGTCGTGATGGTGTCGATGAGCGCGGGCCTGCTCATCACCTTCCTCGGCATCCCGTTGATGGCCGTGAGCCTGATGGGCTGCCGCGCCTTCGGGGCGATGGAGCGGGTCAGGGCGCGGACGCTGCTGCGGGTGGAGATCGCCGACCCGGGGCCGGTGCGTTCGCGCGGCGGGTTCATGGGCTGGGTCGGCGGAGTGCTCAAGAGCGGGGTCTCCTGGCGCCACCTGCTCTACTCGGTGCTGCACTTCCCCTGGGCGATCTTCGCCTTCGTCACCTCCCTGACCACGTGGACGGTCGGCTGGACGCTCCTGTCGTACCCGCTGTGGCAGTGGGTCTTCCCCACCTACACCAGCCACGACGGCATCCAGGTCTACGGCGGCGACAAGCACAACGTGTATCTGGACACGCCCGCCACGGTCGCCCTGACCGCGCTGGTCGGGCTGCTGATCACGCTCGTCGTGCCGTGGCTGGTCCGCGCGCTCGCCACGATGGACAAGATCCTCGTCGTCGGGCTGCTCGGCCCCTCGCGCCTGGAGGAGCGGGTGAGTGAGCTGGAGTCGGACCGGGGGGTCGTCGTGGACACCACGGCGGCCGACCTGCGGCGCATCGAGCGGGACCTGCACGACGGCGCGCAGGCCCGGCTTGTGGCGCTCGCCATGGACCTGGGCCTGGCCAAGGAGAAGCTGGCCGAGGACCCCGAGGCCGCGGCCGCGATGGTCGGCGAGGCGCACGGCGAGGTCAAGGTCGCCCTTCAGGAACTGCGTGACCTGGCGCGCGGCATCCACCCGGCGGTGCTCACCGACCGGGGTCTCGACGCGGCCCTGTCCTCGGTCGCCTCCCGGTGCACGGTCCCGGTCATGGTCGAGGTGGACCTGCCGGCCCGGCCGGTCCCGGCGATCGAGGGCATCGCGTACTACACGGTCTCCGAACTGCTCCAGAACGTCAGCAAGCACAGCGGGGCCGGCCGCGCCTCCGTCGACGTGTGGCGCGCGGGGGAACGGCTGATGCTCCAGGTCGGTGACAACGGACGCGGCGGGGCGGACGCGTCGGCCGGCTCTGGCCTCGCGGGTCTGGCGGAGCGGCTGGACGCCGTGGACGGGATTCTGGTCGTCGACTCGCCGCCCGGCGGCCCGACCACGATCACGGCGGAGCTGCCGTGGCGCGCCTGACGCGCCCCTGACCTCGCCCGTCTTCGCGCCCCCGCGCGATACGGCGCGCCCGGCCCACTCCCCCGGCCCCCGCACAGGGCCGGGGGATTTTGCCTGGCGCAGGCGGATTCTTGCCCCGATGCTGGGATGCTGGGTGGGCACAACGCCATGGCTCACGCCGAGTCATGGGCCGGGCGCCCGGGCGGGCCCGGCCACGGAGCCAAGGAAGCACGGGGGGCAGCGGGATCGTGGAGGACAGGGTGCGGGTGGTCATCGCCGAGGATTCGGTGCTGCTTCGGGAGGGCCTGACCCGGCTGCTGACCGACCGGGGGCATGACGTCGTCGCGGGTGTGGGCGACGGGGACGCGCTGGTCAAGACGGTGGGGGAGCTGGCGGAGCAGGGCATGGCCCCGGATGTGGTGGTGGCGGACGTGCGGATGCCGCCCACCCACACCGACGAGGGCGTGCGCGCGGCGGTGCTGCTGCGGGCGCGGTACCCCGCGATCGGGGTGCTGGTGCTCAGCCAGTACGTGGAGGAGCAGTACGCCACCGAACTGCTCGCCGGGTCGAGCCGGGGCGTGGGCTATCTCCTCAAGGACCGGGTCGCCGACGTGCGGGAGTTCGTCGAGGCCGTGGTGCGGGTCGCCAAGGGCGGCACCGCGCTCGACCCCGAGGTCGTCGCCCAGCTCCTGGGGCGCAGCCGCAAGCAGGACGTGCTCGCCCATCTGACGCCGCGTGAACGGGAGGTCCTTGGCCTGATGGCCGAGGGCCGGACCAACTCCGCGATCGCCAAGCAGCTGGTGGTGAGCGACGGCGCCGTCGAGAAGCACGTGAGCAACATCTTCCTGAAGCTCGGGCTCTCGCCCAGCGTCGGGGACCACCGCCGGGTCCTGGCGGTCCTGACGTACATCAACTCATGACCGTCCGCCGCCCCGTCGGGGACCGTGCGGGCCCCGGCCGTCCGGGGTGAAGGGCCCGTCGGGCGGCGCCGCCCGGCGGGGAGCGGATCAATGGCAGTTCAGGGCAGTGAGGCGTCTCAAAAGAGCGTCCAACATGTGAGCGGCCCAGGGAAGGCCACCCTTACCGACGTAGGGTGGGCCTTGGCGCTACCGGTCGGCCGGAGGCGCCCGAGCAGCCGCCCGAGGGAGGTCCAGTTCAGTGACCAGCCAGGTCAGTAGCCCAGCCGAGCAGGCCGACGGAGCCGAAGAGGCCCTGGTCAAAGCGCAGCGCAGGCCCGCAGGCGCGAAGGAGATCCGGCGTCTCGACCGCGTGATCATCCGTTTCGCGGGTGACTCGGGTGACGGCATGCAGCTCACCGGTGACCGCTTCACTTCGGAGACCGCGTCATTCGGCAACGACTTGTCGACGCTGCCCAACTTCCCGGCCGAGATCCGGGCGCCCGCCGGCACGCTGCCGGGTGTCTCCAGCTACCAGTTGCACTTCGCCGATCACGACATCCTCACCCCGGGCGACGCGCCGAACGTGCTGGTGGCGATGAACCCGGCGGCGCTGAAGGCGAACCTGGCGGACGTGCCGCGCGGCGCCGAGATCATCGTGAACACGGACGAGTTCGCCAAGCGCGCGATGGCCAAGGTCGGCTACGACACCTCCCCGCTTGAGGACGGCTCCCTGTCGGCGTACAACGTGCACCCGGTGCCGCTGACCACGCTGACCGTGGAGGCGCTGAAGGAGTTCGGGCTCTCCCGCAAGGAGGCCGAGCGCTCCAAGAACATGTTCGCCCTCGGGCTGCTGTCGTGGATGTACCACCGGCCCACCGAGGGCACGGAGACGTTCCTGCGGGCCAAGTTCGCCAAGAACCCGGCCATCGCCGAGGCGAACGTGGCGGCGTTCCGCGCGGGGTGGAACTTCGGCGAGACCACAGAGGACTTCGCGGTCTCCTACGAGGTCGCGCCGGCCACGGCGGCCTTCCCGGCCGGCACCTACCGCAACATCTCCGGCAACCTGGCCCTGTCCTACGGTCTGATCGCCGCCGGACAGCAGGCGGATTTGCCGCTCTACCTGGGCTCCTATCCGATCACCCCGGCCTCCGACATCCTGCACGAGCTGTCGCGTCACAAGAACTTCGGGGTGCGGACCTTCCAGGCGGAGGACGAGATCGCGGGGGTCGGGGCCGCCCTCGGCGCGGCGTTCGGCGGCTCGCTCGCCGTCACCACCACCTCGGGACCGGGCGTCGCCCTGAAGTCCGAGGCGATCGGTCTGGCCGTCTCGCTCGAACTGCCCCTGCTGATCGTGGACATCCAGCGCGGCGGGCCCTCCACGGGTCTGCCGACCAAGACCGAGCAGGCCGACCTGTTGCAGGCGATGTACGGCCGCAACGGCGAGGCGCCGGTGCCGGTCGTGGCGCCGAAAACGCCGGCCGACTGCTTCGACGCGGCGCTGGAGGCGGCGCGCATCGCGCTGACCTACCGCACCCCGGTCTTCCTGCTCTCGGACGGCTACCTGGCCAACGGCTCCGAGCCGTGGCGGATCCCCGAGCTGAGTGAACTCCCGGACCTGCGCGTGCGGTTCGCCAGCGCGCCCAACCACACCCTGGCCGACGGCACCGAGGTGTTCTGGCCCTACAAGCGCGACCCCCAGACCCTCGCCCGGCCGTGGGCGGTCCCGGGCACGCCGGGGCTCGAACACCGCATCGGCGGCATCGAGAAGCAGGACGGCACGGGCAACATCTCCTACGACCCGGCCAACCACGACTTCATGGTCCGCACCCGCCAGGCCAAGATCGACGGCATCGAGGTCCCCGACCTGGGCGTGGACGACCCGGGCGGCGCCCGCACCCTGGTGCTCGGCTGGGGCTCCACCTACGGCCCCATCACCGCCGCCGTGCGCAGGCTGCGCGCCCAGGGCGAGCTCATCGCCCAGGCCCATCTGCGCCACCTCAACCCCTTCCCGAAGAACCTCGGCGAGATCCTGGCCCGCTACGACAAGGTCGTCGTGCCGGAGATGAACCTCGGCCAGCTCGCCACCCTCATCCGCGCCAAGTACCTGGTGGACGCCCACTCCTACAACCAGGTCAACGGCATGCCGTTCAAGGCGGAGCAGCTTGCCACCGCCCTCAAGGAGGCCATCGATGCCTGACGCTCACACCAACGAGCTCCTGCACCTGGTCCCCAGGGCCGAGGGCAAGCAGTCCATGAAGGACTTCAAGTCCGATCAGGAGGTGCGCTGGTGCCCGGGCTGCGGTGACTACGCGGTCCTGGCCGCCGTCCAGGGCTTCATGCCCGAACTCGGCCTGGCCAAGGAGAACATCGTCTTCGTCTCCGGCATCGGCTGCTCCTCGCGCTTCCCGTACTACATGAACACGTACGGCATGCACTCCATCCACGGCCGCGCACCGGCGATCGCGACCGGACTCGCCTCATCGCGGCGGGACTTGAGCGTGTGGGTGGTCACGGGGGACGGCGACGCGCTGTCGATCGGCGGCAACCACCTCATCCACGCCCTGCGCCGCAACGTGAACCTGAAGATCCTGCTGTTCAACAACCGGATCTACGGTCTCACCAAGGGCCAGTACTCCCCGACCTCCGAAGTCGGCAAGATCACCAAGTCGACGCCGATGGGATCGCTCGACGCGCCCTTCAACCCGGTGTCCCTGGCGATCGGCGCCGAGGCGTCCTTCGTCGCGCGCACCGTCGACTCCGACCGCAAGCACCTCACCGAGGTGCTGCGCCAGGCCGCCGAACACCCGGGCACCGCGCTGGTGGAGATCTACCAGAACTGCAACATCTTCAACGACGGTGCCTTCGACGTCCTCAAGGACAAGGACCAGGCGCAGGAAGCGGTGATCCGCCTCGAACACGGACAGCCGATCCGCTTCGGCGCCGACGCCGCCAAGGGCGTGGTCCGCGACGCGGCGACCGGCGACCTCGTGGTCGTCCCCGTCACCCCGGACAACGAGGCGGACATCCTGGTCCACGACGCGCACAGCGCCTCGCCGACCACCGCGTTCGCGCTGTCCCGGCTCGCCGACCCGGACACCCTGCACCACACCCCCATCGGCGTCTTCCGCTCCGTGGAGCGTCCGGTCTACGACACCCTGATGGCCGACCAGCTCGACACCGCCATCGAGCAGAACGGCAAGGGCGACCTGGGCGCGCTGCTCGCGGGCAAGGACACCTGGACCGTCGTCGGCTGATCCAGTGGCATGAGCGCCGGGTGCCCGGCCGGGGAGTCTGCGCACAACCCCGGCCCGGCACCCGTACTCATGGGACATGGACCGTCTCGCCTACCGCGTCAAGCGGCACCTGCTCGG
This sequence comes from Streptomyces sp. NPDC006711, assembly GCF_042869775.1. NCBI lineage: Bacteria > Bacillati > Actinomycetota > Actinomycetes > Kitasatosporales > Streptomycetaceae > Streptomyces > Streptomyces sp. NPDC006711. The sequence continues at coordinate 118,684 of NZ_JBIAGO010000008.1, forward strand.
CAGGCCCCTCACCACGGAGCGCGTCAGCCAGGAGAGGCTGAGCAATCGCACGGCGCTCGGCGTGCTGGCCTCGGACTGCGTCAGCTCCTCCGCGTACGGCTCCGAGGAAATGCTCCGGGTGCTGGTCCCGGTGACGGGCGCCGCCGCGTTCTCACTGCTCATGCCGGTGACGGGGGCGATCCTGCTCGTCCTGCTCCTGCTGACCCTCTGCTACAGCGACGTCGTCATGATCTACACCCGGGCCGGCGGCTCCTACGTCGTGGCCCGCGAGAACTTCGGCCCGACCATCGCGCAGGTCGCCGCGGTCGCCCTGCTCGTCGACTACATCGTGACCGTCGCCGTCCAGGTCTCGGCCGGCACCAACGCGATCGTCTCCCTCGCGCACCTGGTCGGCGGTGGCCCCACCGCCCTGGACCACCTTCAACTCCCCTTGTCCGCAGGGGTGATCCTGGTCCTCGCGTACGGGAACTTGCGCGGCCTGCGCGAGGCGGGGCGGCTGTTCGCGCTGCCCGCCTACCTCTTCATGGCGGCCGTCGCCCTGATGCTCGCCGTCTCGGCCGTACGCGGTCTCACCGACGGGCTGCCCCACGCCGACCCGCACGCGGCGGGCGTGGTCCCCTTCGGCGCCCCGGGCCACGGCTGGCTGTACGGGGCATCGCTCTTCATCGTGCTGCGCGCCTTCGCCAACGGCGGCTCCTCGCTGACCGGCCTTGAGGCGATCTCCAACGGCGTCTCGGTGTTCCGCGACCCCCAGGGCCGCAACGCGCGGCGCACCCTCATCACGATGAGCTGCGTCCTGGGCGTCCTGGTCCTCGGCGTCTCCACGCTCGCCCACTTCACCCACGCGGTCCCCTACCAGGACGGCACGCCGACCGTGATCGCCCAGGAGGCCCACTTCGCCTTCGGAGGCGGGGTGCTGGGGACGGCGGGCCTGGTCTTCGTCCAGCTGGCCACGGCCCTCGTGCTCTACACGGGCGCCAACACCCCGTTCACCGGCTTTCCCTTCCTCGCCAGTTTCGTCGCCGAGGACCGGTTCCTGCCGCGGCAGTTGACCCGCAGGGGCCACCGGCTCGCCTTCTCCAACGGGATCATCGCGCTCACCGTCGTCTCCCTCGCCCTGCTCCTGGTGACCGGCGCGAGCGTGGACAAGCTGGTGGCGCTGTACGCGATCGGGGTGTTCACGGCGTTCACGATGGCCGGGGCGGGGCTCACCGCGTACCACTGGCGGCGGCGCGAGCGGTACCGGCGCCTCAAGCTCGGCGTCAACGCGCTCGCGGCGGTGGTGTCCGCCGCCGTCGTCCTGATCTTCGCCGTCACCAAGTTCACCGAGGGCGCCTGGCTGGTGGTGGTGATCTTCCCCCTCGGGGTGTGGGCGCTGACCCGGATCAACCGCGAGTACCGGCGCGAGGCGGCCGCGCTCACCGCCCTTGCCGCGCCCGGCGCCGACCGGCCACGAGCGGGCCGGCACGTGGTGTTCGTCCTGGTCGAGACGTTGGACCTGGCCACCCTCAAGGCGCTGCGGTACGCGCACGAGGTGCGGCCCGACGAGATCAGGGCCGTCCACTTCGCGATCGACGAGCCACGGGCGCGCGAACTGGCGGCGGCCTGGGAGGCGACGGCGGCGACCTCGGTCCCCCTGAACCTCCTGGCCTGCCCCGACCGCCGGCTGCGGCACGCCATGGTGGAACTGGCCGCCCGCACCACCGAGGACGGCGCGACGTCGCTGACGGTCCTGGTCCCCCGGCGCCTCTACACCAACGCGCTGGGCAAGGTGCTGCACCGGGGTACGGCGGAGGAGATGGCGAAGGCCCTGGAGCACCTTCCCTCCGTCGCGGTGACGATCCTGCCCTTCGACGTGTCCCGCGCGGCGCGCCTTCTGGAGGCCGGCCAGGCCCCTCAGCCGGACTGACCTCCGCGCGGGCGGTGGGGCGGGGTGAGGCGGCGCGGGGTGAGGTGGGTCCGGTCGGGGCGTCAGGACCGTATCGCGGTACGGGCATGACACCGTGGCCGAATCGGCGTTACCTTCAGCTGGTCGAGCGCGCGCACGGGAGGACCAGTGGCCGAGGAATCGTCGGGACAGCTCAAGGCCGGACTGCTGTACGGGATCGGCGCGTACGGGATGTGGGGGCTCGTGCCCCTGTTCTGGCCGCTGCTCAAACCGGCCGACGCCCTGGAGATCCTGGCCCACCGCATGGTGTGGTCCCTGGCGCTGGTCGCCGTCGCGCTGCTGGCGCTGCGGCGCTGGGCGTGGATCGGGGAGCTCGTGCGGACGCCGCGCCGGCTGGCGCTCATAGCCGTCGCCGCCGTCGTGATCACCGTCAACTGGGGCGTCTACATCTGGTCGGTCAACTCCGGCCACGTGGTGGAGGCGTCACTGGGTTACTTCATCAACCCGCTCGTCACCATCGCGATGGGCGTGCTGATCCTCAAGGAACGGCTGCGACGGGCCCAGTGGGCGGCGGTCGCGACGGGGCTCGCGGCTGTGATCGTCCTGGCGGTGGGCTATGGGCGTCCGCCGTGGATCTCGTTGACGCTGGCGTTCTCGTTCGCGACGTACGGCCTGGTGAAGAAGCAGGTGAACCTCGGCGGGTTCGAGTCCCTGGCCGCCGAGACCGCGGTGCAGTTCCTGCCGGCGCTCGGATATCTGCTGTGGCTGGGCGGCCAGGGCCGGTCCACCTTCACGAGCGGGGGCCCGGGCCACGCGGCGCTGCTCGCCGCGACGGGCGTGGTGACGGCCATTCCGCTGGTCTGCTTCGGCGGCGCGGCGATCCGGGTGCCGCTGTCGACGCTCGGGCTGCTGCAATATCTGGCGCCGGTCTTCCAGTTCGCGCTGGGCGTCGTGTACTTCCACGAGGAGATGCCACCGGAACGCTGGGCGGGCTTCGCCCTGGTGTGGCTGGCCCTGACCACCCTGACGTGGGACGCCCTCCACACCGCGCACCGCGCCCGCCAGTCCCTGAGGAGGGCCCATGCGCGGGCGTCGGCACCCCACGCCGCGTCCGGGGTGAACGCGCCTTCGTGAGCCGCGGGGGCGGGGCGCTCGCGCGCGGTTGGGGGGCGTTGGGTGTTTGGGTGGTTCGGGTGAGCGGGTGCTGCGCGACGGCGTTCGCGCAGTTCCCCGCGCCCCTGAGGCGGCCCCGACGGGCGGGTCGATGACGGCTCCCTCCCTGCGGACCGTGCGTGGTTGCTCGCGCAGTTCCCCGCGCCCCCGAAACGGCCCCGACGGGCGGGTCGATGCGGCCCCCTCCCCGCAGACCGTGCGTGGTTGCTCGCGCAGTTCCCCGCGCCCCTGAGGGGTCGCGGGGGTGCAGGGGGCGCAGCCCCCGCAGGGGGTCTGGGGCGCAGCCCCAGGAGGCCAGCCCTCTCCACCCCCTGCACGGGCGGGCGGGTGGGCAAACTCCCGGGGGGTGCGGGGGGCGCAGCCCCCGCCGGGGTCTGGGGCGGAGCCCCAGGGGCCAGCCTTCCCCACCCCTCGCACGGGTGGGCGGGTGGGCGAACCCCCCGGCGGCGGCCCGGGTCGCGGAAAAACCCCGCGCGCCCCCAACCCCACCCCCGCTAACCTCCCCCCATGCACACGTACTCGTACTACTTCTTCCGCTGACCCCCACGCGGCAGCGCCCCCACGCGGCAGCGCCCCGCACCCCGCCCCGCCAGGAAGAAGCCCGTACCGAGTACCCCAGGGGATCCCCCATGCGCCCACGCGCCCGCGCCCACCACCCTTCCCAGCTGACCCTGAACGACGTCCGCAAGGCCTACGGCGACCGCGTCGTACTCGATCAGGTCTCGTTCAGCCTCCGCCCCGGCGAGAGGGCCGCCGTCATCGGCGAGAACGGATCCGGCAAGTCGACCCTGCTGCGGCTGCTCGCCGGCGCGGAGCGGCCCGACGCCGGAGAGGTCACCGCCGTCTTCCCGGGCGGCACCGGCCACCTGGAACAGACCCTCGCCCTGGCCCCCGACCACACCGTCCAGGACGCCGTGGACCTCGCGCTCGCGGACCTGCGTACCCTCGAAGCCGGCATCCGCGCCGCCGAGACCCGCCTCGCGCACGCGAGCGAGGCCGAACTCGCGGCGTACGGCGACCTGTTGACGGCGTACGAGGAACGCGACGGCTACCGCGCCGACGCCCGCGCCGAGGCCGCGACGTACGCCCTGGGCCTCGCGCACCTCACCCGCGACCGCACCCTCGGCTCGCTCTCCGGCGGCGAGCAGTCCCGCCTCGCACTGGCCTGCGTCCTGGCCGCCCGACCCGAGCTGCTGCTGCTCGACGAGCCGACCAACCACCTCGACCGCCAGGCGGTGGACTGGCTGGCCGCCCAACTCACCTCTCACCACGGCACATTGGTGGTCGTCACCCACGACCGCGCCTTCCTCGAACGCGTCTCCACCACCATCCTGGAGGTCGACCGGGACCTGCGCACGGTCGTCCGGTACGGAGACGGCTGGGCCGGATACCGTACGGCGCGGGCCGCCGCGCGCCGCCGGCGCGAACTGGCCCACCAGGAGTGGACCGAGGAACACGCCCGCGCCCGCGACCTCGTGGACGCGGCGGGCAGGCGGCTCGCCGGCACCGCCAAGGACCCGGGCCAGGGCTTCGGCAAGCACCGCCGCTCATCGGAGGCGAAGCTGTCCGGGCAGGTCAGGGCAGCCAGGACCCGTCTGGGCCAGCTGGAGCGCCACCCGGTCGCCGCCCCGCCGCCACCCCTGCGCTTCCAGGCCCGCCTCACCACGGCGGCGGCCGCCGCCGCGCCCGACGGCCCACTCGTCGAACTGACCGGCGTGACCGTGGGCGCCCGTCTCGACGTGCCGAGCCTGAGGGTCGATCCTGGCCGCCGCCTGCTGGTCTCGGGCCCCAACGGCGCGGGCAAGACCACCCTGCTCCGCGTCCTCGCGGGCGACCTCACTCCGGACACGGGACAGGTCCGCCGGACGAGCCGTCACATTGGTTACCTGGCACAGGAGTTGGGTCACAGCCGCGCCCGCGTACCGCTGCTCGGAGCGTACGCGGCCGGACGCCCCGGCCTCCCCGAGGAGCACGCCGACGAACTCCTGGCCCTCGGTCTGTTCCGCGAGGAAGACCTGGCGGTGCCGCTCGCGGCGCTCTCGGCGGGCCAGCGGCGCCGGCTCGAACTGGCCCGCCTGGTCACGCGCCCCGCCGACCTGCTCGTACTGGACGAGCCGACCAACCACGTCTCGCTCGCCCTGGTCGAGGAGGTGGAACAGGCGCTGGCCGGCTACCCGGGCGCGATCGTCGTGGTCTCGCACGACGAACGGTTCAGGTCCTCCTTCCACGGCGACCACCTGGAACTCCGCGCGGGCACACCAGCGAGCTGACCGACCGGGGGCGGGACCCGGGGGCCCCGGTCCCGCCCCCCAACTCCTCGTCGCACAGCCGCTCCCTGGACCACCGGCGCCCAACTCCCCGCCCCAGAGCCGGGCTCCGGCTCCCCGCCCCCCAACTCCCCATCAAAACGCCCCCCTTCGCCCCTCCCCCCAATCACATGCGCATGCATATACTGCACACGCATGCTTTCCTCGGGCCGTCCACGGCCCGGGCCACAGACGGAGGGGACCATGGCCCGCGACTTCCTTTTTCTGCTCGGCAGCACCCGCGCCGGCGGCAACACCGAAACGCTGGCCCGCCGCGCGGCCGAGCAGCTGCCCGCCGGTGACACCGCCCGCTGGCTGCGCCTCACCGACCTCGAACTCCCGCCGTTCAGCGACCCTCGCCACGGCGAGGAGCGGGTACGTCCCGCTCCGGCGGGCGACGCGGAGGCGCTCCTGGACGCGACGCTGGCCGCCACCGACCTGGTCATCGCCTCACCGCTGTACTGGTACAGCGTCTCCACCCCGGTCAAGCACTACCTGGACCACTGGGTGAACTGGCTCCACGCCCCCGAACTCGGCTTCAAGCGCCGCATGGCGGGCCGCACCCTGTGGGGCGTCACCGCGCTCGCCGGGAGCGACCACGCGGCGGCCGACCCCCTGGTGGGCACCCTGCGCCTCTCGGCCGCGTACCTGGACATGAACTGGGGCGGCGTACTGCTCGGCACCGGCAACAACCCCGGCGACATCGTGGGCGACCTGGACGCGATCACCCGCGCCAAGACCTTCTTCAGCTCGATTCCGACGCCCGCAACGCGCGCATGACATGCGCCACCAGCGTGTCCACCCGCTCCTGCGAGGGAAGCGGCCGCCCCAGCGCGTACCGGTAGTAGAGCGGGCCGTACAGCATCTCGACGGCCAGCGGAAGGTCCGCGTCCTTCGGCAGCTGGCCCTGCTCCTGGGCTTGGCGCATGCGCTCGTGGACGAGGGTGACGCGCGGAATGACGAGCTCGTCGTTGACCGCCCGGGCCAGCCGCTCGTCATGCAGCACCTCGGAGAGGATCCCGGTGTAAGCGGCGCCCGCCACCCGCGAGTTCAGCAGATTCACCACGCTCCCGATGTGGGCGCGCAGATCGGCCTCGATGTCGCCGGTGTCGGGGAAGGGCGTATCGCTCACCACGAGCTCGGTGACCGCGTCGAGCAGGACCGCGCCCTTCGTGGGCCACCACCGGTAGATCGTCTTCTTGCTCACGCCCGCACGGGCCGCGATGGCCTCGATGGTGACCTTGTCGTATCCGTGTTCCGTGCACAGGCCCAGCGCGGCCGACAGGGTCGCGCGCCGCGACTTCTCGCTGCGGCGCCTGGCACTCGGGGCGGACTCGGACGGGGTGATCATGCCCTCACTCTACGAGCAGGCCCGGAACCGGATTGACAGCACGACGTCCGACTCCAAACAATGGCGCAGGAAACGGAACGTGTCGTGTCGAGCCGCACGGGGGTGGGCTCGGCACGACCGTCCCGCTCGGCTTGGCTCACGCCGTGATGTCCTTCGTCGTGAAGCGCGCCCAGGCCGCCGAGCCGAACACCGCGACGTACAGGGCCTGGAGTTCGAAGTTGCGCTCCAACTGGTCCCAGTAGACCGGCTCGCGCAGGACGTCCGCGAAGGACAGCCAGTAGTGCGGGAAGAGATAGGGCCCGATGGCGTGCAGTTGCGGGATCTGGCCCAGGATCTGGACCGTGATCAGCAGCCCCACGGTCGAGGCCATTGCCGCGATCCCGCTGTTGGTCAGCGTCGAGACGAACAGGCCGAGCGCCGCCATCCCGGACAGCGACAGCGCGGCGATCCCCGCGATCGCCACGGCCCGCAGCAGCCCGTCCCCGAACGAGATCCGCGTGCCGGAGATCGTGGTGACCTCGCCGAGCGGGAACAGCAGCGCGCCGACCGCGAGCGCCGAGGCCGCCACCACCAGCGTGGCGATCAGGCAGAACGCGAGCACCGAGGCGTACTTGGCGAGCAGCAGCCGGGTACGGCCCGCCGGGGCGACCAGCAGATAGCGCAGGGTGCCGGCGTGGGCCTCGCCCGCCACCGCGTCCCCCGCCACCACGCCGACCGCCATTGGCAGGAAGACCGGCAGGGTGGCGGCGATCGCCGCGAAGACCAGGAAGAGGCCGTTGTTGGTGATCTGCGAGAGGAAGGCGGGACCGCCGCCCTCGCCACCGCCTCCCCCGCCTCTGCCGCCCCTCGTGTCGATCTTCACCGCGATGCCGATCAGGACCGGTACGGCGGCGAGCACGGCGAGCAGCGCGAGCGTGCGCCAGCGGCGCACCACGGTGACCAGCTCGGAGCGGAAGAGCCCGAGCGACCACAGGACGCCCGGCGCACGCAGCGGCGGCTCCTGCGCCGGCCCTTCCGTGGCCTCAGTGGCCGCAGCGCCCTTGGCGGCCTCAGCCCGCGACATCGAAGCCCTCCCCGGTCAGCGCGACAAAGGCGTCCTCAAGTGAGGCCCGCTCGGCCGCGAACCCCCGCACCCGCACCCCAGCCCGCACGAGCGCGGCATTGAGGTCGGCCAACTCGACTTCTTCCGGCGGCAGTTCACCCGTGACGCGGTCGCCGCCCGCCACCGTCACACCGGCGATCCCGTGTTCCTTCAGGAGGCGGGCCGCCGCGCCGGTGTCCGGGGTGGTCACCGCGAGGCGGCCGCGCGCGCTCCCCGCCAGCTCGGCCACCGCGCCCTGGACCACCAGCCTGCCCTGGTTCATCACGGCGGCGTGCGAGCAGACCTGCTCGATCTCGTCCAGCAGGTGTGAGGAGAGGAAGACGGTCGTCCCCTCGTCCGCAAGCTCCCGGACGAGGGCGCGGATCTCGCGCATGCCCTGCGGGTCGAGGCCGTTGGTCGGCTCGTCCAGGACGAGCAGGTCACGGCGCTGGAGCAGCGCGGACGCGAGGCCGAGGCGCTGCTTCATGCCCAGCGAGTACGCCCGCGCCTTCTTGCCCGCCGCGCTCGTGAGGCCCACCCGTTCGAGGGCGGTGGCCACCCGGGCGGTGCGGGTGCGCGGGTCGGCGGTGGGGTCGGCGGCGTCGTACCGCAGCAGGTTGTCGCGGCCGGACAGGAACCCGTACAGGGCCGGTCCTTCGATCAGGGCGCCCACCCGGGGCAGCACGGCGCGGGCGGCCTTCGGCATGGGCCCTCCGAGGACCCGCGCGCTGCCGGAGGTCGGCTCGATCAGGCCCATCAGCATGCGGATGGTGGTGGTCTTGCCCGAGCCGTTGGGGCCGAGGAAGCCGAAGACGCTGCCGCGCGGCACGGTGAGGTCGAGCCCGTTCACGGCCAGCTGGCCGCCCCGGAAACGTTTGGTCAGGCCGTGCGTCTCGATGGCCGGTTCGCCGTTGCCCCGTTGACCGACGGCCCGATGACCGGCGGCCCGTTGACCGGCGGCCCGTTGACCGTTGGTCGGTTCACGGTTGGCCCGGTCGCCGACGGCCCGTTCGCCGCCGGCCCGTTGACCAGCGGCCCGATGACCGGCGGCCCGATGACCGTTGGCCGGTTCACGGTTGGCCGGTTCACGGTTGGCCCGGTCGCCGCCGGCCCGTTCACCGACGGCCCGTTCGCCGTTGACCCGTTCGCCGTTGACCCGTTCGCCGCCGGCCGGTTCAGTGCTTCCCACCCCGCGCCTTTCCGCCGCTCACGCGAGGCGCGGCCGGGGGGGGGGGGGGCGGGGGGGGCGGCCCCCCCCCCCCCCCCCCCCCCCCCCCACGCCCCCGCTGGTGGGGGGGCCCCCCCCCCGGCCGGGGGACCCCCCCCCCCCCACCCCCCCGGGTGG